>CAJOIC010000042.1:6084-33086 GCA_905234625.1 uncultured Oscillospiraceae bacterium | reverse complement strand
ATGCTCGTTTTCGAGTATCCGCTTGACGATCCTATCCAGCATCAGATACATGACGAGCACGAAGACGCTGCCTCCCAGCAGCACCATGCCCATGACCCAATTGGGATCGCCCCAGACGCCAATGACGACATACCCCAGGAGAAACAGCACCAGCAGCACGATGGGCACCGCCAGGATGCGGCTGCTTTTGTCCCAGGTCTTGGTTCCGCTGATATTGCGGGCAAAGCGGACGAAGCATATGATGTTATATACCATCAGCGCAGCGCCGAGAAAAACTATGCCTTCAACAGCCCATGGGATCATGCTCGATTCCTCCGTATAAAACCCGGCCCCTCGGAGCATCCGGGCGCCGAAACCGGGTGAGTCCCTTCCTTCACGATGCGCGGGACGGCTGCCGCAGGGCGGCCTTTCCCGCGAAAAAACGAGTCTCCCCGATCAATGAAACTGTCAATGATACATCAACAACAATAACAGTATATTAACATACGATCCTCATCAATGCAACTGACCGTTTCAACTATCAACGGACCGTCCGCTATCTTTTGCGCCGTGCTTCGGCGCGCTCATTTAGTATTTATAGAATCCCTCGCCGGTCTTGCGGCCCAGCTTCTTCTCCCGGACCATCTTCTTGAGCATGGGCTGGGGGACGTATTTCGGGTCGCCGGTGTCCTTCAGCATGACGTTCAGGATCGAGAGGACCACGTCCAGACCGATGAGGTCCCCCAGGGCCAGAGGGCCCATGGGCTGGTTTGCGCCCAGGCGCATGGCCGTGTCGATATCGTCGATGGAGGCCACGCCCTCCGCGTAGATGGATATAGCCTCGTTGATCATGGGGATGAGCACCCGGTTAACCACGAAGCCCGGCGCCTCCTTGATCTCAATGGGACTCTTGCCCAGGTCCGCGGCTACCTGCATCACCGTGTCGATCATCTCCCGGGGGGTATCCTCCGTGGCCACCACCTCCACCAGCTTCATCACAGGGGCGGGGTTGAAGAAATGCATGCCGATAAGGGGGCGGCTCAAGCCATCGCCGATCTCGTTGATGGGCAGGGACGAGGTGTTTGTGGTAAACAGGCACCTCTCGCCGCAGATGGCGTCCAGCTCCCGGAACACCTTCCGCTTGATCTCCAGATTCTCCGAAACCGCCTCCACCAGAAGCTCCGCCCGGGCGGCGTTTTCCTTGGGCCCCGTGACGATTTTGTCGAGATAAGCGTCGGCCTGCTCCCGGGAGAGCTTGCCGGACCTGATGAGCTTATCATAGGCCCTTTCGATCTTATCCTTGCCGTTTCCGGTCGCCAGGTCCCTGCCCCGGCAAAGATACACCGTCTCGATCCTGCCGCACTCCGCAAACACCTGCGCGATGGCAGGCCCCAGGGTCCCCGTTCCGATCACCGCAACCTTCATATATGACTCCGTTTCCCACGAAAGACGGATCCCGGCGCTTTCGCGTGCGCAAGGCCTCCTCCCGTGCTCCTTTGTTTTTTCAGTTGATAATCCGCCTATAAAATACCACGCCCATCCCCTTTTTTCAAGTGTCCGGGACGTCCCCAGCCATGCCGCAGGGCGGGCATCCTCCTGAGCCAGTCCGTCTTTTACTCCAAGGGGCTGATTCCCGCCCCAGTGAACACGGCCAGCGCACAGAGAGGATATCCCGAGGCGCACTTTTCCGCTCCGCGGAGCGCCGTCATAAATCCCTCCGGCGCGCATAGACTGTACCATCGAAATCGTCGGGAGTGGTACGCATGCGGGAGGATATTTCCCACAGAGCCGTTCAGCTGGCTCTGTACATCATCGAAAACGACGCCACCGTCCGGGACGCAGCCAAGCGCTTCGGCGTAAGCAAATCAACTGTACATAAGGATCTGTCCGAGCGGCTCAAGGGCATCGACCGCAGGCTGTATTCTCAGGCCCGGACAGTTCTGGAGCGGAACAAGGCCGAGCGCCATTTGCGCGGAGGCGAGGCCACGCGCATGAAATACAAGGGCAATAGACCGTGAAAGACGTCGTCTCAAAAGGACGGCGTCCTTCCGCGCCTTGACATTGCCCACTCCGGGTGTTAACTTATATAAAAAACTATTTTTCAAGGCGGAAGCAATGGATATTTCGACAATGTATGAGGACCTGGGCATCTCGCCCCAGGTCTGCCGTTTTGGAGAGGACATCCTGACGGGGCTTCGTGACCGGTTCGACGAGATCGACGCCGCCGCGGAGTACAACCAGGCCAAGGTCCTGGCCGCCATGCGGAAGAACCGGGTAAACGCCCAGTGCTTCGCCCAGACCACGGGGTATGGCTACAACGACCTGGGCCGGGACGTGCTGGAGAGGGTCTACGCCGACACCTTCCGCACAGAGGCGGCCCTGGTCCGGCCTCAGATCACCTGCGGCACCCACGCCCTGGCCATCGCCCTTTCGGCGAACCTCCGGCCGGGGGACGAGCTCCTCTCCCCCGTAGGCGCGCCATACGACACCCTGGAGGAGGTCATCGGCATCCGGCCCTCCCCCTGCTCTCTCGCGGAATACGGCGTGACCTACCGCCAGGCGGATCTGAAGCCCGACGGCTCCTTTGACTATGACGCCATCCGCGCCGCCATCAACGACCGAACCAGACTCATCACCATCCAGCGCTCCAAAGGCTACGCCACCCGTCCCAGCTTCTCCCCGGCGCAGATCGGGGAGCTCATCGCCTTCTGCAAGGCCGTGAAACCGGACGTTCTCTGCATGGTGGACAACTGCTACGGGGAGTTCGTGGAGACCGCGGAGCCCTCCGAGTACGGTGCGGACATGATCGTGGGGTCCCTCATCAAAAACCCCGGCGGCGGCCTCGCCGCGGTGGGCGGCTACATCTGCGGCACCCAGAGCTGCGTTGACCGGTGCGCGTACCGCCTCTCCGCTCCGGGTCTCGGTCAGGAGGTAGGCGCAAACCTCGGTCAGCTCCCCTCCATGTTCCAGGGCTTTTTCCTGGCCCCCACGGTGGTGGCAGGAGCCCTGAAGGGCGCCGTCTTCGCCGCCAACATCTACGAGAGGCTTGGCTTCCGCTGCGTCCCGGACGCCCGGGAGGCGCGGCACGATATCATCCAGGCCGTGGAGCTGGGCTCCCAGGAGCGGATGCTGGCCTTCTGCCTGGGCATCCAGGCCGCCGCGCCGGTGGACAGCTACGTCACCCCCGTTCCATGGGCCATGCCAGGATACGACGCGGAGGTGGTCATGGCGGCGGGGGCCTTCGTCCAGGGCTCTTCCATCGAGCTTTCCGCCGACGGCCCCATCCGGGAGCCCTACGCCGTCTATTTCCAGGGCGGCCTCACCTGGTATCACGCGAAAATCGGCATCCTCATGAGCCTTCAGAAGCTGGTGGACGCGGGCCTGGTGACCCTGTAAAACAAGATTCGGAGCTTTCCAAAACAGGAAAGCTCCGTTCATTATTCTTTCAGCACGTCCACCTGGTTTACGCCGTAGTATTCGAACAGCTTCCCGGCCTCCGGTCCGATCCGCTCGCCGCATACGGCGATGGGCACCGCCGGGGGGCAGGACACCGTTGGCGCGCCGCAGATCCGGCCAAGAGCCTCCGCCGCCGGGACGGTCTCCCGGGGGGAGAACAGCGCCTGACGCGGGGTACAAACCGTCTCGCATTTCGCCGTCGGCAGCGCCCGGGACGGGGGCTCCGGCAGGTCGTTTCGCCCCAGCGCGTCCGGGACGCGCATCAGCGCCGCGGGATCGCTTTCCGGCGTGAGCATCAGAACTAGACTGTCCCGGTCGGCATACTCAGGCTCCACGCCTCCCTCCCGCAGACGCGCCGCCATAGCCTCGCCGTCTCCCCGGACGGTCACCCGGAGAGGGTCGCTCCTCACCGCCTCCCAACCCAGGGCCCGCAGACGGCATCGAATGCTCTCCGCGATCCCCGCCGTCTTCATGAGCCGGTCTCCGTACCCCTCCGCAAGCGTCCGATTGCAGAGATCCAGGGACATAAGCGTCAGATATGACGGGCTGGTAGACCCGAAGATCGACATGGCGGTCCGGGCGTTCTCCGCAAATGCCACCGGGGCGTTTTTTCCGATGTGGAGATACGCGCCGCCGGTCAGCACCGGCAGCGTCTTATGGGCGGACTCGCAGACAAGGTCCGCCCCCAGGTCCAGGGCTCCCGCCGGCGGGGTCAGAAAGTGCAGATACGCGCCGTGGGCCCCGTCCACCGCCAGCAACGTGCCGAATCGGCGGCACACCGACGCGAGACCCGGGATATCCGCCTGAACGCCCAGATAATCGGGGCTCGTGACGAACACCGCCGCGGGCGCCTCGTCCATCCGGGACAGCGCCGCGTCCAGCGCCTCCGGCGTGATCTCGCAGGAGCAAAGGGAATCCATACGCTCAGGCCAAAGCCACTCGACGCGGGCGTCCGTCAGGGCGGCGGCATACAGGAACGATTTATGCATGTTCCGCGCGGCGGCCAGCACCGGCGCCGCACCCTCCGGACGGCAGGTCAGCGCCAGATACACCATGGCCCGCAGGCATTGACTGGACCCTTCCGTGGAGAAGAGCGTCCGCCCGCTGCCGAAGAGGGCCGCGGCGTTTTCCTCGCTTTGGGCGATAACGCCGGAGGCCTCGTACAGAGAGTCTGCGCCGCGGATCTCCGTGATATCCAGAGCCTCGCAGCCGAGAGGTCCCCGCCCCTTATGTCCCGGCACATGCAGCCGCAGCGTATCGGAGGCGGCATAGTCGCGGACGAAGTCGGCGATGGGGGTATTCACAGCCCGGCCTCCGCCGCCTTCATCATGATGGCGCACTCGATCCGCTTGCGGAAGAGGTCGCACCCCGCCTCGTAGACGCCCCGGATGGACCCGGTGGCGTGGTAGGCGTTGGCGGCGCAGCCGCCGGAGCAGTAGAGCTTGGCCCAGCAATCGGCGCAATCGGGGCGGGCATAGGCGTTGCAAGCCCTGAATTCCTCCCGGAGGGCGGTGTTGGTCACGCCGTTCCAGACGTCTCCCAGCTTATACTTCTCCTCCCCCACGAACTGGTGGCAGGGATAGAGGTCGCCCCAGGGCGTCACCGCCATATACTCCGTGCCGGAGCCGCAGCCGGAGATGCGCTTATAGATGCACGGCCCGCCGGTAAGGTCCAGCATATAATGGTAGAAGGTGATGGGACGGCCTTCCTCCCGGCGGCGGAGCATATCCTTCGCCAGGAGCTCGTACTGCTTCTTGACGATCTCGATATCCTCCGGGGTAAGCGCCGCGGGATCATCCGGCGCACAGACCACCGGCTCCATGCTCAGCTCCGTGAAGCCCAGGTCCGCCATGTGGAAGAGGTCATTCGTAAAGTCGGGATTGCGGTGAGTAAAAGTGCCGCGCATATAATAGTTCTTCCCGCCCCGGGCCGTCACCAGCTTTCGGAACCTCGGCACGATGCGGTCATAGCTGCCGTTGCCGGCGTAGTCCACCCGCAGGGCGTCGTGGATCTCCTTCCGCCCGTCCAGGGAGAGGACCACGTTGCTCATCTCCCGGTTGGCAAAATCAATGACCTCGTCGTCGATAAGCATGCCGTTGGTGGTGAGAGTGAACCGGAAACGCTTCTTCCTCTCCCCCTCCACGCTCCGGGCATATTCCACCAGCCGCTTCACCACGTCCCAGTTCATCAGGGGCTCGCCGCCGAAGAAATCCACCTCCAGGTTCCGGCGGGTGCCGGAGTGGTCCATGAGGAAATCCAAGGCCTGCTTCCCCACCTCGAAGGACATGAGCGCCCGCTCCCCGTGGAAGCGTCCCTGGCTCGCGAAGCAGTATGAGCAGTTGAGGTTGCAGGTATGGGCCACGTGCAGGCACAGCGCCTTCACCACGTCGCCGGAGCGCTCCTTGAACTGTCCCGCCATGTCCGCAAAGGTATCGGGGGTATAGAGCTTCCCCGCATCCTTCAGAGCCCGCACGTCGGAGACGCAGAGCCGGAGCTCCTCCTCCGTCACATCGGGCCGGTCCGCGTACTTCGTGAGGAGCGCCGATACGATCTCGTCCTCCGTCCTGTCCGGAAACAGGGCGATCACGTCATATGCCACCTCGTCCACTACATGGATCGCGTTGGAGCAGGTGTCCAGCACGATATTATATCCGTTCAGCTGATACTGATGAACCATCGTCTTCTCCTCGCACATCAAAAAAGCGCCGTCCCTGGACGGACGCGGAAGGGTCTCCGCGCATCCGACGGACGGCGCATGTTATCGGTGGTATTTACCGATTCTCGTTCTCGCAGGCCTGGTTGGCAACGCCGCAGCTGGTCTTGCAGGCGGACTGGCAGGAGGTCTGGCACTCACCGCAGCCGCCGTTCTTGGCGCTGGCACACAGATCGCGGGTCTCGAGGGTCTTGATTCTCTCCATGATTTGATCTCCAATCAATATTTTTTGGCTGAGAAAATCTTAGCACAGACCTCCCCGAAAGTCAAGAACGGCCGCACGATCCCTATTGACAACTGCAGCATGATATGCTAACATATGAGCAGTTATTCATATGTTTGTTTTATTCAAAGGGGTGATCTTATGACGGAGACCACGGGCGAGATCGAGCGCTGCGGCTATCTGTGCGTGCACGAGGATACGGTATCCCAGGTGCTCCGGGAGCTGCCGGACGACGAGACGCTGTACGATCTGGCGGAGCTGTTCAAGGTGTTCGGGGACTCCACGCGGGTAAAGATCCTCTACGCCCTTTTCGAGGCGGAGCTTTGTGTCTGCGACATTGCGCAGCTTCTGGGCCTGACCCAGTCCGCCGTCAGTCACCAGCTGAGGGTGCTCAAGGGCAGCCGCCTTGTGAAGCCCCGGCGGGACGGCAAGACCGTCTTCTATTCCCTGGCTGACGACCATGTCCGTAAGATCATCGCCCAGGGCATGGACCACATCACCGAGTGACCCAACATCTTTTCAGGAGGTACACATACCATGAAAAAGACCTTTGATCTCATCGACCTTGATTGCGCCAACTGCGCCCGCAAGATGGAGGACGCCATCAAGAAGCTGGACGGTGTCAGCGACGCCAACGTCAGCTTCATGACCCAGAAGATGACCGTGGAGGCCGACGACAGCCGCTTCGACGCCATCATGAAGGAGGTCGTGAAGTGCGTCCGCCGGGTGGAGCCCGACTGCGAAATCGTACTGAAATGACCCGCAAGCAGAAAAAGGCGCTCTATCGCATCCTGATCGCGGGAGCGCTCCTCCTCATAGCAGCGCTGCTTCCCGTGGAGGGGCTGTGGCGGCTGCCGCTGTTTCTCATCCCCTACGTCATCGTGGGCTGGGACGTGCTCAGGAAGGCCGCCCTGAACATCGCTCACGGACAGGTGTTCGACGAGAACTTCCTCATGTGCGTTGCCACCATCGGCGCGCTGGTCCTGGGCGAGTATGCCGAGGCCGTGGGCGTTATGCTGTTCTATCAGGTGGGCGAGCTGTTCCAGAGCATCGCGGTGGGCCGCTCCCGGCGCTCCATCGCCCAGCTCATGGATATACGGCCTGACAGCGCGAACGTCCTCAGGGACGGGGAGCTGACGGAGGTATCCCCGGAAGAGGTCGCCGTGGGCGAGCTCATCGCGGTGCGTCCGGGAGAAAAGATCCCCCTGGACGGCGTGGTGACGGAGGGTTCCTCCTCCCTGGACACCGCCGCCCTCACCGGCGAGTCCGTCCCCAGGCATGTGGAGACCGGGGACGAGGTGATCTCCGGCTGCGTGAACAAGACGGGTCTTCTCACCGTCCGGGTGACGAAACCCTACGGGGAGTCCACCGTGGCAAAGATCCTGGATCTGGTGGAGAATGCCGCCTCCCGGAAGGCGAAGGCGGAGAATTTCATCACCCGATTCGCCCGGTACTATACCCCCGCCGTTGTCATCGGCGCAGCGCTTCTCGCGGTGATCCCGCCGCTGTTTCTGGGGAATTGGGCCGAGTGGGTCCACAGGGCGCTCATCTTCCTGGTGATCTCCTGCCCCTGCGCTCTCGTCATCTCGATCCCCCTGTCCTTCTTCGGCGGCATCGGCGGCGCCTCCGCCCGGGGCATCCTGGTGAAGGGCGGGAATTACCTGGAGCTGCTGTCCAAGACCTCCGTGGCGGTTTTCGACAAGACCGGGACCCTCACCGAGGGCGTCTTCGCTCTGACGGCGCTGGAGCCCGCGGAGGGCGTGACCGAGGTGGAGCTCCTGGAGGCCGCAGCCCTCGCGGAGGGGCACTCCAACCACCCCATTGCCCAGTCCCTGCGACAGGCCTATGACGGTGTGATCGACCTCACAAGAGTTGCAGACGTGACGGAGATCCCCGGCCGGGGCGTCTCCGCGAAGGCGGACGGCCGGACGATCCTGGCCGGGAACGAAAAGCTCATGGCCGGGTCGGGCATCGCCCTCCCGGAATCGGAGCGGACGGATGCGGGCACCGTCGTCCACGTGGCGGCGGAGGGCCAGTATCTGGGCCGGGCCGTCATCGCGGACCGGGTCAAAGCAACGGCGGCGGAGGCTGTAAGCGCCCTGCGGCAGCGGGGCATCCGCACCGTGATGCTCACCGGCGACAGTCAGGCCGTGGGCGAGGCGGTGGCAAACCAGCTGGGGCTGGACGAGACCCACACACGCCTCCTCCCCGCGGACAAGGTGGAGCATGTGGAGCGGCTCCTGCGGGAGCGGGACCCCGGCGGCGTCCTGGCCTACGTGGGCGACGGCGTCAACGACGCGCCGGTGCTCAGCCGGGCGGACCTGGGCATCGCCATGGGCGCTATGGGCTCCGACGCCGCCATCGAAGCGGCGGACGTGGTCCTTATGGACGACGATCCGGCGAAGCTCATCACCGCCATGGATATCTCCCGGAAATGCATGCGGATCGTGCGGGAGAACATCGTCTTCGCCCTTGGAGTGAAGGGTCTGTTTCTCCTGCTGGGAGCCCTGGGCGCGGCAAATCTGTGGGAGGCGGTCTTCGCGGACGTAGGCGTGGCGGTCATCGCCATCCTGAACGCCAGCCGCATGCTCCGGACGAAATAAAAACGGCACAAAAAATGACCGACGGAGGATATCCGTCGGTCATTTTTTCAGAAGCAATCAGTTGTTCAGCATATCGAGGATCTCGGTAGCGGTCTTCCCGCTGCTGACGAGCGATGAGACGACCTTCTCGATCTCCTTCTGCTGCGCGGCGGCGGCTGCCACGGCATCCGCCTGGGCCTTCTTCTCCTGGAGCACCGCAAGCGTGCGTTCAGCAGCCCGCAGCTCCTTTTTCTTGGCCTTGAGCTGAGCTTTTACATCGTCCATAGTGGACAGAAGTTTTTTCTCCTCTGCGGCCAATTTTTTCTTCGCGGCGGCGGCTGCGGCGATTTTATCGTCCAGCATCGCCTCGGAGAGAAGGGTCTTTTTATTCTTGCTTCCTTTCGGTCTCGACATATTCGTCACCCCCCACGGTAATTTATCATATCGATACCTGAATATCAGACCGCAATTAGTATAATCCAGTTTTTTACAAAAGGCAAGAAATATTTTTAAATTTATGAATTATTTTTCAATTTATTAACAGAATATGAACATATTATCGGGAAACATAAGTTTTTTTATGCATTTTTGGTGTAAATATCCATTTCTGAGACTGCATCAATTTATTTTCTGTAAAACAGGATACCCAAGCAGCCCGGTCCGCAGTGGCAGGACACGGTGCAGCCGGCGCGGGTATGTATGATCTCCTCAAAGGGCACGCAGGCGCGGACGGTCTCCTCCACCAGGGCGCGGGTCTCCTCGTCGAAGCCGGAATCGGTGATGAAAACCCGCTTCGGGTCCACGGTATCCGGCTCGGCCAGCTTGTCCTTCACGTACTGCACGAGGCAGCTTTGGATGTTGCCCCGGTATTTTTTCCCCACGCCCATGGTGCCGTCCACCACATTGATGCAGGGATGCAGCTTCAGGAGGTTCGCCCCCATGGCGGCCAGGGTGGTGCAGCGTCCGCCCCGGCGGAGATACTCCAGCGTGGTCAGGACGAAGCTCACATCCAGCTTTTTCTTCCGCTCATCCAGCTCCGCCTTGATGGAGGCAGCGTCGGCCCCCTCCGCCGCCAGGATGCAGGCGTCGATGACGAGGTGTCCTATGCCGGTGGATAGGTTCGCGCTGTCCACCACGTAGACCTCCCCCACATCCTCCGCTGCGATGCAGGCGTTCTGATAGCAGCCGGACATGGCGCTGGAGATGGTGAAGTGGACGATGGCGTCATATTCCTTCCGGAGCTCCGTGAAAACCTCCGTATAGTGCTGGACGTTCACCGCGGCGGTGGCCGCCACGCCGCCGGTAGGGACAGCAGCGTCTCCGGATCGATCTCCACACCGTCCAGATAGCTCTTCCCGTCACAGGTCACCGTCAGAGGAACGATCGTGATCCCATAACGCTCGATCAGATCCGCGCTCAGATCGCAGGTACTGTCGGCAGTCACTTTGATGTTCATGGCCCTATTACCCCTTATAAGGTTTTGATATTTGTTTCTCAATTCGCTATTGTAATATATCTTCTCCGAAAAGGCAATCCGCTTTTCCTGTTTTTTTCAAATCCGGACTAAAGACGGAAATACTTGTTTTCCCAAAGGACTTATGATAAAATGAGTACAATTATCATTACCGTAAAGGAGCGGCGCCATGAACATCCATGAATCCGCAGAAGATTATCTGGAGTCCATCTACATGGAGTCTCTCAAACGGGGCGTCGTCCGCTCCATCGACATCGCAAACGCCCTGGGCTACTCCAAGCCCTCGGTCAGCGTAGCCATGAAGCAGCTGGAGGAAAACGGCTACATCACCCGGGACGAGGACCGGTTCCTCCATCTCACCGACAAGGGGATGGAGATCGCCCTGCGCATGTATGAGCGGCACCAGACCCTGGCGGCCTGTCTCATGAAGATGGGCGTCAGCGAGGAGAACGCCTACCGGGATGCCTGCAAGATCGAGCACGATCTCAGCGACGAGAGCTTCGGACGCATCCGGGAGTACGCGAAGATCTTCCTGGAAAAAGAATAACGCCCTGCGCACGCCGCGCAGAACGCCCGTCGGGTCATCCCGGCGGGCGTTTCATATCCTTCAGAGCTTCCGCATATGGGCGGAGGCGGCCTTGAGCATCAGGCGCTTGGCGCCCACGTTCTCGAATTCGATCTCCACGAGAGCGTCGCCCCCCATGGGGGTGAGCTTCACGATGACGCCTTCCCCGAAGGCGTTGTGCTTCACGCTGTCCCCCTCCTTATAGTCCACGGAGGGCGCGGCAGGCCGGGACACGGGCGGGGTGATGGTCCGCCGCTGGGGCTGCCGGGAGACCCGGGCCTTGGGCACGTCCTCAAAGTCGAAGTATGTAGGCTTCAGGTCCGCGTAGGGCCGGTCGATGTGGTCCGGGGGGATCTCGTCCACGAACCGGCTGACCCGGTGTGCCGCCGTCTGGCCCATGAGCATGCGCTGGCGGGCGCTGACGAGATACAGTCTGCGCTTGGCTCTGGTGATGGCAACATAGGCCAGCCGCCGTTCCTCCTCCATCTGCTGGGGGTCCTCCGCCTGCATGGAGGGGAAAATGCCCTCCTCCATACCCACCACGAACACGGTGGGGAATTCCAGGCCCTTGGCGGAGTGGATGGTCATCATGGTGACGGTATTCTCGTCCGGGTCCACGTTCTGCAGGTCGGTGTACAGGCTCACCTCGTCCAGGAAGCCCTCCAGGGAATCGTCCCCGGACTGCTTTACGTGGGTGGCGATGAAGGTCTTGAGCTCCTGGACGTTCTCCAGGCGGTTCTGGTCCTCCTCCGTTCTGGAGGCCTGCAGCGCCCGGGCATAGCCCGTCCGGTCCAGCAGCGCGTCGTAGATGTCCACGAGGCCCGAGGTCTGGGTCATCATGGACAGATCGTTCATCATGGCGGCGAAGGCCTTCAGCTTTTCCGCGGCCCGGCTCAGCTCCGGGAACTGATCGGCCATGGACACCACGGTGAACAGGGGCAGAGCGTTCTGCTCCGCGATGGCCCGGGCCCTTTCGACGGTGGTATTCCCGATGCCCCGAGCCGGGACGTTTATGATACGGATCAGCCGCAGATCGTCCGCCGGGTTCAGGAGCACGAAGAAATACGCCATCAGGTCTTTGATCTCCGCCCGCTCAAAGAAGGGATTGCCCTTCACGATCCTGGGTCGGATGCCGTTTCGAAGGAAGGCCTGCTCCAGCGCGCGGGACTGGGCATTGAGCCGGTAGAGCACCGCGTGGTCCCGGAGGTTCTCCCCCTGCTGTACCGCCCGCAGCACCTGGCGCACCACATACTGGGCCTCGTCGTCCTCATTTTTCGCCACATACAGGGTGATGCGGTCCCCCGCCCCGGCCCTGGTCCAGAGGCGCTTGCCCTTGCGGCCGGTATTGTTGGACACGACGGCGTTCGCCGCGTCCAGGATGTGTCCGGTGGAGCGGTAGTTCTGCTCCAGGCGGATGACCCGGGAATTCGCGTACTGCTCCTCGAAGGAGAGGATGTTCTCTATGGTGGCGCCTCGGAAGGAGTAGATGGACTGGTCGTCGTCACCTACCACGCAGATGTTCTTGTGTCCGCCCGCCAGGAGGCTCGCAAGCAGATACTGGAGGTTGTTGGTGTCCTGGTATTCGTCGATGAGGACATACCGGAACTTCTTCTGGTAAAACGTCCGCACGTCCTCATGGTCCCGCAGGAGCCGGACGGTATTGTAGATCAGGTCCTCGAAATCCATGGCCCCGGCCTCGAACAGGCGCTTGGCATATTCCTTATATAGCTCCGCCACTACCCGCAGACGGAAGTCCGGGAGCTTGTCCGCCATGGCGGCGAAATCCTCCGGGGACTGCATCCGGTCCTTGGCCTTGTCGATGATGTTCAGCACCCAGTTGGGGCGGTAGGTCTTCTCGTCCTTGTTCATGGCTTTCACGATCCGCTTCATCACCGCGGTGCGGTCCGCGGTATCGTAGATCGTGAAGCTCTGGGGATAGCCCAGCTTATCCGCCTCCCGGCGCAGGATGCGCACGCAGGCGGAATGGAAGGTCCGGGCCCACACGTCCTCCGCGGCGGGACCCAGCATGTTATAGAGCCTGTCCTTCAGCTCCCCGGCGGCCTTGTTCGTAAAGGTGATGGCCAGAATGCGCCAGGGCTCCACCGGGTCCAGGGCCGCCGCCATTTCCGCCTCCCGCTTGAGGGAGGCGTCGCCCGCCAGATAAGCCTTCATGAGAGCGAGCTTCTCCTCGTCCGCGTCAGGGGCAAGAATGTCGGAATCGGAGCCCCGGCCGTATTTCATCAGGTTCGCCACCCGGTTGATGAGCACCGTGGTCTTGCCGCTGCCCGCGCCGGCCAGGATGAGCAGCGGTCCCTCCGTGGCCAGGACCGCCTCCAGCTGTCTGTCGTTCAGATTGGGGAAATTGTGCGCAATGACCTGCCTGCGCGTCTCGATATAATCTCTAGTAAAATTATCCATAGCATATGGATTATAGCATGGAAGAGCGCCTCTTGCAATCGGGGAAAAGCGGTATATAATAGGGTCAAAAAAGATCCGAGAAAGGCGAACAGCCTATGCTTTTCAATAAAAACCAGCTTCGGGCGCTGCTGGTCCCCCTGGTGATCGAGCAGGTGCTCACCGGCCTCATGGGCGTGGCGGACACGCTGATGGTGTCAAACGTAGGCGAGGCCGCCATCTCCGGCGTCTCCCTCGTGGATTCCATCAACCTCCTGGTGGTGTACTTCCTCTCCGCGCTGGCTGCCGGAGGTACCATCATCTGCGCCCAGTACATCGGTCGGGACGACGAGGCCGACACCAACAAGGCCGCCCGGCAGGTCATGCTGGCAAGCTGCGTGCTGGCCACGCTCCTGGCCGTCCTTCTCATCCTCCTGCGGCGTCCCGTTTTGAAGCTCATCTTCGGTAACGTGGAGGCGGACGTCATGGAGGCGGCGGTGTCGTATCTTCTCATCACCGCCATGAGCTATCCATTCCTGGCGCTGTACACCTCCAGCGCGGCCCTCTTCCGGGCCATCGGCGACGCGAAGCAGCCCATGCTGGTGGCCGCCGGAGCGGACGTCCTGAACATCATCGGAAACGCCGTGCTCATCTTCGCGTTTCATTTGGGCGTGGTGGGCGCCGCCGTCTCCACCCTGTTCAGCCGCATCGTCAGCATGGCGGTCATGCTGGTCCTCCAGGAAAAGCGCCCCGCCATCGCCATGGGGGACCTGCGGCTTCTGCGTCCGGACATGCCCATGATCCGCCGCATCCTGCGGGTGGGTCTTCCCAACGCCGTGGAAAACGGCATGTTCCAGTTCGGACGTCTCGTGGTGCAGAGCACCGTCTCCACCCTGGGCACCACCGCCATCGCCGTCCAGGCCATCGTGCTGACCCTGGAGCTCTTCGGTTCCATGCCCTCCCAGGCCATCGGCACGGGACTTCTCACCGTGGCGGGCCAATGCATCGGCCGGGGCGAGCCGGACCAGGCCCGGTACTATATGAAAAAGCTCACCGGCATCTCCAGGTGGATCATCCTGGGGATGGGGCTCCTCATCTGCATCCCCTGTCCCTTCATCATGCGTCTGACCGCTCTCACCCCCGAGGGCGGGGGTCTGGCCTGCCGGATCCTCTGGGTGGTCCTGACCGTCAAGGTCTTCATCTGGCCCAGGGCCTTCACACTGCCGAACGGTATGCGCGCCGCCGGGGATGTCACCTACGCCATGTGGGTCAGCACCGTCAGCATGTGGGTGTTCCGGGTGGCGCTGAGCTGGTACCTCTGCCGCTATACCGGCGTGGGTCTCTGGGGCGTTTGGATCGGCTGGTGCACGGACTGGCTCGTGCGGGATATCTGCTTCAGCGTCCGCTTCCGGGGAGACAAGTGGCTGCGCCACTCCGTACTGGATTGATACAGAATTAACGTTATTGACATCCGGGCCGTAATGTACTACTATGAGGCTGCGCCGCATCCGGCTCGACTGGAGCGACAGCAGAAAGGAATTGAATAATGAACCTCAAGAACACCCGCACCCTGACCGGGATGGCGATCCTGACCGCCATCGTCATCGTACTGCAGTTCCTCGGCAGCTTCATCCGTTTCGGTCCGTTCTCCATCTCCCTGGTGCTGATCCCCATCGTCGTGGGAGCGGCTCTTTACGGACAGGCGGCAGGCGCGTGGCTGGGCTTCATCTTCGGCCTCATCGTCCTCCTCTCCGGAGACGCTGCGGCCTTTTTGACGATCAGCCCCATCGGCACCATCCTCGTCGTCCTCGTGAAAGGCGCTCTCGCGGGCTTCGTAGCCGGCCTCGTCTTCAAGGCTCTGGAGAAGGTCAACACCTATGTCGCCGTGATCGTCGCGGCCATCGCCGCCCCCGTGGTGAACACCGGCGTGTTCCTGCTGGGCTGCCTTGTGTTCTTCATGGGCACCATCTCCGAGTGGGCCGCCGGAGCCGGATTCCCCAGCGTCGGCAACTACATGATCTTCGGCCTGGTCGGCGCCAACTTCCTCTTTGAGGTCCTGGTGAACGTGGTCCTGAGCCCCGTCATCCTGCGCCTCATCAAAATCGGAAAAAAGGATAAGAAAGACTAAAATGATCCTTGCTATCGACGTCGGAAACACTCACATCGTCCTGGGATGCATCGATAACGGCGATATCCTGAATATCGTCCGCATCCGAACTGATCCCCACGAGACCACCACCGAATACGCCATCAAGCTCAAGGACATCATGGAGCTCTACGAGATCGATACGAACGCTCTCGAAGGCGCCATCATCTCCTCCGTCGTGCCCCCCGTCACCCAACTGCTCACCGAGGCGGTCAAGATGATCACCGGGCAGGACTGCATGGTGGTGGGACCCGGCATGAAGACCGGCCTCAACATCCGCATCGACGACCCCGGCACACTGGCCCCCGACATCCTCGTCGGCAGCGTAGCCGCCATGGAGTACTACGGCGTCCCCGCCATCATCATGGATCTCGGCACCGCCACCACCATCGTGGCTGTGGACGGGAACCGCTGCTACCGCGGCGGCGCCATCCTGCCCGGCGTCAAGCTCTCCTACGAGGCTCTCGCCGCCGGGACGAGCCTTCTGCCGGACATCTCCATCGTCCCGCCGGAGAAGGTCATCGGCACCAACACCGTGGACGCCATGCGCTCCGGCGCGGTATTCAGCACGGCGGCCTCCCTGGACGGCATGATCGAGCGGATGGAGGAGGAACTGGGCGCGCCCTGCGCCGTAGTGGCCACCGGCGGCCTTTCGAATGCCATCGCCCCCTATTGCAGGCGCAAGATCACCTGCGACGACGATCTGCTCCTCAAGGGCCTCTGGATCCTCTACAGGAAAAACAAAAAATGACCGCGAAAAAAGACGCCGTCCCCGGCCGGGGACGGCGTCTTTTTCGATATTTCCCACGCGGCTCAGCCCTGCTCCAGCACGGCGGTCTTGCCGGGCTCCTCCAGCTGCTCGGGATGCAGCAGCATGTCCTTGAAGCGGGCGAAGGCCAGAGCCAGATAGTGGCCGGAGGCGATGCGCTCGTCCATCACCACGCCGATGGGCATGCAGCGGACCAGCTCCACGGAGCCGTCCCGGGCCCGGCGGGGGACCTCCCGCATGTTGCCCATGGCCATGGACACGGACGTTGTGCCGAAATTATACACATGGTGATAGATGTGGTTCGTGCGGATGGAGGCCAGGTTCGTGATGAGGAGGGATGCGTGGAAGGGGCTGGCGTCCACCAGGGCCCGGGGCAGCCAGCCGTGCTTGTCCAGGAAGCGCAGCAGTGCGCCAGCCACGTCCAGAAGCCCCCCCAGGGAGCAGAGGATGCCCATCCACTTGTCCAGGGCGTTGTTGTCCTCCTCCGCGCCGGAGGTGTTTTTCTCAATGTATTCATCGATCTTCCGCTGGACGTCGAACACGGTGTCCTGGGGCGTCATATAGAGCTTCGACATGGTGTCGTCGTTGCCGGTGTTGCCCGGACGGAGCACCACCAGGGAGATGCAGAAATCGTTGTGCTCATACACACGCTTGTTCTGCACGAAACGGTTGATGGAGGGATACTCCCCCACAAGATGCGCGTAGGCCGTCATGATGAGGGCCATGTGGCTGATATGGTGTCCCTCCTTGCGCTTGGCATTCATGTACTTGCGCAGGGGCTCGATGGGGATGTCGATGGTCGTCATGTTCATGGCGTCGTTGCGCGTCGGCATGAACTGCGGCGCCAGCAAATACATAGGCACTTCCTTTTTGATGCGCCTGCCGTCTACTCTGCCCATAGTTTTCTGTCTCCGTTCTCTTTGTGCTGTGAATTATATAAATTTTTTTATATATCAACGTATTACTATTTATACCACACTTCCGTGGGATATGCAACCGGGAATGCGCAGATCACGCTATGAGCCAGCAGAGGAGGATGGGGATGAACAGCGCCGGGAGATAATCCGCGGTCTTGATCTTCTTCAGGCCGATGAGGTTCAGGGCGATGGCCAGCAGGATCATAGACCCCACGCAGTTGACGGCGGGCATGGCGCCGATCCGCTCCAGGAAGGGCTGGAGCTGGGCCGCCAGCGCCACCAGGAGCCCCTGGAACACCAGCACCACCGCCGCGGCTCCCATGACGGAAGCGCCGAAGGTTACCGTAAGGCAGGTAGCGGACACGAAGTCCAGCAGGGATTTGATGAGCAGGGTCGTATGGCAGTTCAGATCCAGGTATCCGGTGGGGTTCGCGGCGCTCTCGAAGGAGCCCAGGAAGGTCATGGACCCGATGCAGAACAGGAGCGTGGCGGTGACGACGCCCTCCGCAGGGTTCTTCTGTCCCGGCCGTGCGCCGCCGAAGCGCTCCAGGAGCCGGTCGCCCATCAGGTTCAGCCGGTCGTCGATCCGCAGGGCCCAGCCGATGAGGAAGCCCCCCGCCATGGAGGCCACGCTGATGAGGGCCTGGACGCCGCTCTCGATGCCCAGAAGCCCGGAGGCCGCCGCGAAGATCGTGCAGAAGCCCAGGCAAACCATCATCACCTGCGGAAGGGGCTCCCTGGGAGGCAGCTTTCCGTTCGGTCCCTCCTCCGCGGGCGCCTTTGCGGCTCTTCGCCGGAGCAGAAGGCCCAGGCCGCTGCCCAGGAGAACGGTGACCACGTTGCATATCACGCCGAAGTATTTCCACATAGTACGTAAGGTCTCTCTTTCCGATGATGAACACGTCTCCGATTATAGCATGTCTTTACCGTTTTGCACAGAAAAAATGTTCCCCGCGCCGTGATTTCGGGGCATAAAACACATTGACAGGCTTAATATTATATGGTAAAGTCAATGTACTGCTGTAAATCGAGGTAGTGATGATATGAGCGTTTCGCTTCAGAGCATTATCGTACTACTGAGCGTTATTATCCTTCGACTGTGGGGTCTGGATGATAGCGCGAAAAGTCATGCTCTGAACACGGGATGCTGATTCTCCGCCGGGACCGGCGGGAAGGCTTAGCTGGAACACCGTATGGTCTGACTTTTCGGGCCATACGGTTTTTTCATACGCCGACGGCTCAGAAAGCATCAAATATTCAATCGGAAAGGAACGAAACCGAATTATGGATCAGATCGTGATTTTCGACACCACCCTCCGCGACGGTGAGCAGTCCCCCGGCTGCTCCATGAACCTCAAGGAGAAGATCGAGGTGGCGCGCTGCCTGGAGAAGATGAAGGTGGACGTCATCGAGGCGGGCTTTGCCATCTCCTCCCCCGGTGATTTCGAGTCCGTCAAGACCATTGCAGGCGCCGTGAAGGACTGCTCCGTGGCCTCCCTGGCCCGGGCCAACGTCAAGGACATCGACACCGCCTGGGACGCGGTGAAGGAGGCGGCCGATCCCCGCATCCACCTGTTCATCGCCACGAGCCCCCTCCATATGGAATATAAGCTCAAGATGACCCCGGAGGAGGTCCTGGAGGCCGCCTCCACCATGACGGCCCACGCCAAAAAGTACTGCTCCAACATTGAGTTCTCCGCCGAGGACGCCACCCGCTCCGACTGGGATTTCCTGGTCCGGGTCGTGGATGCCGCCATCAGGGCCGGCGCCACCACCGTGAACATCCCCGACACCGTAGGCTACACCACCCCCGCGGAGATGCGCGAGCTCATCGAGTACCTGCGGAAGAACGTTCCCGACAGCGATAAGGCCATCTTCTCCGTCCACTGCCACAACGACCTCGGTCTTGCCACCGCAAACTCCCTGGCCGGCGTCCTGGGCGGCGCCCGGCAGATCGAGTGCACGGTGAACGGTCTCGGCGAGCGCGCCGGAAACACCGCTCTCGAGGAGGTCGTCATGGCCATGCGCACCCGTCCCCAGGTCTACCCCTTCTCCACCCGCATCGACTCCACCCAGATCTCCCGCGCCAGCCGCACGGTGTACAACATCATCGGCCAGTCGGCGCCTCTCAACAAGCCCATCGTGGGCCGGAACGCCTTCGCCCATGAGGCGGGCATACACCAGCACGGCGTTCTAGCGAACAAGCAGACCTATGAGATCCTCACCCCCGAGTCCCTCGGCATCCAGACGAACAACATCGTTCTCGGCAAGCACTCCGGCAAGCACGCCGTGGAGGACCGGCTCAGATCCCTGGGCTACAATCTGACGAAGGACGAGCTTCTGGCCTGCTTCGAGGAATTCAAGATCCTCTGCGACAAGAAGAAAAACATCACCGACGCGGACCTGGAGGCCATCGCCGAGCACCGGGCCGTCTCCCAGCTGGAGGCGGAGGAGAACGGCTACAAGCTCAACTGGTTCTCCGTCCACACCTCCAACTTCACCACCGCCACCTGCACCGTGAGCCTGGAGAAAGACGGCGAGAAGTACGAGGACGTCTGCCTGGGCGACGGTCCCATCGACGCGGCGTTCAACGCCATCGACAAGATCATCCGGCCCGCGGAACATACCTTCGATATCTATAACATCCACTCCGTCTCCGAGGGCAAGGACACCCTGGGCGACGTCACCATCAAGCTCATGAGCGAGGGCAAGACCTACACCGGCAAGGGCCTCTCCACCGACGTGATCGAGGCCAGCATCACCGCGTACATCAAGGCCGTCAACAAGCTCTGCGCGGCCACGGAAGCCAAGGAGGGATAAACCATGGGCATGACCATGACCCAGAAGATCCTCGCCGCTCACGCGGGTCTGCCCGCCGTGAAGGCCGGGGACCTGATCGAGGCGAAGCTCGACCTCGTTCTCGGAAACGACGTGACCACCCCCGTGGCGGTAGGCGTCTTCGACGAGGCGGGCTTCACCAAGGTCTTCGACAAGGACAAGATCGCCATCGTCCTGGACCACTACACCCCCTGCAAGGACATCAAGTCCGCCCAGCTGTGCAAGACCGCCAGGGAGTTCGCCTCCCGCTTCGGCATCACCCACTGCTATGACGTGGGCCAGGCGGGCATCGAGCACGCGCTCCTGCCGGAAAAAGGCCTTGTCGCCCCCGGCGAATGCGTCATCGGCGCGGACAGCCACACCTGCACCTACGGCGCACTGGGCGCCTTCTCCACCGGCGTCGGCTCCACCGACATGGCCGCGGGCATGGCCTCCGGCGAGAACTGGTTCAAGGTCCCTCCCGCCATCAAGGTCACCCTGATAGGAAAGCTGAGGCCCCACGTCTCCGGCAAGGACGTGATCCTGCACCTCATCGGCCGCATCGGCGTGGACGGGGCGCTGTATAAGTCCCTGGAATTCACCGGTCCCGGCGTGGCGGAGCTGACCATGGACGACCGGTTCACCATCGCCAACATGGCCATCGAGGCCGGCGGCAAGAACGGCATCTTCCCCGTGGACGAGAAGACCGTCGAGTACGTCTCCGGGCGGGTGGACCGCCCCTGGACGGCCTTTGAGGCTGACCCCGACGCGGAGTATGAGTCCGAGGTGGTCATCGACCTCGACGCCCTTGAGCCCACCGTTTCCCTGCCACACCTGCCCTCCAACACCAGGACCGTAGACGAGGTGAAGGGCATGTCCATCGACCAGGTGGTCATCGGCTCCTGCACCAACGGCCGCATCTCCGATCTGCGGATCGCGGCGGAGATCCTGAAGGGCCGGAAGGTGGCCCCCGGCATCCGCTGCATCGTCATCCCCGCCACCCAGGCCGTGTCCCTGCAATGCCTCAAGGAGGGGCTGACGGAGATCTTCCTGGAGGCCGGCTGCGTCTTCTCCACGCCCACCTGCGGTCCCTGCCTCGGCGGACACATGGGCTGCATGGCCGAGGGCGAGCGGGCCGTAGCCACCACCAACCGCAATTTCGTCGGACGCATGGGCCACACCGAGAGCGAAGTCGTCCTGGCCTCCCCCGCCGTGGCCGCCGCCAGCGCCGTGAAGGGCGTGCTGGCCTCGCCCTATGATCTGTAAGGAGGGTACATCATGGTAACAGGAAAAGTCTTCAAATACGGCGACAATGTGGATACCGACGTCATCATCCCCGCCCGGTACCTGAACGCCCCCTCCCCTGCGGAGCTTGCCAAGCACTGCATGGAGGACATCGACCCGGACTTCGCCGCCGCGCCCCATCAGGGGGACATCATGGTGGGCGGCTGGAACTTCGGCTGCGGCTCCTCCCGGGAGCACGCCCCCATCGCCATCCAGGCCACCGGCGTATCCTGCGTCATCGCGGCGAGCTTCGCCCGCATCTTCTACCGCAACGCCATCAACATCGGCTTCCCCATCCTGGAGTGTCCCGAGGCCTCTGAGGCCATCCGCAGCGGCGACACCGTCTCCGTGGATTTCGACTCCGGCGTCATCACCGACGAGACCACCGGCGAGACCTTCCGGGCCGTCGCCTTCCCCCCCTTCATCAACAACATCATTTCCCACGGCGGCCTTCTGTCCTATCTGAAGGACAAGCAGGGCCAGTAAAGAAAAAGGACGGAAACGAGCTATGAACTACAACATCGCGCTCCTCAAGGGCGACGGCATCGGTCCCGAGATCGTGGACAGCGCCGTGGCCGTGCTGAAAAAGGTAGCGGAGAAATTCGGGCATACCTTCAACTTCACCGAGTACCTCATCGGCGGCGCCGCCATCGACGCTGCCGGCGTCCCCCTGCCGCAGGAGACCATCGACGGGTGCCTGGCCTCCGACTCCGTGCTGCTGGGCGCGGTGGGCGGCCCCAAGTGGGACACCCTTCCCGCCGACCTCCGCCCGGAGAAGGGCCTTCTCGGCATTCGCGCCGCCATGGGCCTGTACACGAACCTGCGCCCCGCGAAGCTCTATCCCGCGCTGGCAGAGCGCTGCCCGCTGCGGCAGGAGATCGTGAAAGACGGCTTCGACCTCCTCATCGTCCGGGAGCTCACCGGCGGCATCTACTTCGGTGACCGGGGCCGCCGGGAGGGTAAATACGGCCCTGAGGCCTATGACACCGAGGCCTACTCCGTCATGGAGATCGAGCGCATCTGCCGCGTAGCCCTGAGCGCCGCCCAGAAGCGCACCGGCAAGGTCATCAGCGTGGACAAGGCAAATGTCCTGGAGACCTCCCGGCTCTGGCGGGAGACCGTCCACCGCCTGGCGGAGGAGTACGACGGCGTCACCGTGGAGGATATGCTGGTGGACAATACCGCCCAGCAGCTCGTGAAGAACCCCTCCCAGTTCGACGTGCTCGTCACCACCAACATGTTCGGCGACATCCTCTCCGACGAGGCAAGCCAGATCACGGGTTCCATCGGCATGCTGGCATCCGCCTCCCTTGGCGACGGCACCCGGGGCCTCTACGAGCCCATCCACGGCTCCGCCCCCTCCATGGGCGGCCAGGACAAGGCAAACCCCATCGCCACCATCCTCTCCGGCGCCATGATGCTGCGCTACGCCTTCGACCTCTCCGCCGAGGCGGACGCCATCGAGGCCGCCGTGGACAAGGCCCTGAACGACGGCTGCCGCACCTACGACATCGTCGCCCCCGGCATGAAGACCCTCAAGTGCAGCGAGCTGACCTCCGAGATCATCGCCCGCCTGTAATCTGAACAAAGGAAACGAACGCTTATGAAAATGACCGGCGCAAAAATCGTCATCGAGTGTCTCCTGGAGCAGCATGTGGACACCATCTTCGGCTATCCCGGGGGCACTATCCTGAACGTGTATGACGAGCTGTACAACTACCGTGACAGGATCACCCACATCCGCACCGCCCACGAGCAGGGCGCTGCCCACGCCGCGGACGGCTACGCCCGCTCCACCGGCAAGGTGGGCGTGTGCTTCGCCACCTCCGGCCCGGGGGCCACGAACCTGGTCACCGGCATCGCCACCGCCTATATGGACTCCAGCCCCGTGGTGTTCATCACCTGCAACGTGGGCAAGCCCCTCATCGGCAAGGATTCCTTCCAGGAGTGCGATATCACCGGTGTCACCATGCCCATCACCAAGTGCAACTATATCGTCGATCACGCCGACCAGCTGGCGGACGTCATCCGGGAGGGCTTCGCCATCGCCCGCTCCGGCCGCCCCGGTCCCGTGCTCATCGACATCCTGAAAAACGCCACGGCGGAGGAGGCGGAGTACGAGCCCCTCAAGCGCCATCTCCACCACACCGAGGGACGCCTGGGCGCGCTGATCGCCCGGGCCAGCCACGATCTGAAGGCTCCCGAGCCGGACATCAACGACATCGAAAAGCTGGTGGACATGATCAACGCCTCCGAGCGTCCCATGCTCATCTGCGGCGGCGGCGTGGTCCGCAGCCGCGCCCACGTGGAGTTCGAGGAGTTTGCCAACCGCATCGACGCGCCCGTGGCCATCACCCTCATGGGCGGCGGCGGGTTCCGGGGCCGGAACCCCCTCACCACCGGCATGATCGGTATGCACGGCTCCCAGGCCAGCAACATGGCGGCGGACGCCTGCGATCTCCTCATCGCCTTCGGCTGCCGGTTCTCCGACCGCGTGGCACTGGATCCCTCCAGCTTCGCCTCTCAGGCCAAGATCGTCCACATCGACATCGACCGCTCCGAGATCAACAAGAACGTCCAGACCGACCACCACATCATCGGCGACGCCAAGCGTGTCCTGGAACTTCTTAACGAGCGCGTCCGCCAGAAGGATCATACTCCCTGGAAGGAGTACGTCTTCTCCTTCCCCACCCAGACGGAATACGAGCTCTCCGGCGACACCCTGAACCCCCGGCAGATCACGGACTCCATCGCCCGCATCTGCCCCCAGGACACCATGGTGGCCACGGATGTGGGCCAGCACCAGATGTGGACGGCGCAGCACTTCCACTACGACTATCCCGGACAGCTTCTGACCTCCGGCGGCTTCGGCGCGATGGGCTTCGGCCTGGGCGCGGCCATCGGCGCGAAGGTCAGCCACCCCGATAAGGTCGTCCTCCACATGACCGGCGACGGCAGCTTCCGCATGAACCTCAACGAACTGCACACCGTGGCGACCTATCACCTGCCCATCATCACCGTCATCTTCAACAACAGCACTCTGGGCATGGTCCGCCAATGGCAGACTCTCATCTACGACCAGCACTACATGGCCACGGACATCGGCGTGGATCTCGATTACGTGAAGCTGGCGGAGGCCTACGGTCTCTCCGGCCGGAGGGTGTCGAATCAGGCGGACTTCGAGGATGCCCTGAAGGAGGCTCTCGCCTGCGGTCACGTATATCATCGACTGCGTCCTGGACATCGACGAGAAGGTCAAACCCATGGTGAACGGCGGCGACCCCATCACCAAGTTCCTGATCCTGGACTGAGGAGGTGTCAACTTTGGAAAAGAAACGCTATACGCTGGCCGTCATGGTCGATAACAAGGCGGGCGTCCTCAGCCAGGTCTCCCGGCTGTTCTCCCGCAAGGGCTACAATATCGAGTCCCTGGCCGTGGGCGCCATCGAGGACCCGGAGGTCTCCCGCATCACCATCGAGATCCTGGCCGAGAACGAGCAGCAGGTGAACCTCATCTGCAACCAGGTCCGGAAGATGTTCCCCGTCCACTCCGTCAAGGTCCTGAAGGCCGAGCAGTCCATCCGCCGGGAGCTGGTCCTCATCAAGGTCCACGCCGAGACCCCGGAGCAGCGCAACGAGATCATCCAGATCAGCAGCATCTTCCGCGCCAACATCATCGACGTGGCCCCCGCCTCCCTGACCATCGCCATCATCGGCGAGGAGGAGAAGGTGGACGCCATCATGGGGCTCGTGGAGAAAAACGGCATCCTGGAGATGGTCCGCACCGGCGTCATCGCCCTGGAGCGCGGCGCCTTCACCCTCAACGAGGACACCAAGGTCCGCGGCGAGTTCAACTACGGCAAAAACGTTCGCTGATACGTTTTCTTGACTGAACTGAAAAACAAACATATAAAGGAGAATATTTATCATGGCTAAAATGTACTACGAGCAGGATTGCGACATCAATGTGCTGAACGGCAAGAAGATCGCCATCGTGGGCTACGGCTCCCAGGGCCACGCCCACGCCCAGAACCTCCGGGATTCCGGCTGCGACGTGATCGTCGGCCTGCGGAAGGGCAACAGCTGGAACAAGGCGGAGGCCGACGGCTTCACCGTCATGACCGTCGCCGAGGCCACCAAAGCCGCCGACATCGTCATGATGCTCGTGAACGACGAGCGCGCCGCCGACATCTACAAGGAATCCGTCGCCGCGAACCTCTCCGCCGGCAAGGCCATCGCCTTCGCCCACGGCTTCAACATCCGCTATCAGCAGATCGTGCCCCCTGCGGACGTGGACGTGTTCATGGCGGCCCCCAAGGGCCCCGGCCACACCGTCCGCTCCCAGTACGTCGCGGGCAAGGGCGTGCCCTGCCTCGTTGCCGTGGAGCAGAACGCTACCGGCCGTGCGCTGGAGATCGCCCTGGCGTACATCGCCGGCATCGGCGGCGCCCGCGCGGGCATCATGGAGACCACCATGCACGACGAGACCGAGACCGACCTCTTCGGCGAGCAGACCGTTCTGTGCGGCGGCGTCGTGGACCTGATGCAGTGCGGCTTCGAGGTGCTGTGCGAGGCCGGCTACGCCCCCGAGAACGCCTATCTCATCAACAAGGGCGGCGTCGCGGCCATGAACTACTCCATCTCCGACACCGCGGAGTTCGGCGAGTACGTCTCCGGTCCCCGGGTACTGCCCCACGACATCGTAAAGGCCAACATGCGGGCTGTCCTCTCCGACATCCAGGACGGCACCTTCGCCGGCAAATGGATCGCCGAGAACAAGAACGGCCGTACCTTCTTCAACTCCAAGCGCGCCCAGCTCGCGAAGCACCCCATGGAGATCATCGGCAAGGAACTGCGTGAGAACATGCTCTGGAAGGATTCCCAGGACGGGGACAAGGGCCTCGACAGCGCTTCCAACTGAGTTTCCGGCGCGGCCCGGAGGGAAACTCGGTGACGAGCCGCTGTTGTCGAAGGGTATACCGCGAAAACGTCCGCTTCGCTTCCATGTTTTGCGCGGCACACCCTTCTCCGCCACGGCATCGATCCGACCTCAGCTCGTCCGGGCCGTCCAACCTTCCGATAGGAGATAGATTATGCGTTCTGAACAAGTGAAAGTCGGGGTGGAGCGCACCCCGAACCGGAGCCTTCTGTACGCCCTGGGGTATACGGACGAGGAGCTGTCCCGTCCTCTCGTGGGCGTGGTGAGCTCCTATAACGAGATCGTCCCCGGTCACATGAACATCGACAAGATCGCCGAGGCGGTCAAAGCCGGCATCCGCGCCGCGGGCGGCACCCCCGTCATGTTCCCCGCCATCGCCGTGTGCGACGGCATCGCCATGGGCCACATCGGCATGAAGTACTCCCTCGTGACCCGGGACCTCATCGCGGACTCCACCGAGGCCATGGCCATCGCCCACCAGTTCGACGGCCTCGTCATGATCCCCAACTGCGACAAAAACGTGCCCGGCCTTCTCATGGCCGCGGCACGGCTGAACATCCCCGCCATCTTCGTATCCGGCGGCCCAATGCTGGCGGGCAAGCTCAACGACGGACGCCGCACCTGCCTGAGCCACATGTTCGAGGCCGTGGGCGCTTATCACGCCGGGACCCTGGACGAAGCGGGCGTGGCGGAATACACCGAGAACGCCTGCCCCACCTGCGGCAGCTGCTCCGGCATGTACAC
>CAJOIC010000042.1:0-6015 GCA_905234625.1 uncultured Oscillospiraceae bacterium | reverse complement strand
CTTGCCAAGCACACCGGCATGAAGATCATGGAGCTCATCGAAAAGGACATCCGTCCCCGGGACATCATGACCGCCGCCGCCTTCCACAACGCGGAGACCGTGGACATGGCCCTGGGCTGCTCCACGAACACCATGCTGCATCTGCCCGCCATCGCCCATGAGGCGGGGGTGGAGATCGACCTGCACCGGGTCAACGACATCTCTGACAAGACCCCGAACCTCTGCCATCTGGCCCCCGCCGGAGACACCTTCATGGAGGACCTCGACCAGGCCGGCGGCGTATGGGCGGTCATGAAGGAGCTCACAAAAGCAAACCTTCTCGACACCTCCCTTCTCACCGTCACCGGCAGGACCGTCGCGGAGAATCTCGAGGGCGTCGTGAACCGCGATCCCACTCTCATCCGCCCGCTGGAGGAGCCCTTCTCCGCCACCGGCGGCATCAACGTCCTGTACGGCAATCTCGCGCCCGACGGCTGCGTCGTGAAGCAGAGCGCCGTGGCGCCCGAGATGATGGTCCATGAGGGCCCCGCCCGGGTCTTCGACTCCGAGGAGGACGCCATCGCCACCATCTACGCCGGGGGCATCAAGCCCGGCGACGTGGTAGTCATCCGCTACGAGGGCCCCAAGGGCGGTCCCGGCATGCGGGAGATGCTCAACCCCACCTCCGCCATCGTGGGCATGGGCCTCGGCTCCACCGTCGCCCTCATCACCGACGGGCGCTTCTCCGGCGCCACCCGGGGCGCGGCCATCGGCCACGTCAGCCCGGAGGCCGCCGCCGGCGGTCCCATCGGCCTCGTGGAGGAGGGCGATATCATCGCCATCGACATCCCGAACCACCGCGTAGAGCTGAAGGTCGCCGAGGACGTCCTCGCCGCCCGCAAGGCCGCCTGGGTCTGCCCGGAGCCCAAGGTCAAGACCGGGTACCTCGCCCGGTACGCCAAGCTCGTCACCTCCGCGGACAAGGGCGCCATCCTGCAGTAATATGGAGTGGTTCGACAAATTCCTGGATGACCTCATCCTGTATCACACCGAAGCGGTGGACGGCACGACCCTCATCGGCGAGGCCGTCCGCTTCGGCTGGCAGGGCAATCTCTGGCACTGCCACCTGACCCTGAGCCTGCTGGCGGACGAGAACCCCTTCTCCCTGGCCTGCGAGCGCCGGGACCCGGTACGGGACAGCCTGTACGAGCTGGCCCTGCGGGACATGGAGGTCTTCGTAAAGCTCTTCCATATCCGGCTGGACAATCCCATCCTCATGGACTTTCGCCACGAGAGCCCCGTTTCCGCCACGCCCCGGGCGCTGCGGATCACGGGTCTGGCAAAGGCCCTGGCCGAGGCGGAGACGCCCCAGGCCCTGCTGGATAAGCTCACGGCGTACTATAAAGCCCACGGCCTGGGAATGCTTGGCATGGGCCAGATCTTCCGGGTGGATGGGAGCGCCCGGCTCTATCCCGTGGAGAACCGGCGGGAGGTACGTCTATCCGATCTCGTGGGCTATGAGAGCCAGAAGCAGCTGCTTCTGGAGAACACCCTGGCCTTTCTGGACGGGAAGCGGGCCAACAACGTGCTGCTCTACGGCGACGCGGGCACCGGCAAGTCCACCAGCGTCCAGGCCATTGCCGGGGAGTACGCCGACCGGGGCCTGCGGCTCATCGAGCTCTACAAGCAGCAGTTCCACCTCATCCCGTCCCTGCTCACCCAGCTCAAGAGCCGGAATTACCGCTTCCTTCTGTTTCTGGACGACCTCTCCTTCGAGGAAAACGAGACGGAATACAAGCACCTGAAGGCCGTCATGGAGGGCGGCGCGGAGGCCGCCCCGGAGAACGTGCGCATCTACGCTACCTCCAACCGCCGCCACCTCATCAAGGAGACCTGGCACGACCGGGACGACATGCAGCATGACGGCGACATCCACCGCTCCGACACCATGGAGGAAAAGCTCTCCCTGGCAGGACGGTTCGGCCTGCAGATCTACTATCCCAACCCCTCCTTCGAGGAGTATCACACCATCGTGCGCAAGCTGGCGGAGCGGGATCCCTCCCTCGCCGCCTACTCCGAGGCGCAGCTGCGCTCTCTGGCCGCCACCTGGCAGGTGCGGCACGGCAGCCGCTCCGGACGCACCGCACAGCAGTTCATCGACGACCTGCTGTGCCACACCCAGGAAAGCGAGGAATCCGCCCATGCTGACCCTTGACAAGATCTATCAGGCGGCGTACACCCTGAAGAACGTCGCCCGGAAGACCGATCTTCTCCACGCTCCCAACCTGAGCCATGAGACCCAGATCTACCTCAAGACCGAGAATCTCCAGGTGACCGGCTCCTTCAAGCTCCGGGGCGCTTACAACAAGATCGCGTCGCTTACAGAGGAGCAGAAGGCCGCGGGCATCCTCGCCTGCTCCGCCGGGAACCACGCCCAGGGCGTGGCCATGTCCGCCACCCAGATGGGCGTGCGCAGCATCGTCTGCATGCCGGATGGCGCCCCCATCAGCAAGGTGGAGGCGACGAAACGCCTCGGCGCGGAGGTACGCCTCGTCCCCGGCGCCTACGACGACGCCTATGAGTACGCCATAAAACTCCAGCAGGAGACCGGCGCCACCTTTATCCACCCCTTCAACGACGAGCTGGTCATCGCGGGTCAGGGTACCATCGGCCTGGAGATCCTGGACCAGCTTCCGGACGTGGACGCCGTCATCGTCCCCGTAGGCGGCGGCGGTCTCATCGCGGGCGTTGCCTGCGCCGTGAAGAGCCTGAACCCCAACGTGAAGGTCTACGGCGTCCAGGCCGAGAATGCCCCCAGCATGGCCCGGAGCCGTCAGATGGATGAGATCGTCACCCTGGACACCGTGGCCACCTTTGCCGACGGCATCGCGGTGAAGACCCCCGGCGACGTGACCTTCGCCCTGGCCAAACAATACGTGGACGATGTGGTCACCGTCACCGAGGACGAGATCGCCGCAGCCATCCTGGCCCTCATCGAGCAGCAGAAGCTCATCGCGGAGGGCGCGGGAGCCGTATCTGTGGCCGCCGCCATGTTCCGCAAGCTCCCCATCGAGGGAAAAAAGGTGGTCTGCCTCGTCTCCGGCGGCAACATCGACGTGAACATCCTCTCCAGGGTCATCACACGGGGCCTCGTCATGGGCGGACGGAACTCCGTCCTGCAGATCGCCCTGGAGGACAAGCCCGGGCAGCTCGTCGGCGTGAGCAAGATCATCTCCGACTGCGGCGGAAACGTCGTCTCCGTCCATCATGAGCGCTCCGACGCCAACATGGCCATCGCCAGCTGCTTTTTGAAGATCGGCATGGAGACCCGGGACTTCGCCCAGATCGAGCTCATCAAATCCGAACTGACCAAGGCGGGCTTCAAGATCATGACCGACCGGGTCCAGGAGATGCAGTAATACTCCCCCATATGGCGTCCCCCCTTCCGGCAGGAAGGGGGGCCGCTACTATTTCTATTGTCGCTCTATGAGCTGTGACCCGCCCGGCGGTAGATCAGCTGGATGGCAAAGACCGAGAACACGGCGCAGGCCGTGAAGAAGATATACGCCGGGACGTAGGACCCGCCGAAGCGGTCCGCCAGAAGCCCAGGCAGCGTGGAAAAGGCCAGGCCTCCCGCAGCATAGCCCACCTGGAAGCGGCGGATGGTATCATCGTACTGCTCCGGCGCGGAGAGATCCCCCGCCCAGGCCGTCAGGCCCACGGTGCCCAGAGGAAGACCAAGGCCGTACACGATCATGGCCAGCATAAGAAGCGCGGTATTGCCCCGAAAGACGCAGCACAGCAGGAGCCCCGCCGTCAGGATCCCACCGAAGATGCAGTTGGTCTGCCAGGTGGACAGCTTCTCCTCGATGAGTCCATAGCAGAACTTGCCGAGCATCAGCGTGACGCCGGAGACCGTCACCGCCAGGGCGATGGTCTGAGAGGACACGCCCTCCCCCCTTGCCAGAACGGTGATATGGCTGTACCCCACGCTGGTGAAGGCTCCGACGCACAGGAGCATGGGGATGAGCAGCGCCCAGTCCCGCCGCGACAGGGTCCGGCCGTGGGTATCGAAGCCGTGGTGCTCCACGTTCTCCCAGCTGCCGTAAGGGCTCAGACCCATATCCGCCGGACGGCTGCGGATGAGAAGAAAGCTCATGAGCACCAGCACCGCGATGGCGATCCCCTCCATGCGGAAGGCTGCGCCCAGGCCGAAGCGCTCGATGAGCCACGTCAGCAGGGACGGGATACCCAGGGTGGAGAGACCCGTCACCGCGGAGCATAGCCCCACCGCCGTGGCACGCTTTTCGATGAACCACCGCTCCATGGCGATGGACACGGGGATCATGGTCCCAAAGCCGTAGCCCAGGCCCACCACCGCCGCCGCCAGCAGGTACATACCGTAGCTTCCCGCGGCGCCGAACATGAAAAATCCCGCCACGATCATCAGTCCTGCCAGCCCCATGCCCGCCCGGAGGGAGAGTATCCTGTAATACCGGCCCGTCAGCAGCATGGCGCCGAAGCTGAACAGGCTCCGCACCGTCACCAGCATGGAGGACTGGGCGTTGGTAAAGCCGTTCTGTGTCAGGATATATGGCTGATAGATGGTGAAGGCGTTGACGGACAGGCCGCTGGTGCAGAACAGCAGCAGGGCGCAGCCGGCGCACACCGCCCAGCCATAATGGAGTTTCCGCCGCGTTTTCATGGCTCGCACCTCACAGGCGCTCCAGGAGCGCCGGCAGCTCCCGCAGGTCCCGGATGATATGGTCCACCCGGACGCCCTTGTCATTTTCCCTGTCCGCGGGGTTATACCAGCAGGTCTGGATCCCGGCGTTTTCCCCGCCCCGGATATCGCTGGTAAGGGAGTCTCCCACGATCATTACCTCGTCCCTGTCACATGGCCCGATAGCCTCGAACACCCTCTCAAAAAACAGGGGCGAGGGCTTCTCATACCCCACCCGGTCGGAGATGAACACCCCGTCGAACAGCTCGCCCAGACCGGACTTCGTCAGCTTTTTCTCCTGGGCGACGACGGTCCCGTTGGTCACGGCGTACTGCCGCACTCGCCCCCGCAGACTCTCCACCAGGGCAAGACTGTCGTCGTTATAGCGGATGGTGTCCCCCAGTCGGAGCTGATAGTCGGCGTTGAAGGCGTCGATATCCCCGCAGGAGACCCCCTCCGCCTGAAAGAATTCCTCGAAACGCCCCCGCAGGACCTGGGGCTTTGTCAGCTCCCCCAGCTCCAGCCGCTCCCAGTAGGAGGCGTTCAGGGCGGAGTACCGGGCCACCATGGCGTCGTCGCACGCCCCCAGCCCAAAGGCCAGGAAGGACGCCTTGATGGCCGCCCGCTCCGCCTCTGCGAAGCTCAGGAGGGTGCCGTCTATATCCCATAAGATCGTCCGAATCATGTTCCGTTACTCCCGTTCGTACAGGTCGAGATCGTTGGAGCCGCAGCGTCCGCACCGGACCCGTTTCCGGTAGCCCCGCTCCATGAGCTTCACGATCTTCCCCGCCTTCAGATAGTAGGTCTCCGCGCCGCAGACCCGGCATACCACCCGGTATTTGGCTCTCTCCCGGCGCAGCCGCTCCGTCTCCTCTCCGGAGGGAGCAAGGCTCTTGGGCGTACAGCCGATCCGTCGGCAGACATCCTTCCACACGGCGTCGTGGCCGTGCTTCTCCCCGGGACGAAGGAGGTACACCGCCGCGTGGGCGTACTCGTGCCGCACCGTGTCCCAGAAAAGGTCGTCGTCCTCCAGGATCGAAGCCGATATCGTTATGCGCAGCGGAAGTCCTGACCCGGGCGCGGGATAGCGGCAGCTCCCCAGCCGCCGGACGCTCCGGCTCGAGATCACGATCTCCGCCGAAGAGGTGTCCACCCCCAGGATCCGATCCATGACCGTCGAGGCGCACAGGGGGCGGCACAGCACCTTGACATGGCGCGCCCCGGCGGACAGCATGTGCTCCGCAAGCATGCGCCCGGCATCGAAGTTGTTGATGCCGACGAGGTCGCACGGACTCCGGCGCGGCGAGGGCACG
>CAJOIC010000041.1 GCA_905234625.1 uncultured Oscillospiraceae bacterium | reverse complement strand
ACCGCCTATGTGATACCATCCGCAGCCTTACCTGCGAGACTATTCGCAGTATCACTGGTCGTTCTTGGATTATTAAATGTTTTAATTAAGGAATAGTATTAGTTAACAGTTTGTTTATCTTTCTTTTAGGTTGATTTTAGGTTCGGGCCGTATGCTGGTTCCAGAAAGAGGTGAACCACATGAGCAACACATTCCGCCGCAAGGAGATAAAATTCCTTCTATCCCCCCGGCAGCGCGAGGCGCTGGAGGAGGCCATGCAGGGCCGCATGGAGGCCGACGAGTACGGCGAGAGCACCATCTCCAGCCTTTACTACGACACCCCGGACAGCCTGCTTATCCGCCGGTCCCTGGAAAAGCCCATGTACAAGGAAAAGCTCCGGCTGCGCAGCTACGGCACCGCAAAGCCCGACGGCAAGATATACATCGAACTGAAGAAGAAATACGACGGCATCGTCTATAAGCGCCGCATCTCCATGACGGAGCGGGACGCCACCGCCTGGCTGGCGGGACGCTGCCCCCGCCCGGAGGACAGCCAGATCGCCCGGGAGGTGGACGCCTTCATGGACTTCTACGGCAACCTCGCTCCCGCCATGTATCTGTGCTATGACCGCATCGCTTACTTCTGCCCGGAGGACGAGGATCTCCGCATCACCTTCGACCGGAACATCCGCTGGCGTACCGACGCCCTGACCCTGACGGCCTCCCCCTGGGGCGAGCAGCTTTTGAAGCCCGGTCAGTCCCTGCTGGAGATCAAATGCGCCGGCGCCATGCCCCTGTGGCTGGCGGACGCCCTCAGCAAAAACGGCATCCGCCGCATTTCCTTCTCGAAATACGGCACCGCGTACACCACCATCCAGACCCGCGCGCTCATTGAAAAAGGAGGCATCAACTGTGCTTGAGTCCATCATCGTATCCGAGACCACCGGTCTTCTGAGCATCGGAGGCTTCGTCGTCTGCATCCTGGCCGCCCTCGTCCTGGGCGCGCTGTTCACCGTCGTCTACCGCCTCTGCGGCGAGACCACCAAGAGCTTCGCCGTGACCCTGGCGGTCCTGCCCGCCATCGTCAGCGCCGTCATCACCATGGTCAGCGGCAGCCTGGGCGCGGGCGTCGCCGTGGCGGGGACCTTCTCCCTCATCCGCTTCCGCTCCGCCAAGGGCACGGCCCGGGAGCTGGCGGCGGTGTTCACCTCCATGGCCATCGGCCTCGCCTGCGGCATGGGCTATCCCCTGTTCGCCCTGCTGTTCACCGTCATCCTGTGCGCGGCCTTCGTGATCCTGTCCAAGACCGGCTTCGGCGAGCGGAAGGACGCCCCCATGCACCGCAGCCTGAAGATCACCGTTCCCGAGGATCTGGAGTACGCCGGGATGTTCGACGATATCCTGGGCAAGTACGCCGAGAAGTTCGAGCTCGTCCAGGTCAAGACCACAAACCTGGGCAGCCTCAACAAGCTCAGCTACGACGTGGCTCTGCGCAAGTCCGGCACGGAAAAGGCCCTCATCGACGAGCTGCGCTGCCGCAACGGGAACCTGGAGATCAGTCTCTCCGCCCGGGCCCCGGAGCCTTCGGACCTGTGATGTATAAAAAATCAAGGGGGATGACGCCAGCGTCATCCCCCTTTTTCCCTGAGTATGGTATAGTATTTTTATGAAAAAGATAATTTGTATCGCATTGGTAGCTGCGCTGCTCCTGTCCTGCCTGGGCTGCGCCGGAAGCCCGGACGCCTCCTCCGATTTCACGGGGGCGGAGGTCACCTTTTTCAAGGCCGGAAAGGCGGACGCCGCCGTGCTCCGCACCGGAAACGCCGTGATCCTCATCGACACCGGCCTTCAGAAAAACAGCGACGACCTCATCGAAGCCCTGGAGGCCATGGGGGTGGAGGCCATCGACGTGCTCGTCGTTTCCCACTTCGACAAGGACCATGTGGGCGGGGCGGCGGATATCCTGGCCTCGTTCCCGGTGGGGACGGTTTACCAGTCGAACTGGCCCAAGGACAGCGACGAGTACGACGCCTATGTGGCCGCCCTGGCAGCGGCGGACATCATCCCCGTCACGGTGTCCAGGACCGTCACCTTCACCCTGGACGGGATGACGGTCTCCATCGACGGGCCAAGCCGGCCGGAGTACGACGACGATCCCAGCAACAACTCCTCCCTCATCGCTTCGATCACCTGCGGCGGGACCACCCTGCTCTTTGCAGGGGACGCCCAGGACGCGCGGCTGACGGAGTATCTCGCGGACTATGAGCGGCCCGAAGGCACGGTGATCCTCAAGGTCCCCTATCACGGGCATTGGCAGGAGACGCTGCCGGCCTTCCTCGCCGCCGTCGCCCCGGACGTCGCCGTCATCCCCTGCAGCAAGAGCGAGCCGGAGGCGGAGGAGATCGACGCCGTCACCGCTCTGCTGGAGGACCTTGGCGCGGGGATATATCTCACCTATAACGGGGACATATCCTTCACCGTATCATGAACGCTATAAAGACGCGCTGCGGGACAACCGCAACGCGTCTTGTGTTCTCGGCATCGTCACCTGCCGCCCAGCAGCAGGGTGATGAGAAGATCGTCCAGACGGACGTACTCCTCTCCCCCCAGCTCCAGGATCTCCATGGCCTCCAGGGGCAGCTCGGCGCTCACTTCGCCGCTGGCGTCCCCGCCGGCAGCGTCCCCGCCGATCAGGACCACGTTCTCATAGGTCCCGGCGGTAAGCGGATCGACCTTCGTGCCGGTGGAGGGATCGAGATACCCGTCCGCGCCGAAGGTACAGTCCGCATAGACCTCCGCGGCCTTCACCACGGCGCCCTCCTCCACCGTCAGGGACAGGACGGAGCTGACCCCCTCCACGGTCCAGACCGCGCCGGAGGCCACGGTCATGTCCACGCCGAAGACATCGGTATAGGCCGCTGTGTCCTCCTCCCGGACGAGACAGGAGCGGATATCGGCGACGGCCTCGGGGCTGAGCTCGAAATCCTTCGTGTGTCCGCCCTGTTCCAGCAGCGCCGCAAGACCTTCCACGCTCCAGAGGTCGTTCCAGGCGGTGATGGAGCCGGTGGTTACCCTGCCGTTGTAGTCCGCGTCCACGTTCACGAACATATTCCGCTGGTAGTCCTGGTGCAGGATATCGCCGGACACGGGGGCGTCGATATTCACGGTGACGTCCGCCAAGCCCCGGGTATCGGCGCTGTCGTGATAGATGTTCCCGGCGTCGGAGTCATAGCCGACGAGCGTCTGCACCAGGACGCCGTTCGCCGCCTTCAGCTCCGCCCCCTCCTCAAAGGAGATGACGCCGCCGTGGCTGCGGGTGATGATGAGGCTGCCCAGGCAGTTTTCCATATAAAACCAGCTCTCCCCGAACTTCACGGGGCTGAGCAGGTAGCTGTCGAGATCGAAGACCATCTCGTCGCCGTAGTCGGAGGTCACGTCCTCCGGCATGGTGGAGACAGTAGCGTTCCGCACGGTGAAGATGCCCGGCTCCATGACGCCGCCGTTCACATGGAACACCACAGCGTTGCAGCCCCCTGCCAGCAGGCTGCGGCCGTCCGCCGTAACGGGAGCCGAGGGGTCCGCCGTGCCGTGGGCCAGGGCCGCCTCGTCCGCAGCGTCCACGCTGTCCAGGACAGCGGCGCCGCGGCCCATGACGAACATGCCGTACTGGGGGGAGACGAATTTGGAGCCGTACATGAAGTTCTCCGTGCCGTCCAGGGCGTACAGCACATAGCCGCCGTTATAGGTCTCGGCATAGGTGTTCACGGCGTAGAGCTGGATGTCGGCGGTGTTGGTGTCATGGCTCAGGGCTCCCCAGTCCCGGGCGATGAAGGCGCTGTTATACAGCCAGATGTCCTCCCCCAGGAACAGGGTCCCCCGGGCGGAGCCCACCAGGAGCTTGAAATCCGGCATAAAGCCGCCGGGAGCGCCGTCCGCCCGCAGGACGCTGTCCTTCACGACGAGGTTCGTCTCGTGCTCGGCGGACATGGTATAGACGGTGCTGGCCCGGTAGCCGGAGGTGTGGATGTACACGTTATCCAGGGTGAGCCATCCTCCCGCCGCGGTGACGCCCACGCCGTACCGGCACTCACCGTTCGGGTCGTCCTCGGGTCCGGCCAGCTCCACCACGGTATTGAAGGTGCCCACGCCCTCCACGTCGTAGATCTCCTCCGGACCGCCGACGGTGAAGACGGCATCGTCCTCCTCCGTGGCAAAGTAGATGCCGTCGGCCTCCTCGGTCAGACCGGTGATCTTTACGCCGGAGATACCTGCCGCGGAAATCTCGCCGCTGGCGCCGAGGTCGACAATGCCGTATTCACCGTTTTCGGCAACGGCGCCGTCCTTTATCGCCAGGGCGCTGTTTTCCTCATTGGACGCGCCGTAGATCTGGCCCGGGCCGCCGGAGGGACCGCCGGAGGCCTCCCCGGAGGCCAGAGCCCCCACGGACAGGCTCAGGCACAGCGCCGCGCACAGCAGCAGGATGATGCTCTTCTTCATAGCTCGTTCTCCTCTTCTTATTATATGGTTTTCTTTCTTTTCCGTATCAAAGCCGCTCCGGCGTCAGGCCAGGAGGGCCGCCAGAAGCTCCTCCCCGTTCCGGACTGTGAGATCCGCGCCGTGCTCCCGCAGAAAACCCTCCGAGCGAAAGCCCCAGGCCACGGAGACGCAGGCAGTCCCCGTGTTTTTCGCCGTCTCGATATCCACGTCCGAGTCGCCGATATACGCCGTCTCCTCCGGGGCGGCCCCCAGCGATCCCATCACCGCCTCCAGAAGGTCCGGGGCGGGCTTCACGGGCACTCCGTCCCTGGCTCCCAGAACGGCGTCGAAGGCTCCGGGGAAGTATCGGGCCGCCAGCTTCACCGTGGCGCCGTGGGGCTTATTGGACACCACCGCCAGCTTCACCCCCGCCGCCCGGAGAGCGGAAAGAGCCTCGGGGATGCCGGGATAGGGCCGGGTCTTTTCCTCCGCATGCTCCTGGTAATAGGGTCTGTAAAAGTCCAGTACCCGCCGGATATCAGCGGCTCCGGTCCCGGCGGGGACCGCCCGCTCCACCAGCTTCAGCGCGCCGTTTCCCACAAAGGAGCGCACCTCGTCCAGGGTCCGCTCCGGATAGCCCGCCCAGCGCAGGGCTGCGTTTACGCTGTCCGTCAGGTCCTCCAGCGTGTCCAGGATCGTCCCGTCCATATCGAAGATCGCCGCTTTGTATCCCATCGTATCGCTCCCGGAGAATTGAAATATCATATATTATAGCATAGAAATCCGCATTTTGCTTTTCATCCGCAGAAAAATGTTGTAAAATTGTCATAACAACACCCGGAAACGGAGGGGACCCCTATGGAAATGCTGCAGACTTTCAATGTGACCGTGGACGGCGTGACGGCGTCCTACCCCGCCGGCACGGCCTATGAGGTCATCGCCGGGGACAACCGGAAGAAGGACGGAAACGATATCCTCCTGGTGAAGCGGGACGGCAAGCTCCGGGAGCTCCACCGGACCCTCCGGCGGGACTGCGTCCTGGAGATGGTGACGGCAGCGGATAAGCCCGGGTATCAGACCTACGAGCGCAGCCTCATCCTCCTTTTCCTCAAGGCGTTTTACGACACGGTGGGGGCGGAGAATATCCGCCGGGTCTGCGTCGATCACTCCGTGAGCCACGCCCTGTTCATCCGGACGGAGGGGGATCTCACCGCGGACGAGGCCCTCCTGGCCAAGGTCCAGGCCCGGATGGAGGAGCTGCGGGACGCGGCCCTGCCCATCCGCAAGAGCTCCATGGACACCGAGGACGCTGCGGCCTTCTTCCGGGCCCATAACATGCCGGACAAGGCCGAGACCATGCGCTACCGTCTGGGCTCCCACGTGAACGTGTACGAGCTGGACGGCTTTGTGGATTACTTCTACGGCTATATGGTGCCGAACACCTCCTACATAAAACACTTCGCCCTGCTCCCCGCGGGAGAGGGCGGCGTCTACCTGCGCATGCCCGCCCAGGAGGACCCGAGCCGTCTGGGGGACTTCACCCCCTCGGAGAAGGTCTCCAGGGTCCAGCTGGAGGCCACCCTCCACACGGAACGTCTGGGCATCCCCAGCGTCGGCATCCTGAACGACATGATCGCCGCCGACCGGGCCACGGAGCTCATTCTCTCCCAGGAGGCGCTGATGGAAAAGCAGATCGGCGACATCGCCCAGCAGATCGCGGAGCGGAGGGACGTCCGCTTCGTCATGATCGCGGGTCCGTCCTCCTCGGGCAAGACCACCTTCTCCCACCGACTCTGCACCCAGCTGAGAGCCTGCGGCCTGACGCCCCACGCCATCGCCACGGACAACTATTTCGTGAACCGGGACAAGACCCCGCTGGACGCGGAGGGCAAGCCCGATTTCGAGTGCCTGGAGGCCATGGACGTGGAGGGCTTCAACCGGGATATGCTCAGGCTCCTGAAGGGCGAGACCGTGGAGCTGCCCCGGTATAACTTCCAGAAGGGCATGCGGGAGTATGACGGCCATACCCTGACCCTGGGAGAGCGGGACGTGCTGGTGATCGAGGGAATCCACTGCCTGAACGACAGATTCTCCCATGCCCTGCCGGCGGAGCGGAAGTTCAAGATCTACATCAGCTGCCTCACCACCCTGAACATCGACGACCACAACCGCATCCCCACCACCGACGCCAGGCTCCTGCGCCGCATGACGAGAGACGCCCGGACGAGGGGCTACTCCGCCGCCGCCACCATCGCCATGTGGCCCTCCGTGCGCCGGGGGGAGGAGTCTCATATCTTCCCCTTCCAGGACAGCGCCGACGTGATCTTCAACTCCGCGCTGCTGTACGAGACGAGCCTGCTGCGGCCCTACATCGAGCCTCTGCTGTACGCCATCGACAAGTCCGACCCCGCCTATCCCGAGGCGCGGCGGCTGCTGAAATTCCTCAGCTACTTCCTGCCCATCCCGGCGGATGTGGTGCCCCTGTCCTCCATCGCCCGGGAATTCATCGGCGGCGGCTGCTATAACGTATGAGCAGCCGGACCAAGGGCGCGCTGTGCATCATCGGCTCCGCGCTGTGCTTCGCGGGGATGTCGGTCTTCGTCCGGCTGGCAGGGGAGCTTCCCACCTTTGAGAAGGCGTTTTTCCGGAATTTCGTAGCCGCCGTCATCGTCTTCATCATCATCCGTCGGGAGCGTATCCCCCTCCGCATCGAAAAAGACGGGCGGCTCTGGGTCCTTCTGCGGTGCGTCTTCGGCACGGCGGGGCTCCTGCTGAACTTCTACGCCATCGACAGGCTGGCTCTGGCGGACGCCAATATGCTCAACAAGCTCTCTCCCTTCTTCGCCATCGTTTTTTCCTACTTCCTGCTGAAGGAAAAAATCCGGCCCGTCCAGGCGGCGGCGGTCTGCGGGGCCTTCGCGGGAGCGCTTCTCATCATCAAGCCCTCCGGCGCGAACCTGCAGCTTCTGCCCGCCGTCGGCGGCTTCCTCGGCGGCATGGGCGCCGGCGCCGCCTACACCTGCCTGCGGAAGGCCTCCCAGCGGGGCGTGAGGAGCCAGATCATCGTGCTGTGCTTCTCCTGCTTCTCCTGCCTCTTCACGATCCCCTTCATCCTGGCGGACTTCGTGATGCCCACCTGGCGGCAGCTGCTGCTCCTCATCCTCTGCGGCGTATGCGGCGCGGGAGGACAGTTCTCCATCACCGCAGCTTACACCTTCGCCCCCGCCCGGGAGATCTCCGTCTACGACTATACCCAGGTCATTTTCAGCGCGGCCCTGGGCTTTTTCCTCTTCGACCAGCTCCCGGACGTCTGGAGCTTCCTGGGCTACGCCCTCATCATCGGCATGGCCATCGTGAATTTCGTGTACAATAACCGTATATACAGCCACCCACCCGACGAGAAAGGAGCACCCACATGAACCGTAAAGCCCTGTACGACCTCAGCTACGGCGTCTTCGTCCTGGCAACGAAAGCCGGGGACAAGGTGAACGCCTGCATCACTAACACCTGCATCCAGGTAGCCAGCGATCCCACCCGCATCGCCATCGCCGTCATCAACAAGAACTACACCTGCGACCTCATCAAGGAAAGCGGCGTCTTCTGCCTGACCCTCCTGAACACCGACTGCCACCCGGATACCATCACCCGCTTCGGCTATCAGTCCGGACGGGACGTGGACAAGTTCGCGGACTTCGCGCCTCCCACGGACCTCAACGGCGTACCGTACCTCTCCTGGATGAGCTGCGGCTATATCAGCGGGAAGGTGGTCTCCTCCCAGGACCTGGGCAGCCACACCCTGTTCATCGCGGAGGTGGTGGACGCGGAGAAGACCTGCGGCGGCGAGCCCCTCACCTACGCCTACTATCAGGCAAACCTCAAGCCCAAGCCCCAGGCAGCTCCCAAGGAGAAGAGGATCGTGGGCTGGCGCTGCAAGATCTGCGGCTATGTCTATGAGGGCGAAGCCCTGCCCGAGGACTACACCTGCCCCCTCTGCGGCCATCCCGCGGACGATTTCGAGCCCATCTACGCCGACTGACGGCACATTCGCGGCACAGCGGAGATCCGCTGTGCCGTCTTTTTTCGCCTTCCGGGAACACCGCGCCGGGACTTCGACAAAAACCGCATCCGCGCACCTTTTCCCCCTTGCAATGCATACCGCGATATTGTAAAATATATTTGTTAGAAGATAGGCAGACCATGGCCTCCCTGCGGGACGCGGAAGTCCATGTCCGCCCAAATATGTCAAAAAAAGGAGATTCGATCATGGGACTCATCAAAGCCGCGCTGGGCGCCGCCGGCGGCGTTCTGGCCGATCAGTGGAAGGAATACTTTTATTGTGACGCTCTCCCCGCCGATGTGATCGCCGTCAAGGGAAAGAAGCGCACCTCCGGACGGGGCAGCAATAACGGCTCCGACAACATCATCTCCAACGGCTCCGTCATCGCCATCGCGGACGGTCAGTGCATGATCATCGTGGACCAGGGCAAGGTCGTCGATATCTGCGCCGAGCCCGGCGAATACACCTACGATCTCTCCAGCGAGCCCTCCCTGTTCTATGGCTCCCTGTCCGAGACCATCCCCGCCGTGTTTGCCCAGATCGGCAAGCGCTTCACCTTCGGCGGCGAGGCCCCGAAGGACCAGCGGGTGTACTTCTTCAACACCAAGGAGCTGGTCGGCAACAAGTACGGCACGCCCTCCCCGGTGCCCTTCCGGGTGGTGGATAAGAACATCGGTCTCGACGTGGATATCTCCATCCGCTGCTTCGGCGAGTACAGCTACCGCGTCACGAACCCCATCCTGTTCTATACGAACGTCTGCGGCAACATCAGCGCCGAGTATAAGCGGGACCAGATCGACGGTCAGCTCAAGAGCGAGCTCCTCACCGCCCTCCAGCCCGCCTTCGCCAAGATCTCCGACATGGGCATCCGCTACTCTGCTCTGCCCGGCCACACCACCGAGATGGCCGACGCCCTGAACGACGTCCTCTCCAAGAAGTGGAGCGAGCTGCGGGGCGTGGAGATCGTCTCCTTCGGCGTGTCCAGCGTGAAGGCCTCCGACGAGGACGAGCAGATGATCAAGGATCTGCAGAAGTCCGCCGTCATGCGCGATCCCAACATGGCCGCCGCCACTCTGGTGGGCGCCCAGGCGGACGCCATGCGGGATGCCGCCAACAACGCCGGCGGCGCCGCCATGGGCTTCATGGGCGTGAACATGGCCATGGGCGCGGGCGGCATGAACGCCCAGAGCCTGTTCCAGATGGGCGCCCAGCAGCAGGCCGCCGCGCCCGCCGCCCCCGCCGTCGAGGGCTGGACCTGCTCCTGCGGCAAGACCGGCAACACCGGCAAGTTCTGCGCCGAGTGCGGCTCTCCCAAGCCCGTGGACCCCGCCGGCTGGACCTGTTCCTGCGGCACTGTGAACAAGGGCCGGTTCTGCTCCGAGTGCGGCAAGCCCAAGCCCGCCGACGCCCCCAAGTACAAGTGCGATAAGTGCGGCTGGGAGCCCGAGGACCCCGCTCATCCTCCCAAGTTCTGCCCCCAGTGCGGCGACCCCTTCGACGAGAGCGACATCCAGTGACCGCCCGAACGGTCTGAGGAGGAAATATCATGGGGCTTTTTGACAAGAAATTCTGCGACGTCTGCGGTGAAAAGATCAAGTTCCTCGGGAACCGCAAGCTGGAGGACGGCAATCTCTGCAAGGACTGCGCCTCCAAGCTCTCCCCCTGGTTCTCCGAGCGCCGCAGCTCCACTGTACAGGACATCAAAAACCAGCTCGCCTACCGGGAGGAGAACCAGGCCAAGGTGGCCGCCTTCAACACCACCCGCACCATCGGCGAGTACTACATCGTGCATCTGGACGAGGACGCGAAGAAATTCTGCGTCGCCCAGGCTCGGGACATGCGCACCGGAAACCCCGACATCCTGGACTTCTCCCAGGTCACCGGCTGCGACCTGGACATCGACGAGACGAAGGACGAGGTCACCCGCGAGGACGCGGAGGGCAAGTCCGTCAGCTACGATCCCCCGCGCTACGATTACCGGTACGACTTCTACGTCCGCCTGCGGGTGAACCACCCCTGGTTTGACGAGATGCGCTTCAAGCTCAACTCCAGCACCGTAGACATCGCCTACGGCTCCAATATGCCCTCCGCTCCGCTCCGTCCCGGCGCTCCCGCCGGACGTCCGGCGCCCCGGCCCATGGTGCAGCGCGCGGCGTCCTTCGATCCCTCTACCAACGCCGAGTATCAGCGGTATGTGGCCATGGGCAGCGAGCTCAAGGAGGTCATCCTCCAGGTCCGCCAGGAGGCCCGGGACGAGATCGCGGCCCAGAACGCGCCCAAGACCGCCGTCACCTGTCCCTGCTGCGGCGCCAGCACCATCCCCGACGCCACGGGCTGCTGCGAGTACTGCGGCGGCGCCATCGGCGGCTGATCGCCTCAGAAACACAATTCCATTCCCATTTTATGGAGGAACTGACATGAAACGACTCTTTTGCATCCTTTTGGCCCTGGTGATGGTCCTCGCTCTCAGCGCGTGCAGCAAGGGCAGCGCCGCCACCTACAACGACGCGGGCTACTATGCGATCTTCTCCGTGGACGAGGACGGCGAGACCCTGACGGCCGCGGACTTCCAGTCCATGGACTGGACGGTCTTCCTGCAGCTGAACGAGGACGGTACCGGCGTTCTGGATATGGACGACGGCGACGTGACCGAGCTCACCTGGGAGGACGGCTCCATCACCTACGACGGAGAGAAGACCCCCTACGTCCTGGCGGGCGGTATGCTGACCCTGGATCTGAGCGATTCGGACGGCTCCTTCGTCATGATCTTCAAGAAGGGCGCCGCGCCCGCGCCGGAGACTGACACAGCTGACGGCGGACTGGCAGGCCGCTTCTCCCAGGGCAAAAACGGCGGTGAGGCCATTGACGAGGCTGCTCCCGCCGCTGCCGACGACGACGCGGCCGAACCTTCCGCCCCCGCAGCCCCCGCTCCCGCCGACGATGCCGATAACGAGCCCGCTGAGGGCGCGCCCATCGGCGGCGGCGACTTCACCCCCGTCAGCATCGACGGCTACGATTACCACGTAGAGGTCATCGGCGCGGAGATGTTCACGGATTATGAAGACAAGGACGCCATCCGGTTCTACTATGACTTCACCAACAACTCCGACGTCCCCATTTCCGCAAGTTCCGCCCTGTGGACCTCCGCCGAGGAGGACGGGTACGATCTGAATTGGACCTTTGCCAGCTCTGAGGACGACGTACCGGAATACGGCAACGACAGTCTGACCGTCCAGCCCGGTCTCACCATCCGCTGCATCGAGGAATTCTCTTTCAAATCCTCCGGCAGCGATCTGATCTATTATATCGGCGACTATGACGACCAGGAAGCCATCGAATTCGATCCGTCCGATCTGCCCGGACGCCCTGCGGACGACTGGGAGATAGAGCTCATCCCCGATCCTCAGCTCTTCCTGGATTACCCCTCCGAGGGTTCCTCCGATAACGGCAGCTATGCCATCTCCGGCGCGGAACTGGTGGACGAGTGGTCCTTCCTTGGTGACGGGGAGCTCATCCGCGTCTACTTCGACTACACCAACTATCAGGACGACGCCTCCTACATCGCCTCCGGCAACGACATCTGGGTCTTCCAGGACGGCATCGAGCTGCAATCCGGCACCCCCGAGGATGACGTGGACTCCGACGGCATTTATTACGACGACATCCCCAACGGCGAGACCACGACCGTCTCCAGCTGCTGGAAGCTGCGCACCGATTCCCCCGTCGAGATCGTCATCTGGGACTGGTGGAACGACGAGGTCATCTGCGCAGGGACCTTCTATCTCGACTGACATCAAACACCCCCGGGACATGAACCCGGACCATGACGCGGACCGCAGTATCTCCTGCGGTTCGCGCCTCTATCATTTCCTATCAGGAGGTCGTTATGGCCACCAAGATCACCAACTACCAATGTCCCGCCTGTACGGGTCCGCTGCATTTCAGCCCCGAGTCGGGAAAGCTCCAGTGCGACTACTGCGGCTCCGTCTTCACCACCGACGAGATTGAGAAGCTGTACGCCGAGCAGAACGCCGCCGCCCAGGCTGCCGCCCAGACGGAGGCCGCCCAGGCCCAGCAGACTACCCAGACGGGCGACGACGGCTGGGACCTGTCCGGTGCCGGCAGCGCCTGGGGCGCGGAGGCGGACAATCTTCACGCCTACAACTGCCCCTCCTGCGGCGCGGAGCTCATCTGTGACGAGACCACCGCCGCCACCAGCTGCCCCTACTGCGGCAACCCCACCGTCATCCCCAGTCAGCTGGGAGGTATCCTGAAGCCGGACTACATCATTCCCTTCAAGCTGGACAAGGACGCCGCCGTGGCCGCCCTCAAGCGGCATTACAGCAAAAAGCCCTTCCTTCCCAAGGCCTTCTCGGATACGAACCACATCGAGGAGGTCAAAGGACTGTATGTCCCCTTCTGGCTGTTCAACGCCGTGGCCTCCGGCGACGTCACCTACCACGCCACCCGCTCCCATACCCACACCCAGGGCGATTATGAGGTGACCGTCACAGAGCACTTCCGGGTCCGCCGGGCAGGCACCGTCCCCTTCCAGCGCATCCCCGTGGACGCCTCCTCCAAGATGCCGGACGAGCACATGGATTCCATCGAGCCCTTCGATTACAGCGAGATGACAGATTTTTCCATGGCGTATCTACCGGGATACCTGGCGGACAAATACGACGTCTCCGCCGGGGAGAGCGCGGCCAGGGCCGACGAGCGCTGCAGCAGCTCCATCCAGGAGATCCTGCGCAGCGATGTCCACGGCTACGCTACCGTCATCCCGGAGCATCAGGACATCCGACTCCGGCGCGGCAAGGTCAACTACGCCCTGCTGCCCGTGTGGCTGCTCACCACCAAGTGGAAGGACAAAAACTACCTCTTCGCCATGAACGGACAGACAGGAAAGCTGGTAGGCGATCTGCCTGTCTCCAGGGCGAAATACTGGGGCACATTCTTCGCCATTTTCGCGGTGCTGCTGATCCTGCTGAACGTCCTGGGCATCGGGCGGTTCTTCTCCGAGATCATCGCCGCGCTGATGGACTGAGGAGGGTCGGACCATGAAAAAGATCGCATCGCTCCTCATGGCGCTGCTGCTCGTAACGGCGGCGCTGATCCTCCCGGTCATGGCCGCGGAGGACACGGAGTTCGTCTATGACTGGGCGGACATCCTCTCCGACAATGAGGCTCAGACCCTCACCAGCGCCGCGGAGGAGATCTCCGGGACCTACGGCGTGGGCGTGTATATCGTGACGCTGCCGGATATGAGTGACTACGGCTTCTATGACATCGAGGAATGCGCCGAGGCCTTCTTCAACGACATGGGCCTTGGCCTGGGCAGCGACCACACCGGCATCATGCTCATCATGAGCATGGCGGAGCGGGACTACGATATCGACGCCCACGGCGACTTTGCCCACTATGCCTTCACGGACTACGGCAAGACCACCATCAGCGACGAGTTCCTGGATAACTTCCGCTCGAACGACTGGTACGGCGGCTTCTTCGACTATCTGTCCCAGACGGAGGTCCTGCTGCGTCAGGCGGACGAGGGCCATCCCGTGGACATCTCCGCCGGAGAGGTCATCCGAGGCCGCATCACCCCGGCGGGCTTCCTGTGCAGCGCCGTCGTCAGCGCCCTCATCGCGTGGCTCATCTGCTCCGCCTTGAAGGGGAAGATGAAGACCGCCCGGATCGCCGCCGACGCGGACAGCTACGTCCAGCCCGGCGCCGTACAGATCACCAGACGGGAGGACCGCTTCACCCACACCACCGAGACCCGGCGCAGGATCGAAAAATCCGAGCGCAGCGGCGGAGGCGGAGGCGGCACCACCATCAGCAGCGGCGGCCACTCCCACTCCTCCGGAAAATTCTGATAAACCTATTAATACTAATCTTCAATTAAAACAAGATAAGATCCAAGACCTTGCTGTAATGCTATGAACAGTCTCAGCGGTAAGGTCACAGATAACCTCACAAAGAC
>CAJOIC010000040.1:9923-24558 GCA_905234625.1 uncultured Oscillospiraceae bacterium | reverse complement strand
GCATGGCCCGGTGTCACCCTCCGGGCGGTGTTCAGCCGGAAGCTCAGCGGCTTCACCTGCGACGACGCCTCCTGGAAGCTGGGCCGCTTCGACGGGAAGGCCGGACCGGGCCTCGACCCCTGCTTCGGCGCGCTGTGGGACGGCGGCGGTCTATCCGCCCTGGTCTGCGGCTGTGAGGAGGAGGCCGTCCTGCGGGAGCTGTCCGACCCCGACCGGGCCGCCAGGGAGCTCATGCGCGTCCGGGACTACTGGCGCACCTGCCTGGGCAGGGTCCGCGTAAAGACGCCCGATCCCGCCCTGGACCGGCTGATGAACGGCTGGGCGGCGTACCAGGCCCTTGCCTGCCGCCTCATGGGCCGCACCAGCCTCTACCAGAGCGGCGGAGCCTACGGCTTCCGGGACCAGCTACAGGACGCGGTAAACGTCCTGCTCATCGACCCGTCCCGCGCCAAAAACCACATCCTCACCTGCTGCGCACGGCAGTTCCGGGAGGGGGACGTGCTCCATTGGTGGCACGACGCGGAGGGCGCTCCCAAGGGCGTCCGGACCCGCTGCTCGGACGATCTCGTATGGCTGCCCTGGGCGCTGTGCGAGTATGTGGAAAAGACAGGCGACGCCTCCCTCTGCCGTCAGACGGCTCCCTGGCTGGAGGCCCCTCCCCTGCGGGAGGAGGAGCATGACCGGTACTTTGCGCCGGAGCTCTCCCGAGAGACGGACACGGTCCTGGAACACGCCCGCAGGGCCCTGGAGCGGGTCCTGATCCGGGGCACGGGGCCTCACGGCCTTCTGAAGACCGGCTCCGGGGACTGGAACGACGGCATGGACAAGGTGGGCGGCGAGAGCGTATGGCTCACCTGGTTCTTCGCCCACACCGCCGGACGCTTCGCCGCTCTGCTGGAGCGGCTGGGCGAGAAGGGCCCGAAGCCCCTCCGGGACGCCGCCGTGCGGCTCACCGCCGGGGCGGAGCACGCCTGGGACGGCGGCTGGTACCTCCGGGGCTGGTGGCAGGACGGCGCTCCCCTGGGCGCCGCGGGAGCTCCCGCCTGCGCCATCGACTCCGTGGCCCAGAGCTGGGCGGCCTTCTGTCCCGGCGCGGACAGGCAGCGGGTACGGGCGGCGCTTCGCTCCTGCCTCGACAAGCTATGGGACGAGGCCCACGGCCTGACAAAGCTCTTCGATCCCCCTTTCGGGGACACGGGCCGGGACCCCGGGTATATCCGGGCCTGCGGACCGGGCTTCCGGGAAAACGGCGGACAGTACACCCACGGCGCCATATGGCTGGCCTCCGCCCTTCTGAAGGAGGGCTTCACGGACGAGGGGGCAAAGATGCTCCTGTCCTGCATGCCCTCGCGGCACGATCCCGCCGTATGGGGCGCGGAGCCCTATGTCCTGGCGGCGGACGTCTCCGCCAACACCGACCACTACGGGGAGGCCCTCTGGAGCTGGTACACCGGCTCGGCGGGGTGGTTCTTCCGGGTGGTGCTGGAGGATCTCCTCGGCATCCGCCTGAAGGACGGCCATCTCGTAGTGGAGCCTCACCTGCCCTCCGGCTGGGAGGGCTATGAGGCCGATATCTGCGGACGGCATATCCGCGTGCGCCACGGCCGCGTCACCATCACATGAGAGCTTTGCCCCCGTCTCGGCGACAGGGGCAAAGTTCATCATATATTCATATCCAAATCGGGAAAATAGTGTTATAATGGGGTGTCACCGTGGAAGAAGATTTTGGAGTGATCATCGTGAAAGAGATACGAAACGAGATCCTGCCGGGGGTGTTCCTCACCTGCCTGCAGACCGACAAATTCAAGACCGGCCTTCTCAGCGTCAGCTTCCTGACCCGCCTCTGCCGGGAGGAGGTCTCCCAGAATACCCTCATCCCCAGCGTCCTGCGCCGGGGCACGACGCGCTATCCCGATATGGATGCCATCGCCGCGAGACTGGACAGCCTCTACGGCGCTCGGCTGGAGCCCGTCTCCCGGAAGCTGGGAGAGATCCAGGCCGTGGGCTTCTGGGCGGACTTCATCGACGACGCCTATCTGCCCGAGACCGGCAGCGAGCCCCTTCTGGAGGCAGTCGCGGAGCTTTTGGGGGAGGTCCTTCTGAGCCCCAATACCAGAGGCGGACTGCTCCTTCCGGGCTACGTGGAGAGCGAGCGGAAAAAGCTCCTGGAGGATATTCGCGCCCGGGTGAACGACAAGGGCGCATACAGCCGCTACCGCCTCACGGAGCTCATGTGCGCCGCGGAAGATTACGCCGTAGACGTTCTGGGTAACGAGGATACTGCCGGAAGCATCGGCTACGTTGCTCTGACGAAGCGCTATAAACAGCTCATCTCCACCGCCCCGGCGGAGATATTCTACTGCGGCTCCGCCGACCCCGAGCGGGTGAAGCGCGCCCTGCGGGACGCCCTTTTCCTTCTGCCCAGGGGCGAGATCGACTATGATCTGGGCACGGACATCCGCATGAACTCCGTGGAGGAGGACGTGCGGTATTTCACCGAGGAGATGGACGTCACCCAGGGCAAGCTCGTCATCGGCTACCGTCTGGGGGAGTGCATGGAGGACCCCGATCCCGCCGCCATCCGGGTGATGAACGCGGTGTTCGGCGGCGGCGTGTCCTCGAAGCTCTTCCGGAACGTGCGGGAGGCCATGAGCCTCTGCTACTACGCCAGCTCCGGCACGGACATCCTCAAGGGCCTGCTCTTCGTCGTCAGCGGCATCGAGCCGGAGAGCTACGATCTGGCCCTGGAGGCCATCCGCCGGGAGCTGGACGCGATGAAGTCCGGCGATATCACCGAGGACGAGCTTCGCACAGCCAAGCTCTCCCTCGCCAGCGATATGCGCACCCTGTCCGACAGCGCGGGGCTCCTGGAGGGCTTCTGGCTCAGTCAGAACCTGCAGGGCCTGGAATACGGTCCGGAGGAGCTGGCCGCCCTGGTGGAGGACGTGAGCCTCGCCGATGTGACGGCCGTGGCAAACAGCCTGGAGTGCGATATGGTGTATTTCATGCGCGGACCGGAGGAGGAGACAGATGAAGAGGACTGACTATACCGCCGTGGGGGAGACCCTGTATTCCTCCGTCCTGCCCAGCGGCCTTCCCGTCTTCGTGCTCCCCAGGCGGGGCTTTGCCAAGACCTTCGCCATGCTGGCCGTTCACTACGGCGGCGCGGACCGGCGCTTCACCCTCTCGGGAGCGACCTTTGACACGCCCGCGGGCATCGCTCACTACCTGGAGCACAAGATGTTCGACACGCCGGAGGGCGACGCGCTCCTGCGCATGAACGCCGCCGGCGCCGACCCCAACGCCTTCACCTCCGAGTCCATGACGGCCTACCACTTCGAGTGCACCGATCGGTTCGAGGAAAATCTGCGCACGCTCCTGTCCTTCGTCTGCCAGCCCTATTTCACCCAGGAGAGCGTGGACAAGGAACGGGGCATCATCGCCCAGGAGATCCGCATGTACGAGGACGCGCCGGATTTCGTGGTGTACACCGACCTCATGAAGAGCCTTTTCTCCCACAGTCCCCTGCGGGATCCCGTGGCCGGGACGGTGGAGTCCATCCAGCAGATCACGCCGGAGCTCCTCTACGAGTGCCACAGGGTCTTTTACCGCCCCTCCAACATGGCGCTTTGCGTGGTGGGGGACGTGGACCCCGAGGCCGTGGAGCGCATCGCCGGGGATATCCTGACCGACGGTCCCTCGGAGCTTCCCGGCCGGGACTACGGTCCGGAGGAGGGCCCGGAGCCTGTGAGGACTCTGACGGAGCGGCGGATGGAGGTGGCCGCGCCCATCTTCATGATCGGCGCGAAGCTGGGCCCCATGAAGACCGGCCCGGAGGCCCAGCGGGACCGTCTGGCCGCGGGCCTTGCCCTGCGCTGCCTCTGCGGACCCAGCTCCCCCTTCTATATCAGACATTACAGCGACGGCCTCCTGAACGCCACCTTTGGCTGCGACATCGACCACGGCGCGGGACAGTACGTCGTCGCCTTCGAGGGCGAGACCCCCGAGGACCCCGGCGCGGTGCTGGACGCGCTGCGGGAGGAACTGTACAGGATCCGGAAGGACGGCTTCGACAAAGCCCTTTTCCTGCGTCAGCGCAGAGCCGCCTACGGCGGACGCGTCCGGGCCCTGATGAATTTCAGCGGCGTGGCGGCAGGCCTGGCGGGCGGCTGCTTCGCTGGCTTCCAGCCCATGGATTCCTTCGGCATGCTTTCGTCCGTATCCCAGGCCGATACTGAGGGCTGGCTCCGGGACAATCTCGACCCCGAACGCCTCGCCATGTCCGTCATTTACCCAAAGGAGGACTGAGCACCATGTCAAACGCCGCCATATCCTTCCCCTTCCTGGGGGATTGGTCCATATGTCCGCCCAACAGCTTCACCCTGTTCGGGCACACGTTCTACTGGTACGGCGTCATCATCGCCTGCGGCTTCCTGCTGGCGGTGACCTACTGCTACCACCGCTGCGAGCGGGAATTCGGCATAACCCAGAACGACCTGACGGACATCCTCCTGTTCGGCGTTCCCCTTGGAATCATAGGCGCGAGGATCTACTATATCGTCTTTTTCGGAAACTACAACACCCTCGCCGACATGGTGAAGATCTGGGAGGGCGGCCTCGCCATCTACGGCGGCATCATCGCCGCGGTCATCACCATCCTCGTAGTATGTAAGGTCAAGAAGATCTCCCCCCTGGCTGTGCTGGACGTGGTGTGCTTCGGCTTCCTCATCGGCCAGTCCATCGGCCGGTGGGGCAACTTCATGAACCGGGAGGCTTTCGGCTACGCCACCGACATCTTCTGCCGCATGGGCCTGACCTTGGACGGCGAGACCGTCTACGTCCACCCCACCTTCCTGTATGAATCCCTCTGGAACGCCCTGGGCTTCCTCGCGCTGCACATCTTCTCCAAAAAGGTGCAGCGGAAGTTCGACGGTCAGTACTTCCTTATGTACATTGCCTGGTACGGCCTGGGCCGTGTCTGGATCGAAGGGCTGCGCACCGATTCCCTCTATATCGCCGGGACCGCCATCCGGGTGTCCCAAGCCCTGGCGGGGGTCACCTTCCTGGCGGCAGTCACCGCCCTCATCCTCATCCTCAGAAGTGGCCGCTGCACCCCCGACAAGCTCTTTGTCAACAAAGCCGCCGCCCGCCGGGAGGCCGCAGAAGCCGCTGCGGAGCCGGAGACGCCCGTCTCGGATGCCGACGGCGCTCCCGTCGAAGACGATACCGTGAATGACCGATAAAGGAGATAGAACGCCATGCCTGACTTCAAAAAGCTGGCGGGCAGGATCGGAAGATCCGCTGCCGACAAAGCCAAGACCGTCGCGTCCCTGGCCGCCAAGAAGACCAAGAACGTCAGCCGCATCGCCAAGCTCAACGTGGATATCGCCGGCGAGCGGGACCTCATCAAGCGCACCTACAGCGAGATCGGCAAGCTCTATTACGAGACCCACCGGGAGGCTCCGGAGGACTACTTCCTCCAGCTCTGCCTGGAGATCGACCACTCTCTCGAATCCATCGCGGCCATGGAGTCGGAGATCATCCGGCTGAAGACCGCGGACCTTTCCCCCGCCGCCGAGACGAGCGAGCCAGACGTGGTCGTGGAGATCGTGGACGAGGCAGATCTGGCCGCCAACACCCCCGCCGACACGCAGGACGGGGAATGATCCCTTTCAAAAGCACAGAGCGAAGCGTCTGCTGACCGCGCTTCGCTCTCATTTTTTTGATAAAAAGACCGGCGGGGCATCTCTGCCTCGCCGGTCCGGTATATATGTTGGTTCTCCGATCAGTGCTTGGTGCCGCCCTTCTTACCCTTGCGGGCCACCAGGACGATGACCACCACCAGAGCGACGGCCAGCACCACCAGGATGATGATGTACGTCAGGATGGGGCTGTTATCGCCGGTAGCGGGGGTGTTGCCCCTGGGCGCGGGGCTGGCCGTGGGCGCGGGGGTCGGGGTGGGCTCCGGAGTGGACGTAGCCGTCGTTGTCGTCGTTGCGGTCGCGGGCGCCGTATAGTTGCCGCTGATGTTCACGATCACATCCTGCGTGGTATTGTCACTAAAGGTAAAGCGGAAGGTATAGTTGCCATCGACCCACGGGTTGATAACGTCGTGTTTGATAGCAACGGTCTTGCCCTCGTCGGACAGGGTGTAGTAAGAATCCCCGAAGGTTTTCAAACCGGCCGCGCCGTAATCAACATCGATCTTGGAGACAGCCTTCTCGAAGGTGATGGAAAGATCGGTCTCGCCGCGGGTGTAGCTCTTTGTCTCCGTCTCACCGTCCGTGGACAACAGGTCGGAAGCAGAATCTTTACTCTCCGCCTCGCCGTCCACAGCGGCAGACTCCTCGCCCTGCTTTGTCTCGTCCACAGCATCCTCGGGGCTCGCGTCGTCCACCACAGCGGCGGGCGTGGGCAAGACGGGGGCATCCTCCGTCTTTTCCTCAGTCCCCTGAGCGTTCTCCTCGGACTGCTCCTCGGTATTCTCCTCAGTATTTTCCTCGGACTGCTCCTCGGTATTCTCCTCAGTTTTTTCCTCAGACTGCTCCTCGGTGTTCTCCTCAGAGTTCTCCTCGGACTGCTCTTCGGTGTTCTCCTCAGAGTTCTCCTCGGACTGCTCTTCGGTGTTCTCCTCAGCATTCTCCTCGGAATTCTCCTCGGACTGCTCCTCGGTATCACCGTCCTGCAGGGCATCCTCCTCGTCGGCGGAGATTTCCTCGGTCTGATCGGCGTCGGAGTTTTCTTCCTCCGGCTGCTCCTCCTCGTCCACCACCTTGAAGGCGGACTCCAGCGCCTGGATGACGTCGCTCTCCTCCAGGCCCAGGGCCTCATACGCCTCGGCGTCCAGGTTCTCAGCCTTCACGCCCTCGTCGTTCACGGTCAGAAGGCCGATGGTGTCGAAGCCCGCGCCTACGGTGAGGACGGTGGCCAGGACCTGAGTCTCGTCGTCCTCGGCCGTGATCTCGGTCACGTCTGCCTCATCACCGTAGGTCAGGACGATATCGATGCCGGACACGACGTCCAGCAGCGTAGAGGCGTCCTCCACCAGACCCAGAGCAACCACGTGCTCGGCGCCCTTGTCCAGCGCGGCGGTCACCGCAGCCTGGATATTGGCGTAGTAGGTATCGTCGTCCAGGTCGGCCATGGGCACCACGCCCACGAAGGCCACCTTGACGCCGTTTTTCTCGAACATGACGCCGGCGCTAAGCCCGGAAACGCCCATGGAGATGCTGTTGATATCCCAGTCGTTCAGGGCCTCCTCGGGCACGATCAGGTCATATCCGGCGGCAGTCATGATCGCCGCGGCGCCGACGTTGAAGCCGCCCGCGTCCACCAGCATGACCGCGTTATCGTCATAGGACCCCTTGAGCGCGGCAGCAGCGGAAAAACCGAGCCCCTCGCCGCCGACAGCGCCGCCGGTACCGCCGGTAACGACGATGGTCACACCGTCGCCGTCCGCCAGGGCGGTCACGCCCAGCACGCCGACCAGTCCCACGAGCATGGTCAGCGTCAGGATCACACTTAAGATCTTTTTCATAGGATTACCTCCCGATGTCTCTGCATTGTGTACAGGAAGATTCATAGTCATTATAATGCCATGCACACCTAAAGTCAATGAAAACAGTAAAAAAATTTACGAAATAATAACAAAAATGACAGACAACTCCATTCAGTTCGTCCCCTCCACACCGGAGAGGGTATTGACCCAATATCTCTTATGGACGAGATAGAGACCGATGACGCACTTGACAAGGACGGTAAAGGAACTCAGAGCATACAGCGGCACGATATCCAGCGCCGTGAACCGCGCGAGGCACCAGGCCACGGGCACGTTCACCACCCAGGAAAAGCCGCTGTCGAACAGGAAGGTCACCGCCGTCTTTCCGCCGGAACGCATGGTGAAGTAGCTGCCGTGGGAAACGGTGTCGAAGGGCAGCACCAGCGCCATCACCCGGATCAGCCGCGCGGCCAGGGCGCGGATCTGCGGTGTGGTATTGTAGCACATCGGAAACAGCTCAGACAGCGCCAGCAGCGCAAGGCAGATCCCTCCGGAGATCATGACGCCCAGCGCCAGGAGCTTCCGGTCCGTATCCACGGCCTTCTCCGTCTGGCCCGCGCCCAGCTCCTGTCCTACCAGGATACCGATGGTGGTGCCGATGCTGAAGGACACGGAGGTGAACATATCCAGGAGCACATAGCCGATGTTCAGAGCCGCTACTACGTGGATGCCCCGGGTGGAATAGATCTGCATGAGGGTCGCCATGCCGACGCACCACAGGGTCTCGTTGAGCATGAGGGGGACGCTCTTCCGGGCCAGGAGCCCGACGAAGGACCAGCTCGCCGGAAAGCCCTCCAGCATCCGCCGGGTGAACAGCACCTGCTCACCTTTTGCATGGCTCCATAAGACGTTCACGGCCATCTCGCAGAAGCGGGAGATCACCGTGGCCACGGCGGCGCCCCGCACGCCCATGACGGGCGCGCCCAGCTTGCCGAAGATGAGGACCCAGTTGAGGACTAGGTTCACCGCCACGGCCGCCCAGGAGGCCGCCATGGGCACGAAGGTCCGCCCCGTCTCCCGCAGGGTGGAGGAGTACACCATGGAGATGGTATAGGGCACCATGCCCCACAGCATGATCCGGAGGTACCCCAGCGCATAGCCCATGACCTCGGCGCGCTCCGCCTCCTCTCCCGTGAGATACAGGCCGATCAGCGGCTCGCTCCGGAAGCGGAGCACGGCGACGCACAGCCCGCACAGCACGGCGGCGGAAAGGAGCTTGTATCGGAACGCCGCCTTGAAGGAGCGCTCATCCTTCGCCCCCCAGAACTGGGCGCAGAAGATCCCCGGCCCGGATACCGTGCCGAAAATGACAAGGTAGAATATGAAGAAAAGCTGGCCCACCACGGCGACGCCGCTCATGGACGCAGTGCCGGTCTGCCCCACCATGATATTGTCCAGCAGAGAGACGAAATTCGTCACCACGTTCTGGAGCATCACGGGGAGCATCACCGCCATGGCGCGCCGGTAGAAGCCCCGGTCGCCGATATACCGCTGCCGTATCGTGTCTTTCATAGCGGCGTATTTTACCACGGACGCCGCAATCGTGTCAATCATACATATTAAATATACTGTTTTTTTACTTTACAAGAGGCGGACCTCGTATGTATAATGAGACCGTTACATATAATAATTCCCTGAATATCAGCGGAAGGAGTGACCTATGAGCACCATACTGTCTCTGATCCTCTCCATATCCATGCTCCTGAGCTCCGCCCTCGGACCTGTCGCTGAGTTTGAGTCCTCGGACCCCGCCGACGCTCCGGTCCAGACCGTCAGCACGCAATCGATACCGCGGGACATCACCGATACCGTCCGCGATTCTCTGGATCAGCGGCCGAAGCTCATCGACCGGGCGCCTTCGGAGGGTGTGGATTTTGCCGACATGTCGTATGTCCACTACGATCCCGAGCCCTTCTACGCCGACGCCGAGCTTCTGGTCTCTCTCGCCGAGGGCGGCTCCGCCGATAAGGTGGATCAGCTGTACGACAGGCTGTATGACGAGTTTCTTTATATCGACGCTCTCTCCGCGCTGGCCATGATCAACTATGACCGGGATTTCTACGATGAATACTGGACCCAGGAGTATGCCTATATAAATACCACCTGGGCGGAGGTCCAGGACGCTCTCTACGACGCCTGCGCCCGGGTGCTGGAGACACCCTGCGCGGACTCCTTCACGGCACACGTTGGCGAGGATACCGCCTTCTTATTCAGCGCCTATGAACCCCTTACCCGGGAGGAGCTGGACCGCACCGACCGGGAGATCGACCTGGAGGACGAGTATTACGCCCTGAACGACGGGCTCTACGATATCCCCGTCACCTACCGCGGCGAGACCTGGACCCTTGACGACCTTTACGGCTTCCGGGGCGATGCCCTGGCCTGGTCGGACTATGACGCCTACCTTGAGGTCTATGACAGTCTCAGCCAGGCGCTGAACGAGACCTTCTCTCCCCTGTACATCGAGATGGTGGAGCTGTGGACGGAGAGCGCCCGGGACGCCGGGTATGACAGCTACACCGATTACGCCTACGACACAGTCTATTACCGGGAATATACCGCCGAGGAGGCTCAGGCGCTGTGCGACGCCGTGAAGCCCATCGCCCGGATGTATTACGACGATCTGTATTACAGCGATATCAGCTATGACTACGACCGGCCCTATCCCCGCTTCACCCCGGAGGAGCTGCTGGACGTCCTGGGGGAATATCTCCCCCGGATCGACGAAAGGCTCATGGAGCCCTATGCCGCCATGACGGAGCACGGTCTTTGGGACATCGGCGACTATACCTCCGGCCGTTACGACGGCTCCTACGCCACCACGATGCTGTACTATCACAGTCCCTTCCTGTTCGCCACCCTGGACGGGACCTGCCATGACCTGTCCACCATCACTCATGAGTTCGGCCATTTCAGCGACTTCTGGTTCACCCCCCAGACGAACATGCTCCTCCAGTCAGACGACTATGACCTGTCCGAGGTCCACTCCAACGCCCTCCAGGCGCTGTTTACCGAGTTCTACGGGGAGATCTACGACGACGGCGCGGACATCGCGGAGTATGTCAATCTGTCGGACCTTCTGGAGAACATCATCGACGGATGCATGCAGGATGAGTTCCAGCGCCGCGTCTTCGACGAGCCGGAGGACCTGACCCCGGAGAAGCTCAACGACATCTATACCGATATCTGCCGGGAATACGGCCTGTACACCGACCTGACCTGGAACAGCGATTGGGTCTATATCCCCCATACGTTCACGAGCCCCCTGTACTATATCAGCTACGCCGCCTCCGCCATCGCCGCGCTCCAGATCTGGGACATGGCCCAGACGGACTTCGACGCCGCCGTAGAGACCTATATGGACGTGCTCAACCACGGCGCATATAACGAGGGCTATCTCCAGGTGCTGCGGGAGGTTGGTCTGCCCCTGTTCACCGAGGAGGGCGTCGTATCGGATGTGTGCCGTCCGGTGCTGGACCGCCTGGAGCAGCTGGCCGAACAGTATCGGTGACAAAATTACAGAAAAGCCCGGCCCGGAGCGGTGGTTTCCGCTCCGGGCTCTTCTCTTTTGTGTATCATCCAATATCATTAATAAATTGTAATGTATATTAACAATTTTTCCTTGTATTGACCCCCCTGTCATGTTAAATTAGAAACGACCAATTATTTCAAGTTTTTTGGCCTCCAAAAAACGAAGAAAGGAAGGAAGACCATATGAAGAAGCTGTTAAGTCTCCTGCTCGTCTTTACGATGATGCTCTCCCTCGTAGGCGGCGCTGTTGCGTTTGCCGACGACGAGGCCATCGTCGAGATCGAACAAACCGAGACCGTTGAGCCCGAAGCCGCTCCGGCCGAGGCTCCCGCCGAGCCGGAAGCTCCGGCAGAACCTGCCGAGGCTCCTGCGGAAGAGCCCGCCGAGGCTCCTGCCGAGGAAGCCGAAGAGGCTCCCGCGGAGGCTCCCGCGGAGGAACCCACTGAGGCGCCTGCCGAGGAAGTCGAAGAGGCTCCCGCTGAGGACGCCGAGGAGGCTCCCGCTGAGGACGCCGAGGAGGCTCCCGCCGAGGATGCCGAAGAGGCTCCCACCGAGGACGGAGACGGCGATGCTCCCAGCGGCGCACTTACGGCCGGCCAGACCTATGCGCTGTTCTTTGACGCATCGACCTATCTCCTGAACGATGACGGCAACCTGTCTACCGAAACGGGGTCCAATTATACCACCAGCAACCCCCGCGGCATGGTCAATGTCGAGACCAAGGGCGACGGCTACAACTTCTACATGGAAGGCGCAGGCGGCTCCAAGGTTTATCTTACTGTCAGCGGCAGCTCCATGGCTACTGCTTCCGCCGCTCCCGCCGGTGTGTGGCACTATGCAGCCAACATCCTCTCCTATGTAGAGGGCGGAACAACCTACTACCTTACCGGCAGCAGCCGGACTATGTCCACCAATGCCAGCGATGCAGCCTCCGTCACCATGGCCGCCAACAAGAGTGATATGGGCGGCGGCGGTGGCGGCGGCGGTGGCGGCGGCGGCAACAGCACCAACACCTACAGCCAGACGACAACCCTGCCCAACCTGGAGTTCGTCGAAGCGCCCCATTGGATCAAGATCGATCCGGATAACCCCGTCGACAAGCAGACTGTCACAATGACCGCCGGCTTCCCCGACGGTATCCTGGAGGAGTACAATACGGAGGAGAAGGACCGTGTTCTCGGCATGACCTTCACCTGGACCTTTGACAAGCAGACCAAGACCGAAGAGTTCACAGTAGCAAAGGATGGCGAAGGTCCTTACACCAGCACCTTCACCGTCAAGGGTCTCGCGGAATACGAAGCGGGCGTCTATCCCGTGTCCTGCAACATCTGCTATGAAGTCCTCCCCACAGACGAGGAGATCAAGGCCGCCGAGGAAGCTGGCGATCCCACCCTGGAAAAAGCCGAAGATCTGGCTGAGAACGCTCAGTTCGTCATTACCTTCACCGTTGGTGAAGCGGTCTACGCAGTCAAGCTAGACGGCACCGCCGTTGCCTACAACGGTGAGCAGTCTGAAGACATCCTCTGGAATGTCGTGACTGGCGGCGGCACCGGCACCTATTCCTTCGAAGACGGCAACGGCGGCTATCTGGCTGTGAAGGATGGCAAGATCGTTGTCGGCAGCAAAACCAGCTGGAAGGTCGACAGTGGCCTGGGTTACACCAGCAAGGGCAATGTAAAAGGCCGCATCAGCGGTATCGACGCAGACGGCAAGACTGTCCTCGTAGATTCTACCGGCGCTGATCTTGAGCTTTACACCCTGAATGTCCCTACTGCCGATCCCACTCCCTATGAGATCGACGTGAACGTCAACGTCATCCTTGCCAAGGGCGCACAGGAGAACACCCTGATCACCTTCTCCGACGTCCATGAGTCCTGGGACGATGTCGGTACCGCCGTGAAGGATACCATCATCGCCACCGGAGGCTTCCTCCCCGCCCTGGTCATCGCTACCGGTGACTTCAACAACAACCAGCTGGCCGGCAACAAGGCCGGTGATGACGCGGAGAAGTTCGCCGCCTACCTCAACGCCTGCACCAACGAGATCATCAACCGCGTGAATCTGCAGCTGGCCGGCATCGACACCGTCTGGGTCTCCGGCAACCACGATAACGGCTATGCCGCACAGTACACCAACGCCAACATCCAGGCCGACCTCGGCATCGTCCTCGATGACTACACCAATGCGACCAGGGACGAGGACGGCAATATCACCGGCGGCACCATCTCCGGCACCGGCATCATCTTCGACTCCCGTTCCGAAGGCTATGCCAAGAACGCCGAGACCAGCGCCGCCATCGACGCCAAGAACGCGGGCCTCATCGTCATCGGCCTCAACTACGAGGACGGCGACGCCTTCTCCAAGAACGACTACGGCAACGCAGACACCGAGGAAGACTGCGTTTACAACCGCCTAGAGACCGCTCTGGGCAGCGTTCTCGAAACCTATAACAATGAGCTCGTCGTCATCTCTTCCCATGCCGGCGGCCACGCGGTCGGTATCGATGAGGACAGCGCTCAGTCCGCCTCTGCCTGGGGCGGCGGCAACTCTTACAGCATTTCCAACTCCGCTGCCGTTATTAAACTCATCAACAGCTATGCCGAGCAGGGCATGAACATCATCTGGTTCTTCGGTCATGACCACTCCAAGGGCGAGCAAGAGTTCGTGAAGCTCCCCGGCTCCACCATCACCTCCACGGTCAGCTATGCGGACCAGACCACCGAGGACATCGAGCTTCTGTTCACCTACGCCCACGCCGGTTATGTCGGCAGCGGCGCTGCCGGTGTCCACAACAACAACTACACCTTCCTGGAGTGGACCGACAGCACGATCACCCGCACCGAGAAGGTCGCCGACGGCAAGCAGACCGAGCGTGACTTCATGAAGGCCGGCGAGACCCACGCCGCCGGCTCCAAGTCCGCGATTTCCTTCACGGTCGACTACGATCGCTTCCTGAAGATCACCTATGACGATCTGGAGCCCGAGGCCGAGCAGGAAGCCGCCGCGAAGAAGGAGCTCACCGAGGGCTTCACGCTGGATAACGCCGTCTGGTACGATGTCGAAGCCGCGTGGTATGACACTGCAGGCAACGAGGTCGACGAGGCCGACGATATCGAGGTCTTCTACCTCACCTTCGATTATCCCGAGGGCACCAGCGCCGATACCCACGATTTCCGCATCGTCCATATCCGTGATGACGGACAGCCCGAGGGCTTTACTCCTGACACGAGCAACCCCGCATGCCTCTCCGTCAAGGTGACGAGCCTCTCCCCCTTCGCGATCCTCTACAAGGAGAAGCCCGTGGAGCTCCCTGCGGAGAACCCGGCTGAAGGCGGCGAGGCCGGCGGTCAGCAGCCCGGCGGCGAGGCCGGCGGTCAGCAGCCCGGCGGTCAGGCTGGCGGTCAGCAGCCCGGTAAGGACAACACCAAGCAGGGTGACGCCCAGAAGAAGGGCGACGACGCTAAGCGTTCCCCCAAGACCGGCGACGACACCAACATCGTCGTTTGGGTCGCGGTCCTGGTCCTCAGCGCAGGCGCCACCGCGGTG
>CAJOIC010000040.1:0-9838 GCA_905234625.1 uncultured Oscillospiraceae bacterium | reverse complement strand
CGGATGACGGCAGCTGCCGTCATCCGCTTTTTGGTTATCGCAAGAAGCCCTCCAGGATCTTCTCCTCCGCCTCCTCCTCGGTGAGGCCGAGGGTCAGGAGCTTGAGGATCTGATCGCCCGCGATGCGGCCGATGGCGGCCTCGTGGACCAGGCTCGCGTTCACGTCGTTGCAGGTGATGGCGGGGATGGACTTGGCCTTGGCCTCCCCCATGATGATGGTGTCGCAGGCCACATGCCCGAAGCACTCGGCGTTGCCCTCCACCCGGGGATAGAAGGTCTGGTCGGAATTGTCCACCGCCACGGAGCGGCTGATGACCCGGGCCTTCGATCCGGCGCCGTTCAGGAAGATATCCATCTCGGACACCGCGGTCTGGTCGCCGTGGGTATAGAGCTTCTCCTGCACCAGGACCTCCGCGCCGGCGGCGGCTATGACCTTCGTATAGCGTTTGGTATCGTCCACGCCCTTGATCTGGGAGGTGTCCAGGGTGATGGAGGCGCCCTCCTCCAGGTAGATCTCCGTCACGGGGTTCAGCACACGCTTGCCCGTGCCGGTACCCTCGCCGTAGTGCTTCTCCTTGTACACCACGGAGGCGTTCTTCCCCACGTGGAAGGTGTGGATGCCGTCGTGCTGGGAATCGTCGCAGCCGCAGTTATTGATACCGCAGCCGGCCACGATCTCCACCTCGGCGCCCTCTCCCACGAAGAAGTCGTTATAGACCTTGTCCTTGAAGCCGGACTTCGTCAGCACCACGGGGATATGCACGCTGCCGTGCTTCGTGCCCGGCGCGATGTGGATGTCAATGCCGTCCTTGTCGGTCTTGGAAATGATCTCGATGTTCCGGGTATTGCGACGCTCTGCTTTCTGGCCGTCCACGCGGATGTTCAGCGCTGTCTCCTGGGGGAATTCATGGGTATCGGCGATCTGATCCAGAACGCCGCGCACAGTTTCGTTCAGCATAATCACGCCTCCAATCGGTCGCAGACGGACACCGTGCCGCCCATGATCCGCGGCATGATCTCCTCCGGCGTGCCCCGGGCGGCGACACGGCCGCCGTCGATGAGCACGATCTCGTCCGCCAGGGCGATGAGCCGCTCCTGGTGGGAGATCACGATGAGGGTCGCCTCCCGGGCCTGCCGGATGGCGCCAAAGGTATCCGTCAGCTTCGAGAAGCTCCAGAGGTCGATGCCGGCCTCCGGCTCGTCGAAGATCATGAGCTCACTGCCCCGGGCAAGGATCGTGGCGATCTCGATGCGCTTGGCCTCGCCGCCGGACAAACTGTCGTCCATGTCCCGGTCCACATAGTCCCGGGCGCAGAGACCCACGCGGGTTAGATAGTCGCAGCACTCGATCCGGGTCATCTCCCGACCGGAGGCGATCTTCAGAAGATCGTACACTGTCATGCCCTTAAAGCGGGGCGGCTGCTGGAAGCCGTAGCTGATGCCCCGCTTGGCCCGCTCCGTCACAGAGAGGGATGTCACGTCCTCATCCTGCCAGAGGATGCGGCCGCCGGTGGGCTTATCCAGCCCCATGATGAGCTTGGCGAGGGTGGTCTTGCCGCCGCCGTTGGGTCCCGTGATGACAACGAAGCTCTTGTCCTCCAGGGTCAGATCCAGATCCCGGATGATCTCTTTTTCACCGTCCGCTCCCGCGGCGGTATAGGAAAGATTCTCTATTCTCAGCATATCTCCAGCCATTTCTGGTCGTTCGGTTCGAAAACGACCTTCTCATAGGCGTCCACGTCCATCATGACGCCGGTCCAGTCGGAGTGGATATCGCCGTTCTGCTTGATGAGGACATCGTACAGGATATCGTACGTCACGCCGTTCTCGTCCGTCTCCACGATGGTAGAGTAGGGCAGTGTGCGGTGGTAGGTGATCTCCACGCCGTCGTGCTCGAAGTGATAGCCGTTGCGCATGCGGCAGCCGTCCAGCCCGTGGTAGGTGAAGTATTTCTTCAGGTCATGGAGGATATTGTCGTCCTCGGTGCGGTAGAGGTTCTCCGGCGTGGTATCGGTATAATCGTAGCGGAACTGGATGGAAACGCCCTTCCCCTTCCAGCGCTCCACAAAGCCGGGAAGCTGCTCGGCGGGGTATTTCTTGTACAGCACGCAGTTGACCCTCCGGGGCACCGGAAGACGGGCGATCAGCTCGTCCGGGGACTCCTGCACGTATTTCTGCATGTGCCGGGATATATTCACGCAGGTGATCTTCTCCTTATTGTGTTCGAAGAAGTTCAGGATATCCTCCTCCGTCTGGTCCGCAAACACAGGCAGGGTGGTGTTGATGAACACCCGGTGCGTCGTGGGGATCATATCCAGCATGATCTGGAGAGACTCGAGATTCGCCATGGGTTCGCCGCCGGTGAAGACAAAATCGCACCGGGGAGTGATCCCGTCCAGGCGGCGGATGCTGTCGCAGATTTTCTCCAGGCTGAAGCCGGACATATCCGCGTACTCCTGCTTATTGATGCAGAAGGGGCAGTTGTTGCGGCAGTCATACGGAACGAACACCGTTACGGTGGCGCCGCCTTCTCTGGTTTTATAAGGGTTTGCCATGCCAATTCCATCCTCTGTATTTGATGTGATACTTATCCGTCACGTATTGATTAGCAAGTTATTTTATCATACATTGATCCAAAATAAAAGAGGCAATCATGATAACCTTTTGGCAAACCGCCAAGCCCCCCGCCATGCATCAAACGGCCATGGATTGGCAAAACTATCTCTGCCGAGCGCTCCCGGTCCCCGAAGACCGGCGGACCGCGGCAAGGAGGACTGCCCATTGCAATGCAAAGTGGAGATATGCGGCGTCAACACCGCGGACCTGAAGGTCCTGAAAAACGATGAGACCCGCGCCCTGTTGATCCGCGCGAAGGCCGGCGACGCCGCCAGAGGAGCTGATCGCCGGGAATCTCCGTCTGGTCCTCTCCGTCATCCAGCGCTTCGCCGGGCGGGGCGAGAACGTGGACGACCTGTTCCAGGTGGGCTGTGTCGGGCTCATCAAAGCCGTGGACAATTTTGACATCGAGCAGCAGGTCAAGTTTTCCACCTACGGCGTTCCGATGATATCAGGGGAAATCCGTCGGTATCTGCGGGACAACAGCGCCGTACGTGTATCCCGCTCGCTGCGGGACCTGGCCTATAAGGTCATGCAGACCCGGGAGGCTCTGACGGTCCGTGACCAGAAGGAGCCCACGGTGGACGAGATCGCGAAGGAACTCTCCCTTCCCGCCTCGGACGTGGTCCTGGCCATGGACGCCATGTCGGACCCGGTGAGTCTCTTCGATCCCGTGTATGGCGAGGCGGGAGAGACCCTGTCCGTCATGGACAAGATCTGCGACGACAAAAACACCGACGCGGCGTGGCTGGAGCACATCGCCCTGTCCGAGGCGGTGGAGAAGCTGGGAGAGAGGGAGCGCAGGATCCTGGCCATGCGGTTTTTCGACGGACGCACCCAGATGGAGGTTGCCGCGCAGATCGGCATCTCCCAGGCCCAGGTGTCCCGCCTGGAAAAAAACGCCGTGGGCCAGATCAAAAAAGCCCTGTTTCCGGCTTGACCCCGCTCAAACCAAAACACGACATACAAAAGGACCGGCTCAGACGAGCCGGTCCGATCTTGTTATACCATCATTTTTCCTTGAGGACACCGGCGTTCTGGACGACGTAGATGACGCCGGAAATCACCGTCAGCGCGGCGCAGATCCACATGAGCACATTCGCCAGCACGGGCAGGAAGCCCACGCCGACCGCCCGCAGCAGCAGGATCGCCACCAGGGAGATATCCTGGAAAAACGTCTTGATCTTGCCCCAGATGTTCGCCGCGATGACCACGCCCTGTTCCGCCGCGGACAGGCGGATGCCGGAAACCGCGAACTCCCGGAACAGGATGATGACCAGCGCCACCGGGGGCACCAGCCCCTCCGGGATCAGCAGGACCATGACGGAGTAGTTCAGGATCTTGTCCGCCAGGGGATCCATGAATTTTCCGAAGTTCGTCACAAGGCCCCGGGACCGGGCGATGTGTCCGTCCGCCGCGTCTGTCAGGGACGCCGCGCCGAACATGACAAAGCTGAGCCATGCGAACGCCCTCCCGGGCAGCAGGATGAAGGCGATCATGAAGATCGTGCATACGACCCGAGCAAGGGTCAGTTTATTGGGTAGATTCATAGGTCCGGCTCTCCTTTCGGGCGCATCCGCGCCTGCCTGGTCATGGTGTATGATACCATTTCCCGGCGGCGATTACAAGCCCCGGCCGCGGGATAGATTGTAACGAAATTGTAGTGCATTAAATCGCTGGATACTCTATAATAAACGCATCATTTTGAAGGAGGAAGCAACTGCATGAAAATCACCAACAAGCTCCTGGCTCTGGCGCTGGCGCTGACCATGCTCCTGAGTCTCGGCTCCGCCGCCCTGGCCGCCAATGACGACTGGGCGGATTACCAGAAATACGTTTACAGCTTCGCGGAAGCCGGCGCCCCCACCCCGGAGGACGCTCAGTCCATGGCGGACATCATCAACGCCTGCGGCACTATGGACGAACTTCTGGCGGCTGAAGAGCTGGGCGTTTTCTTCGCCGTGATGGGCACCCTGGACTATGACGCCTGGATCGCCGCCGGCAAGCCCGCCGAGGGCGAGATCGGCGGAGGCAGCGGCTCCGGCGAGGCCTCGGGCGACGCAACCGGCGAAGCGTCCGAGGAGCCTGCCTCCCAGGAGGCCTCCGGCGAGGCTTCCGGCAGCGGCTCCGGCGAGGCCGAGGCCCCCGCTTACGGCGAGCTTGCCGAGCCTGCCGGCAAAAACGCCGTCGTCTCCTATCAGGAGGATTCCGTGACCTACGTCTCCGACGGAAAGGAAGTGACCGCCCCCATCGGTGAAGGCCAGACCGCCTATCTCTCCGTGGCCGGCGTGAACGTCCCCATGGCTCCCGGCAACTACGACGGCACCGTCACGGTGGATATCGTGGACCCCATCTTTGAGTCCGATCAGTACCAGAAGGGCGACAAGGACGTGAACCTGTCCACCGAGCTCGCCTCCGTCATCTACATCACCGAGGACGGCCTGCAGAGCGGTCAGTCCGTGCTGGGCGCAGTCACCGGCGGCGAGATCACCGCCGATTCCGTCAAGGGCGTGACCATCGCCTCCGATGGCGTGGCGGCTCTCTCCGGCATCCGCGCGGGCGGCAGCGCCGTGGTGGAGGTGGAAGGCGTCGATATCTCCCTCTCCGGCAACGGCGGCAACGACTTCATGGGCCAGGGCGCGGCCTTCTGCGCCACTGACGGCTCTACCCTCATCGTCCGCGACTCCACCGCCACCGTCTCCGGCTGGGTCCGGGGCGTCACCTTCGCGGGCGGTCAGTCACGGCTGGAGGTCTATGACTCCGAGTTCATCTGCGACGCGGGCGAGTTCGACGAGAACGGCGCCGTGGCGGGCGCCGGCATGAGCCAGCCGCCTCACGGCCTGGGCGTTTACGGCAACACCCGCCTGAACAACATGGTCCACAACGCGGATGAGTACTTTGAAAACTGCGTCTTCACCAGCCGCAACTGGGGCTGCCTCGGCGTTGACGCTGTGGAGGAGGGTACCCTCACCTGCGTGGACTGCGAGATCAACATCACCGAGTGCGGCTACGGCGCTTACTCCATCGGCGCCTGCGTCGACACCTTCACCGGCTGCACCTTCAACATCCATGACGGCGTAGTGGCCTTCGTGGCCGTGAACGGCACCGTCATCCTGGACGGCGGCACCGTCGCCAACTCCGACCGCTACGGTATCGTCACCCACCAGGCCATGAACATGGTCTCGAACGTCAAGGTCCTGGGCGAGGGCACCGTCATCAACTCCGCCTACACCTCCCTCATGGTCAAGGGCCGCTCCGCCGACCTGGAGATCGGCGACGGCGCAGCGCTGAACGCCTATGAGTCCGGCGTCATCATCCAGGCCCAGGACAACGACGATACCGGGGCCGGCACCGTGAACGCGGACGCCGTGGTGAACGTGGACATCCACGACACCGCTCTGACCGGCGATATCGTCATGAGCATGGCTCCCGCCGCCGGCAGCACCTCCACCATGGCCGTGGTCCTGAACGCCGCCTCCGTGGACGGCGCCATCACCCTGGCGGAGGCCGAGCTCGCCATCCCCGACGGCAACATCACCCTGGACAACATCCTGGACGTGGGCATGGTGAAGAACACCTACGCCCAGCGCTCCGACTGCGCCCTCACCGTGACCCTTGAAAACGGCGCGGTATGGAACGTCACCGAGACCAGCTACGTCACCGAGCTTTCTGTTGACGCCACCTCCGCCGTGAACGGCACCGTCACCGAGGTGGACGGCGGCTACATCGTGGCCCCGGCGGCTTCTCAGGCTCCGGCGGCAGCCTCGACGAACATGCCCCCCGAGCGCCCCGCGGACCTGGGTCCCAGCGACGAGCCTCCCGGCGGCTTTGGCGGCATCGACTGATCCCGACCCGATTCTCAGCCACCTTCGCTTCGGCGGAGGTGGCTTTTTTTGATTTCTCTGCTATAATGGACCCATGAAGGATACGGTCGTCGGGCGGTTCGCCCCCAGCCCCTCGGGGTATATGCATATGGGCAATCTCCTCGCCATGCTGCTGGCATGGCTGGATGCCCGCGCCCAAAACGGACGGATGATCTTCCGGCTGGAGGACCTGGACCCCACCCGCTCGAAACAGGAATACATCGACGCCCTGGCGGCGGATCTGCGCTGGCTGGGTCTCGACTGGGACGAGGGATACCCGGACCCCGCCTACGCTCAGTCGAACCGCACGGCCCTCTACGAGGACGCCTTCCGCTCCCTGCAGGAGAAAGGCCTGGTCTACCCCTGCTGGTGCACCCGGGCGGAGCGGCTGGCAGCGGCCTCCGCGCCGCACCAGGGGGAAGCCGACGCCGACACGGGCTGTCCCTGCGCCCGGCTCACGGCCTCAGAGCGCGCCATGCGGCTGGCCTCCGGTCAGCGCCCCGCCTGGAAGCTCCGCTCCCCCAGCGAGACCGTCACGGTGAAAGACGGACATTACGGCGTCTTCACCCAGAACCTGGCCCGGGACGCCGGGGATTTTATCCTCCGCCGGAGGGACGGGGTCTTCGCCTACCAGCTGGCCGTGACCGTGGACGATATGCTCATGGGCGTCACCCGGGTGGTACGGGGGCGGGACCTCCTCTCCTCCACTCCCCGGCAGATCTTCCTTATACGCGCTATGGGCGGCACGCCCCCCTCCTACTGCCACGCCCCGCTCATCGTCAGCGGCGGCGGGAAGCTGTCGAAGCGCCTCGGAAGCCTCAGCACCCAATACCTCCGCCGGGAGACCACCCCGGAGGCCCTGACGGGGCGTCTCGCCTTCGCCTGCGGCCTCATCGACCGGGAGGAACCCGTCTCGCCGGAGGAGCTGGTGCCCCATTTTTCCTGGGACCGCGTCACCCGGGAGGATATCATAAGTAAACTTTAGGTTGCCGTACTATTCTGGACCCAGGGCCGACGGTATCACGGCTGATACTCTGCCCGGCCCGATTTTACGTTTTATACGAGCCGCTGTCGGTGAAGAGTATATCTCGCGAACTTTTTTCCGGTGTTCACTCGACACACTCTTCCCCTACCGCAAGGGTACAGCCATCCGTAAGGCATCAAAGATGCCAACGGCTGTCACGACCACGGCATCGACGGCAGCGGCTCCCGCAGGCCGAACGGAATAAAAAGGAGAACAAACTATGCGTCTGTTATTGGCGGAAGATGAAAAGAGCCTGTCCGACGCGCTGGTGGCGATCCTCAGCCACGCCAACTACTCCGTGGACGCCGTGTACGACGGCCAGGAGGCGCTGGACTACCTGGAATACGGCGAATACGACGGCGTCATCCTGGACATCATGATGCCCAAGGCGGACGGTCTGACCGTACTGCGCACCATCCGCGCCGCGGGGAACGCCGTGCCCGTGCTGCTCCTGACGGCCAAGGGCGAGATCGACGACCGGGTGGAGGGTCTGGACGCGGGGGCGGACGACTATCTGCCCAAGCCCTTCGCGGCCAAGGAGCTTCTGGCCCGCATCCGCGCCATGACCCGCCGCCAGCCCGCCCTCCAGGACACGGAGCTGCGCTGCGGCAACGCCGCGCTCTCCCGGACGGACTTCACCCTCACCGGTCCCTCCGGCTCCGTGAAACTCGCCAACAAGGAGTTCCAGATGCTGGAGATGCTCATGGTGAATCCCGGACAGGTCATCTCCACGGAGCGGTTCCTGGAAAAGATCTGGGGCTATGACAGCGAGGCGGAGATCAATGTCGTGTGGGTGAATCTCTCCTCCCTGCGGAAAAAGCTGGTATCCGCCGGCGCCGACTTTCAGATCAAGGCCAACCGCGGCCTGGGTTACAGTCTGGAGCGTGGGACATGATACATAAACTTCAGAAGAGCTTCGTCCGGGTGACGATGGTGTCCGCCGCGCTGGTCCTCGTCATCCTGATGGGCATCGTGAACATATCGAACTACGTCCAGCGAAACGGCACGGACGCTGAGCTCCTCCAGATCCTGGCGGACAACAACGGGCGCTTCCCCGGGGACGGCAAGGGCGGAAAAAGCGGTCATCGCTTCATCACCGAGGAGACGCCCTACGAGACCCGATATTTTTCCGTCCTTCTGAGCGAGGACGGCAGCTTCGTCTGGCCGGACACCACCCAGATCGCCGCGGTGGCGCCGGAGCAGGCCATCTCCATCGCCCAGAGCCTGCTTCTCGCCGGAAAGACCTCCGGCTACTACCAGAACTACAAATTCACCGTGGTGACCTATGACGGCGGCTATATCCGATACGTCTTCCTGGACTGCAGCCGGAACCTGTTCGCCGTGCGGCAGTTCTTCCTGAACAGCCTCATCGTGACGGCAGCAGGCCTCGCGGTACTCTTCGGACTGGCGTGGGCCCTGTCCAAGCGGGCGGTGCGGCCCATCGCGGAGAGCTATGAAAAGCAGAAGGCCTTCATCACCAACGCCGGACATGAGCTCAAAACGCCCCTGGCCGTCATCGGCTCCAGCACCGACGTCATCGAGCTGGAGACCGGCGAGACCCAATGGACGAAGTCCATCCACAGCCAGGTGGAGCGGATGACAGAGCTGACGGCCCAGCTCATCGCCCTGGCCCGGATGGATGAGAGCTCCGCCCAGCTCGTCATGGAGGACCTGGACCTGTCCGCCGTCACGGCGGAGGTCCTGGAGCCATTCGCCATGCTGGCCGAGAGGAACGGTCTTTCCTTCTCCGCAGACATCGCCCCGGACATCCGCCTCAAGGCCAACCGGGACGCCGTGGAAAAGATCTGCGCTATTCTTGCGGACAATGCCGTGAAATACACCGTCCCCGGCGGGGACATCCGCTTCACCCTGACCAGGGAGGGCGGAAAGGCCGTGCTCCGGGAGGAGAATCCCGCCGAGGGCCTCGCCGCCGGAAAGCAGGAGAAGCTCTTCGACCGGTTCTACCGGGCGGACGCCTCCCGCAGCAGCACCCAGCCCGGGTACGGCCTCGGCCTGCCCCTGGCCCGCTCTCTGGCGGAGGCCATGGGCGGCAGTCTGACCGCCGTCAGCCCGGACGGCAAGCGCCTCATTTTCACCGCGCATTTCACCGCCTGACAGACATCTCTGCATTGCGAGCAGCGTCCTTCTGTGGAACAGGGGACGGTTCGACGGTGGAACAGGGGACGGTTCTGTGTTCCAAATTGGAACATAGAACCGTCCCCTGTTCCACATTATTATACTATTCCTTGTTAAAAAGCTTTAATATTTCGACAAGCTGTGATATAATGCTTCCGGGTGATGAAAATGGCAAGCAAGTATGTTATCACAGCAGAAC
>CAJOIC010000039.1 GCA_905234625.1 uncultured Oscillospiraceae bacterium | reverse complement strand
CACCATAATTCTAACGCAAACAGAGGCACCAGCCAACCCCTTTTCGGGAAAGCTGGTGCCTTTGTTTCATTCGGCGCTATTCTGCAACGCGCCCTTTTTCGCGTCAGGGAGTCACTCCTCGGAGGAGCCTCCGCCGCCTCTGCGGCGGCGGCGCTGGCGACCCTCGCCGGCGCCGGGGGCGGCTGCTGCGTTCTCCCAGCAGATGCCGTTCGCGCATTTTTTGCGGCGATGGTTGTTCCAGTCCATGGTGTTGTTTTCCAGGCTCCACAGGATGTCCGCGGCGGCGGCGCTGGAGTGCTCGCAGCCGGGGGTGGTGATGATGACGTTGCAGATCTCGCGCACGAGCTCCAGATCGTCGTCCTCGGCGTTGCCGGTGGTGAGGTCGGAGAGGATCTGCTGGAGCTGGGTCATGCCGTCCCGGCCCATGACGTTCTTGCCGTCCGAAGCCTCACGGGCGGCGGTGGCGACGCCCAGAGCCCACTTCACGGGGCAGACGCCCGCGGTGAGCGTGTCGCGGGTGGGGATCTCACCAAAATATTCTTCGCGATACATAGCCGGGCCTCCTTACTTGATGGAATACTCCGTCCACAGACGGGTCTTGGCGATGTCCTTGCGCAGGTCGCACTGGAGGCAGCGCGTGGCCTCGCACTTGGCCTGATCGCAGGTGTACGTGGTATAAACGGACTTCCAGGGGTCCGCCAGACGCTCTTCCGGCGTCATGAGCGGCATCTCGACCCGAGGCAGCATGCCGAAGCCCTCGATCTCGCCGATCTCGGGGTCCCGCTCGCGGTCGACGAGGGTCTCGTCGATGACGCCGTCGCCGCCGAGGTACTTGTCCACGATGGGGACGACCTCACGGCCCTGGGCGATGGCCTTGATGACGAAGCTGATACCCGTGATCACGTCGCCGGCGGCGAAGACGCCGTCCATGCTCGTGATGTGCTCGGGCTTGCCGTTGGCGGGGTTGATGGGGAAGCCGCGGGAAAGCTCGATGCCGAAGTTCTCGAAATCGTCGAGACCCGGACGCTGACCGGTGGCGAAGATGACGGAGTCGCAGGGGATCACCATCTGGCTGCCCTCCTCGGCTACCTCGGTGACGCGGCCGGTGGCTTTGTCGTAGGTGGAGGAGATGACGGTATGTACCCGCAGGCCGGTGACCTGATCGGGGGTGCCCTCGATGGCCTCGAAGGAGCGGCCGGGATAGGAGATGATGCCCTCCTCGCGGCCCTGATCCTGATCCTCCTTGTCGGCGAGGATCTTGTCGCCCTTCTCGAGGCAGGCAAGGTTCACGGTGATGCCCATGCGGACGAGGGTGCGGGCGCAGTCATAGCCCACGGCGCCGGCGCCGATGATGCAGACGGTCTTGCCCAGCTTCTCCATGCTCTGTCCGGCATGGACCTCGGCCAGGATGTCGATGGCGGTGTAGACCTGCTTGAAGTCGGAGCCGGGGATGGGGAGCTTCTTGCCCTTGGAGACGCCCGCGCAGATGACCACGGCGTCGTTCTCCGCCTTCAGGGCGGCGACGTCGGAGATCTCGCGGTTGACCTCGTACTTCACGCCGGAATCGACGATGTACTTGAGCTCCTCCTCCACGTACTTGAGGGGCAGGCGGTAGGCGGGCATGCCGGAGGTCATGGGGCCGCCGAGCTGGGGACGCTTCTCGTAGACGGTGACGTCGTGGCCCAGCTTGTTGAGGTAGTAGGCGGTGGTCATGCCGCAGGGGCCGGCGCCGATGACGGCGACCTTCTTGCCGGTGCGGGGCTTCATGAAGCCGCGGGACTTCCAGGCCTGCTCGGTGTCGTTCTCCACGGCGAAGCGCTTCAGGTCGCGGATGGAGAGGGCGGGGCCTTCCTCGGAGACGGGGCCGACATGCTTGTGCTTGCAGCCCGTCTGGCAGAGGTGGTTGCAGATATAGCCCAGGGTGTGGGGGAAGGTGACCTTCTCGCGGATGATGCCCACGGCATCGGAGTAGCGGCCTTCCTTCACCGCGCGGATGTAGGCGGGGATGTCGATGTGGGCGGGGCACTCCACCTGGCAGGGGACCAGGGCGTCGTCCGCGGGAACATCCTCCCGGAACATGCCCACCATGTCGGTCAGAGCGCCGGTGGGGCAGACGGCCACGCAGGCGGAGCAGAAGCGGCAGCCGGCGTCCAGCAGGGGCTTGTCGCCCTCGGTGCCGATGTAGGTCTCGCCGTTTTTCTTGTTGTACCGCAGCACGCCGGCCTTGCGCAGATCCTGGCATGCGCGGACGCAGCGGCCGCACTGGATACAGCGCTCCATCTCACGGTTGACGATGGGGTTTGAGGTATTGATGTTGTTGCAGTTCTTGATGACGTGGTGCATCCGGGCGTGGACCACGCTCAGGTACTGCATCAGGGTCTGCAGCTCGCACTTGCCGAAGCGCTTGCAGCCGGTGCAGTCATGGGGATGACCGGCCAGCATCAGCTCCATGGCCATGCGGCGGCGATGCATCAGATCCTCGCTCTTGGTGGTGACGCGCATGCCCTCGCGGACCTTGACCTCGCAGGAGCACTGCACGCCGGGCTCGCCCTCCACATTCACAACGCAGAGCTTGCAGTTGGACTGTACGGGCAGGTCGGGGTGGGAGCACAGATGGGGAATATAGATGTCGGCGGCAAGGGCGGCGTCCAGTACGGACTGACCCTCGACGGCCTCTATTTCCCGTCCGTCGATGTAGAGTTTCACCATATTCATGACACCTCATGCTTATATTTCTGACAATTTATATTAACACAGAAATCGACGCTTGGGTAGTCTTATTTTTCATAAAATTTATGGAATGGATTTTACGGGGACATAACCCTCCGGGAAATCGGAAAAAACACCCGCCCCCGAAGGCGTGTGAAGCCGTTGACACATCCCTTCGGAGGGTGGTATACTGGACCGGCGCGGCGATACCGATACATACTTAAAAGACAGCCACATCGCCGCCGAGGGAGGCATTATGAGCAAAAGACAGTGGATATGGCTCATCGTCGCGGTGGCGGTCTTCGCCCTGGCGGGCGTGGCCAGCGTCGCGGTGAACACCTGGCAGCAGCGGAGCGTCGCGGAGATGTACGGTTCCATGGACTCTCTGTTCGGCGGCGCGTACGCCATTGAGGAGGATTTTCTGTTCCCCGACGAGCCGTTTATCGCGAAGCTCGACATCGAGGGCACCATCTTGAGCGGCGGCGGTGTGACGGATTATATGTCCGAGGGCTTCAATCTCGACTATATCCTGGACTATATCGACCGGCTGGCCGCCTGCGAAAACAACGCCGGCATCCTGCTGTTCATCGATTCCGGCGGCGGCGAGGTGAAGGCCTCCGACGAGGTCTACCTCAAGCTCATGGACTATAAGCGGGAGACGGGCCGTCCCATCTACGCCTACTTTGACAGCACCGCCTGCTCCGGCGCGTACTACATCGCCATGGCGGCGGACAATATCTGGGCCAACCGCAACTGCATCTGCGTGAACATCGGCGTGTATGTCTCCACCTATAACCTCTCCGGCCTGTTCGAGAAGTACGGCGTGGAGGAGGTCCTCATCAAGTCCAGCGAAAACAAGGCCATCGGCTCCATCGGCCAGGAGTGGACGGAGGAGCAGCTCGCCATCTATCAGTCCATAGTGGACCTGTGGTACGACCAGTTCGTGGAGATCGTGGCGGAGGGACGCGGCATGACGGCGGAGCAGGTCAAGGCCCTGGACGACGGCCGGGAGATGCTGGCGGCCCAGGCGCTGCAGGCGGGCTTCATCGACGGCATCTGCCGCTACTCGGAGTATGAGAGCTATCTTCTCGAGAACACCGGACTGCTCCTGTATGAGGAGGAGCCCGCGGAGATGGACATGTTCACCCAGCTTCTGCGCAACATCTATGGCAAGCTCGAGGCGCTGACCCCGCGCTCCGAGGCGGAGATCCTCCGGGACCTCATGCACGAGAACAACGGGATCGTGGTGATGGCCTATGCCGGATAATGAACTGACTCGGGCGGGCTTCGGCCCCCGCGCCGCGGCGTATATCATCGACCGGGCGCTGCTTTTCATCGCCCTGTGCGTCGTCCGGCTGCCGTTTTTCATCGCGGCGCTTTTCGGAGCGGACGGTCTGACGGCGAAGAACTTCATCTTCGACCACAGTGTGCTGGACGTGGTGTGCTGGCTGCTGGTCTCGGCGTATTTCGTGCTGCTGACCTGGTTCGGCGGCGCCACCCTGGGCAAGATGGTCATGCGTCTGCGGGTGATGCGCGCCGACGGCGGAGACATGCGCTTCATCGACGTGCTCTACCGGGAGACGGTGGGGCGCTTCCTCAGCGGCATCCTGTGCCTGGGCTACCTCATGGTCCTGGCGGACAAGGAGGACCGGGCCTTCCACGACTGGCTCTGCGGCACCTGCGTGGTGTACGACGGGGTGAAGCTCCGTCCCAAAGCGCAGAAGCAGACGGAGTCCGTGGACTTCGGCTGGTCCCTGCCGGGAGGCGAAGCCCCGGAGCCGGCCGCCGCGGAGGATATCCCCGGGTCGGAGTTCCTTCCCGCCGAGAGGGCGGAGGCGCCCCTGGATCTGGGCTGGTCCGTACCCGGCGAACTGACCGGAGAGCCCGTCACCGGGACCGAGGAAGACGCATAAGCTATGTTTGTGAAGAGAGACGACGGTCTGGGGCTCGTGTTCCTGCCGTTTGAGATCGGGGGGCTGCTCCTCGCGGCGCTTCTTACGCTGCGAAGCGGTGTCCAGGGCGGCCGGGCCGCGCTCCTGTTTCTGGGCCTTTGGATCGGGTTCGGCGCGGCGCTGCTGGTGCTGACGTATCTCGTCATCCTTCTTATCTCCCTGACCGTGGACATGAGCGCTCCGCCGCCGGAGGAGGATCACCCCGTTTTCCGCGGCATCGTGCACTGGGTGATCTCCTGCCTGTGCCGGTTCGCCCGGGTGCGCATCCACACGGAGGGACTTGAAAAGCTGCCGGAGGGGCGGTTCCTCATCGTGTCGAACCACCGCTCGGCCTATGACCCCATCACTACGGTGTGGGCCCTCCGGAAGACCCCCACGGCCATCATCACGAAGCCCGAGAACCTGCGCATCCCCCTCGCCGGACCCATGATCTACCGGGCGAATTTCCTCCCCATCGACCGGGAGGATCCCCGGGAGGCCATGAAGACCATCAACGCCGCCGCGAATCTCTTGAAAAACGACGTGGTCTCCGTCGGCGTGTACCCGGAAGGGACACGGAACCGGACGCCGGAGGAGGGACTGCTGCCCTTCCACAACGGAGTCTTCAAGATCGCCCAGAAGGCCCGGGTCCCCCTGGTGATCGCCACCGTCCAGGGCGCCGAAAACATTCGGGAAAATTTCCCCTGGCGGCATACCGATGTATTTCTCCGCATCTGCCGGGTGATCCCGGCGGAGGAGCTGGGAGGCTCCACCGCCGCCCTCAGCCAGCGGGTGCGGGAGGTCATCGAGGCGGATCTGACCGGGAAAGTGATTACGTTTACATAATATTTTTCCCCGAAAATATTACAATTTGTTGTTTTCAGCTCCGGGGTTTTGTGGTAAAATAACTCCGTAGGAATGTCTATGTCTTCCGAAAGGAGGCGTACGGATGAACAAAAAAGTTGCTGCCGGCGTGGCTGTGACCGTGGCTGTCGCCAGCGTCGCCACGAACCTGGCCTTCCAGCCGGACGAGCTGCTCCACGATCACGCGTACCTCGAGGCGCACACCCGCATGATCCAGCTGGACGAGCTGGGGGAGGCGGAGATCGAATATACCGAACCCGAAGAGCTGAACAAGACCGACACCCTGCGCACCTGGCTGTTGAAGCTGCCCGTGCCCGTGAAGGCGCTGTTTCTCCTGCCTCTGTGGGCCCTGGGAGCCATCCCCGTGGCCATCGGCACCGGCCTCTTCTCCGCCCTGTCCCCCGTGTGGTCCTATGTGGCCAGCTTCCTGCTCCAGGCGGCGGTCCTCGTGGGCGTGTTCTGCGCGGCGTATAAGCTCATCTTCCCGGACCGGAGCATAAAAGAGCTCTTCAAGAAGAAAAACCGCCGCTGGCTCCTGCTGGGAGCGGCGCTGGTGACGGGAGCGGATATGCTCCTGGGCGTCTTCTGGAGCGGCTGGTCCGCCGTGCGGGTCATCCTGCTGGTCTCCGGCGGCTTCGGCGTGCTGTGCCTGCTGTGGCACCGCATCTGCGGCAAGCTCAAGGGCCCCGAGCCCGGCATCGTGCACAATAAGCTCAAGCTGGAATACTGATTCTTTGAAAACAGACCGCTCTCCTCCGGGAGAGCGGTTTTCCTATGGCAAATAGTAAAGTTTAGAAAATAATTTATAAAATAAACTTGACAAATTGCGTGTGACGGTGTACTATGGCATCACAAGGGATCCAATCGAAGCGATCTTGTCCAAAGGAGGGAAAGTCATGGATAAAGCGTTTGATTTTCTGACAGGGGTCGTCCTGGTCGTGGTCATTGCCGTTGTGGTGTATCTCATACGGAAGGAGGAACCGAAGGACAGACAGTATGATGAGAGGCAGCTGGCGCTGCGGGCGGAGGGCTACAAGAGGGGCTTTCAAACCGCTGTCGTCGCGGGGGCGCTGGCCATATTCCTGGTGGAGCTGGAGATCGTGCCCCTGGCCTCGGCGACGCTGGCGATGTTCGTTGCCTTTATGATCGGGCTTGTGACCTTCGCGGTGTACTGCATCATGAGGGATGTGTTTTTCCGCGTAGGGGAGAAGGGAACATATTATCTCGGCTTATGCGCGGTCATCGTACTGTCGGACGGTGTCGCGGCAGTCGTCCAGATCGTGGACGGGTCGATCCTGGAAAACGGCGTACCGACCTTTTCCGGCTGCAACGCCCTCGTCATGGCGCTGTCGTTCCTCGTGATCCTCGTCGCGCTGCTCATCCGGAAGTATGCGGGGGAACGTGACGAATGAAGAACCTCAAGCTGAAAGCCGCCCGGGCGGCGAAGGATCTGTCCCAGGAGGAGCTGGCGGTGCTGTGCGGGGTGTCCCGGCAGACCATCAGCGCCATCGAGAAGGGGGATTATAACCCCTCCATCAAGCTCTGCATCGCCATCTGCAAGGCGCTGGACAAGACCCTGGACGATCTCTTTTGGGAATAATCGGCGGGTCCGATAAAAAATTACGGGATATCCCACAGCAGACGGTATTACTTATCCGGGAATTTTTCCGGTTAAGAATACTGTGAAAGCGCGGGATATCCCGTATCTTTACATGTATAAAGTTCTTTTTGCCTGCTTTTGACCCAAAGGGCCCTTCGTCTTTCAAGAAAAAGTACGGGCGGTGCTGGCCTTGGCGTCCTTGTGGGCGCGGAACTGCTCGATCATCATGGGGGCCACCTTGAACAGGTCCCCGGTGATGCCGTAGTCCGCGATCTCGAAGATGGGGGCGGCAGGGTTCTTGTTCACGGCGATGATGCAGTCGGAATCCTGCATGCCCGCCTTGTGCTGGATGGCGCCGGAGATGCCGAGCGCGATGTAGAGCTTCGGATGGACGGTCTTGCCGGTCTGCCCCACCTGGTGATCGGCGGAGAGCCAGCCGGAGTCGATGGCGACGCGGCTTCCGCCCAGGACGCCGCCCAGGACGTCCGCCAGCTCCTGCCCCAGGGCGATGCCGCGCTCAACATCGGAGCCGATGCCGCGGCCCACGGACACGATGACGTCCGCGCCGAGAAGATCCACCATCTCTTTCGCGGCCTTGACGACCTCGACGACCTCGGTCCGGATGTCGGCTTCCGAAAGCGCAAAGGCGGGCCGGACGACCTCCACGGCGGCGGCCTTCGCCTCGTCGAAGGGGGCGCGGGTCATGACGCCCGGCCGCACCGTCGCCATGGCGGGACGGAACCGGGGGCATACGATGGTCGCCATCAGGTGACCGCCGAAAGCGGGACGGGTCATTTTCAGGTCCGTCTCGAATTTCTTGTGCAGGGTCTCCGCGCCGATGCCCTTGTCGTCCAGGGTGGAGTTGGTCCGGAGGAAGTCCACATAGGTATCCACGTCCACATCCAGATGGGTGCAGTCGGCGCACAGGCCGGTGTGGAGCCGGGCGGCGCACCGGGGGGCCAGGTCCCGGCCGATGTTCGTCGCGCCGAAGAGCACCACCTCGGGCTTGTACTGCGCTACGAGATCGCACACGAGCTTCGCGTGGGCGTCGGTGGTGTAGTCGTGGAGCAGGGGGCTCTCGCAGACATAGACCTTGTCCGCGCCGTAGCCGCCCAGCTCGGAGGCGAGGGATGCCACGCCGTCCCCCAAAAGGACGCCGCAGAGCTCGGTGTGAAGCTCGTCCGCGAGCTTCCGGCCCTCGCTGATGAGCTCAAGATCGGTGCTCATGAGAGCGCCCTTTCTCTGCTCGCAGTAGACCCAAACGCCGTGGAAATCAGCGGTGTTGGTGTTTTCAAAGATGAATTCGCTCATATGGGTCCGCCCTCCTCACAGAATGTGCTTCGCGCCGAGACGGGCGACGAGATCGGCCACGGTGTTCTTGTCCGCGCCCTCCAGCATGACGCCCTCGCCCTTCAGCGGCGGGGTGAAGGATTTGGCGATGTTCGTGGGGGAACCCTTCAAGCCGATGGTGTCCGCCTCGATGAGAGGCTCGTCCTTCAGATCCTCGTAGGTCAGCACGGTGATGGGCTTCTGCATGCAGTCCATAATGCCCATGACGGAGGGATACCGCGGGGGATTCAGCTCCTTGATGCAGGTGATGAGGCAGGGGGTCTTGGCCCGGATGGTCATGTACCCGTCCTCCAGCATCCGCCGGACGGTGACGGTATCCCCGTCCATGTCGATGGCTCCGGCGTAGGTGATCTGGGGCAGATGGAGCTTCTCCGCGATCTGGGGACCCACCTGGGCGGTGTCCCCGTCGATGGCCTGCCGTCCGCAGAGGACGATATCGCCCGGCTCGATGCCGATGCGGTGCACGGCGGCGGCCACGATCTGGCTGGTGGCGAAGGTGTCGGAACCGCCGAAGGCCCGGTCGGAGACGAGATACGCCTCATCCACGCCCATGGCGAGCAGGTCCCGCAGCATGCTCTCCGCTGCGGCGGGTCCCATGGTGACGGCGATGACCCTGCAGCCGTATTTTTCCTTGAGACGGAGCGCCGCCTCCGCCGCGCTCTTGTCGTCGTGGTTCGTGATGACGGGCATGGATGCCCGGTCGAGGGTGCCGTCCTCCTTGACGGAGACCTTGCCGGAGGTGTCCGGGACCTGTTTTACGCAAACGATGATCTTCACAGTCCGTCCCTCCTCAGTTCACGCCCAGGTACTTGGCGATGACCATGCGCTGGGCCTCGCTGGTACCCTCGTATATCTCGGTGATCTTCGCGTCGCGCATCATGCGCTCCACGGGGTATTCTCTCGTAAAGCCGTAGCCGCCGAAGAGCTGGACGCAGCGGCGGGTCACGTCGCTCGCGGCCTCGGAGGCGAAGAGCTTCGCCATGGCGGCCTCCTTGCCGTAGTCCTCGCCGTTCTGCTTGGTGCAGGCTGCGGCATAGACGAGATGCTGGGCCGCCTGCATCTTCGTGGCCATGTCCGCCAGCTGGAACTGGGTCCACTGGAACTGGCTGATGCGCTTGCCGAACTGGATGCGCTCCTTGGTGTAGGCGACGGCCTCGTCGATGGCGCCCTCGCCCAGACCCAGGGCCTGGGAGGCCACGCCGATGCGGCCGCCGTCCAGGGTGTGCAGGGCGATCTTGAAGCCCTGGCCCTCCCTGCCCAGCAGGTTCTCCTTAGGCACGACGCAGTCCTGCATGACCAGCTCCGCCGTGGAGGAGCCGCGGATGCCCATCTTCTTCTCCTCCCGGCCCACGGAGAAGCCGGGGAAGTCCCGCTCCACGATGAACGCGGAGATGCCTCGATGGCCCTTGGCCTTGTCCGTCATGGCGAAGATGATGTAGGTGGAGGCGGCGCCGCCGTTCGTGATGAAGATCTTGGAGCCGTTCAGGAGGTAGTGGTCGCCGTCGAGGACGGCGGTGGTCTCGAGGGAGGAGGCGTCCGTGCCGGCGCTGGGCTCTGTCAGGCCGAAGGCGCCTACCTTCCGCCCGGAGAGCAGATCGGGCAGGTATTTCCGCTTCTGGTCCTCGGTGCCGAACTCATAGATGGGTGCGCAGCACAGAGAGGTGTGGGAGCTGACGATGATGGAGGTGGTGCCGCAGACCTTGCCCAGCTCCTCCACGAACATGGCGTAGCTCAGCACGTCCGCACCGCCGCCGCCGTATTCCTTGGGGAAGTAGACCCCCATGAGGCCCAGCTCTCCCATCTTTTTCACGGTTTCCCAGGGGAAGCGCTCCTCCTCGTCCACTTCGGCCGCCAGGGGTTTCACCTCGTTCTGGCAAAAGTCCCGGAACATCTGCCGCAGCATTTCCTGTTCCTTTGATAGTTTGAAGTCCATGGATGGACCCTCCGTTTTCCTGTGTGTTTCTGTCGGATTTGTTGTGTTTTATGTTAGTTCTTGTGAAATTATATTGTTTTCCGCAAAATACTACATATTAGATTATATCACGCAATTTAGGAAGGTCAAGAGGAAATCCCTGCATCTTCCATCAGCGCGGAAAGCGGCGCGGCATTGCTGCCGCGCCGCCCTCACAGGAGAAGCGATCTTACTTCATGCCGTTTTCGTAGGCCTCGATCATCTTCTTGACCATCTGGCCGCCGACGGAACCGGCCTGCTTAGAGGTCAGATCACCGTTGTAACCCTGCTTCAGGTTGACGCCGACCTCGGAGGCGGCCTCCATCTTGAAGCGGTCCATCGCCTCGCGGGCGTTGGGGTTCACAAGATTGTTGGAATTAGCCATTTCATCTGCACTCCTTTCCCGTTCATTGGACAGCGGGATCGGGCTGTCCAATGGCGGTCAGACCGCGCTCGGATGGCCGCGCTCTCGCGTCGTCCGGGTATATGTTCTGCAGTTTTGTCGGTAATATCACAGGCAAATTTTGTTCATTCGATCAACGGCGTGAAAATCGCGGGATCGGCGCGGAAGATTGAAGGGGCCGCACATATATGATATAATCCGATCAGGGTACAGAAGCACCCGGAGGGGGAGAGTATTATGAGAAAGATCGTGACGATATGCCTTGCGCTGTGCGCGACGCTGGCGCTGTGGGCCGGTCCCGCGGCGGCCAGCGGCGAGGCCTCCGGCGCTTCCGGGGAGAGCGGCGGCGATACGATCGTCCTGCCGGAAGCCGTGACCCTGGAAGAGCTCCTGCTGGGTCCCGGGGACGCCTGCGAGTTCACCGGCGACACTCACGTGGGCCGGCTGGAGATCGACCCCGGGGCGGAGGTCTCCTGCGATTATCCGGTGGCGGTGACCTTTGACATGTCCGAAACGGTGGAAAACGGTACGGTCATGGGGAACGTGCAGTTCATCTGCGATTATGACGAGGTGATCGCCGTCGTCCACACCAACGACGTCCACGGTCACATCGAGGTGGAGCCCTATGTCAAGGGCCTGGCGGACGCGCTGAAGGCCTCGGGGGACTATTCCCTGGTGATCACCGTCTCCGCCGGGGACATCTACGGCGGCGGCGAGGCCGTGGCGGGAGCCTACAACGGGGAGTTCATTCCCGCTATCATGGACCCCATCTATGATGTGATCGCTCCCGGCAACAACGACTACGGCGCGGACGCCGTGGTGCGGCACAACCTGCTGCTCTCCGGCCTGTACGAGCACAGCCGGACCCTCTGCGCCAACATAGAGACCTACGAGGACGGCCTGACCATGGAGGAGTACGTGGAGGGCTATGAGCCCGTCGTGGGTCCGGAGCTTTTTGACGCGCTGTATGAAAAGGTGAGCCTGGCGGCCGATGGGGGCACGGACCTCTCCGGCCTGGGGCTGGAGGATCTGCCCGGCGGCGTCATGCCCTATCCCCGGACCGCGGTCTTCGAGACGGAAAACGGCACCGCCGTCGGCCTCTTCGGTCTGACCACCAGCGGCGGTGTCCTCAAGACCGAGGTGCAGCCCCTTGGCTCCGTTGCCCAGGCCCAGGCCTGCGTGGACGAACTGCGGGAGAACGGAGCAACGGTGGTAATAGGCGTGGGCCATACCGGCTGGATGGGGGAGGGAGCCTCCGGCGCCTCCTCCAACGACACCAACTCCTGGCAGCTGGCCAACGCCGTCACCGGCCTGGACGCCTTCGTGGACGGCCACACTCACTCCATCATCGATCGGGGCCAGGGTGTCCTGGTGGGCGGCGATCCCACCTATGTGAATCAGGCGCAGTGCTTCGGTTACTGCATCGGCGTCATGTACCTGTATGTGAGGGACGGACAGGTCGTGGCCCGGACTGGAGACGTGCTCACGGATATGACCGGGATCGAACCCGACCCGGATGTCCAGGCGCTGGTGGATCTGGCTCTGGCCCGGGTCAAGGAGGATCTGGGCGCACCCATCGCGTACACGGAGTATTTCCTGAACGGCGAGCGCCTGTCCGCCGGAAACGAGGGGGGCAGCGTCCGGGGGAATGAGACGAACCTGGGGGACCTGATGACGGACGTGCTCCGTTCGGCCTGCTCCGAGAAGATGGGGGTGGCCTATGACTTCGCGGCCTATCCCGGCTTCAGTCTCCGGGCTTCCATCGAAGCGGGGGACATCACCCTGGAGGATATCCAGTCCGTCTTCGGGCATCCCACGATCATATATTATGATACCTACACCGCTGGGGACATCCTGAGCATGGTGACCAGCGGCCTCCGGAGCGTATACCCGGAGGCGGAGGATATCGGTTTTACCCAGTACTCCGGCATTTTTGTCACCTATACCGACAATGGCGGCCGGGGCACGCCCGTTACCGTCAAGGTGGGCGATACGCTCATCTATGACGCCAACGCCGGCGGGCTCCAGGTGGGGGACGACTGGACCTGCACAGGAGTTACGACGCTTTCCGGCGATGAGGCCGACAACTACACCGGGGATATGGCCAACTGGATCATACACGACCGGGAGGAGCTCCACGCGCTGGTGGAGGAGTGGTTCCGGAGCCACACGGCGGAGGACTACACGGTCTATCCCAACACGGTGGCTCCGGCTGGACGCATCGTGGCCGTGGACGGCTGAGGCGGGGCCGTCCCGTTGAAAGCGGACCCGGTCGGACCGGTTTTTCTTCCGGGACCCCATGGGGTTGTGCTATAATAGAAAAACAAGGCGGACACATCGCCGGAACGGAGGAGCTTCGCATGGACGAGAACATCAGAAAACGTAACGAGCTGCTGGCTCAGAAGGTCATCAGGGGGCTGGCGACCAGGAACATGACGGGCTATTACGCGGAGGACCGGGAGGCGGCCCTGCGGCTGGCCCTGGAGCTGATCCCCGAGGGGAGCACGGTCACCATGGGCGGCGGCATGAGCGTCCATGAGATCGGCCTCGTGGAGGCGCTGAAGGCGGGAGATTATAACTTCATCGACCGGGATGAGATGGAGGATAAGCGGGCGGCCATGCTGGCGGCGTACGACGCAGACGTCTTTCTGGCCAGCTCCAACGCCATCACGGAGGACGGCGTCCTCGTGAACATCGACGGCAACTCCAACCGTGTCTCCGCCATCGCCCAGGGGCCGAAGACGGTGCTTCTCATCGTAGGCATGAACAAGGTCTGCTGCGACGTGGACAGCGCCATGAAGCGGGCCCGCAATGTGGCGGCTCCCATCAACGCCCAGCGCTTCGGGCTCTCTACCCCCTGCGCCAGGACCGGCGCCTGCTCGGACTGCAAGTCCATCGACACCATCTGCTGCCAGTTCCTCGTCACCCGCTTTTCCCGGCATCCCGGGCGCATCAAGGTCATCCTGGTGAACGATGTCCTGGGGTTCTGAAACGGCGCCGGGGCGGTAAGTTTTTGTTGACTTCAAACACCGGTTGTGCTAATATGTTTTAGCTTGCTAGTGTAGCTCAGTCGGTAGAGCAGCTGATTCGTAATCAGCAGGTCGTGTGTTCGAGTCACATCACTAGCTCCACCCGCAATCCCGATTGTATCAGGGGGTTGCGGGTTTTATATATTCTATAGATCCGCCTCCGGCACGGCGACGCGCTTACCCGCCTCCTGTAAAACTAGCGCGCTGACACATGCTTTCGCAACAAGAACAGGCACTCGCTTTCGCGGGCGCCTGTTTTTGTGCCGTGAGGCGGGTTCAGCGGCCCGGTTTTCGGATCACGCCGCAGGCGATCCGCCTTCCGGCGTTCCCAGCGGGCTGGGAGGTGAAGTCGTCCACATCTTCATGGATGATGACCGTCCGGCCGATGATCTCCCGCACGGTAAAGCGGTCCGTGAGAAACGCCTGGAGGGCATAGCCTCGGTTGGAAAACAGCGGCGGCATATCCCCGGTGTGGGCGGGGTGCGGGCAGTGCTCGGGGTCGTAATGGCCCTTGGCGTCTGCAAAGGGCTCCTCCGGGCCGCCCCGGCAGGAGCTGCCGCTGTGGATGTGGAAGGCAAAGATGTCGTTCTCGCACCTGCCACCCTCTTGTGGCAGGCCGGACACCTCTGCCAGCACAAGGACGCCCCGGTCTGTCTGGTAAAAGCGGACGGTCCCCCGGAGCCGGGGATGCTCCGGACCGCCGGAGAGCTCCGCCCTGGCGCCGGGGCCCCGGCGCAGGACCGGGAGATAACGCATGAGTGACTGTGGTATGGACATTGAAACAGGACTCCTTTTTGGTCTCGCCCCAGTATATGCGGGCCGGTCCCCGGGGAAATTCCCACATTGCCATTTGGGGTGGGATGTGGTAAACTGACTGTGTGAAAAATGAGGCGTTTCGTCTCGCACGATCAAAGACTGAAAGGAGATCCCATGAAACGTATCAGCAAACTTCTGGCGGTCCTTCTGGCCGTGCTGCTGCTGGCGTCCGTGAGCGCGGGAGCGCTGGCCTCCTCCGAGGAGCCCGGAAGGGTCATCACCTCCGTGGCGCTGGCGGAGAAGGACGCGAATTTCGTCGACTCCGCCCTGTACAGCCAGTATGAGACCGTCACCTTCTCCGACGGTACCTCCCAGACCATCGACGTGGACGCCGAGACCTTCGTTCTGGTGAAGGACGGCGCGGTGGTGGATCTTGACGATCCTGCCAACTGGACGGCGGACGCTGAGCTCTACGTCCTCGAGAAGGGCAAGTTCGACACCGTCATGATGTCCATGAACACCGCCAACTGGGGCCCGTTCTATTTCACGGGCGTCGTTGACATCGAGGACGGCGCGTACCAGGCGGCCCGCTCCATCCCCGCGGCGGCTCAGGGCGTCGCTGTCACCGACGATTCCGTCACCGGCGGCGAGATCAACGTGGACGCGGATTACATCAGCGCCATCTATGTCTACAACGAGGACGGCTCCAAGGTCACCGTCTCCGACGTCACCGTGAACACCTCCGGCTTCGGCGGCAACGACTTCGGCACGAACGGCGGCTGGGGCACCGGCATCAACGTTTCCGGCAGCGCCGAGATGGACATCGACCACGTCAAGGTGAACGCCGAGGGTCCCCTGCGCGACGGTATCTGGGCCGGCGGCAGCTCCGTGGTGAACGTGTATGATACCGTTCTTTTTGCCAAGGACGCGGAGAATAAGTACGGCTTCGCGCCTTACTCCTATGACCGGTTCATCATCGCCGACGCGCCTCTGACCGACGAGGAGATCGACGCCTACGGCATCTCCGGCGAGTATTATACCGAGGATTACTCCAGCATGTTCGGTTCCGGCACCCACTACATCTACGACAACGAGAACTGGACCTCCAACTGGAGCGCTCCCATGCTCCAGTGTCCGCCTCTGGCCCTGGGCCTGTACGGCTCCATGCGCGGCGCCATCTGCTACGGCAACGCTACCCTGAGCTTCTATGACACCCTCGCCGTGTGCGACAACTGGGCGGTCCTGTCCACCGACTCCGGCAAGGGCGTCCTGAACGCCACCGATACCGTCGCCGTCATCGGCGCCGAGGCGGCCTCCGAGGCTGACGCCGACATCGAGGTCGTTATGAACGATGGCGAGAAGTACCTCATCGACACCTTCGGCACCGAAGAGGGCTCCGGCTACGTCACCTACTGCGACGGCTTCGACGACAACTTCTACGGCTGCCGGTTCTATGCTCCCGACTATCTTGCCATCATGACCGGCGGCACCTTCGACTTCACGGCCTCCGACACCCAGCGCGGCTACGGCTGGTCCGACCGCATCGGCTTCATGAGCCACGGCCAGGCCTACACCGCTCTGATCCAGGAGTCCGACTTCGACGTGGCTGACGCGCTGTTCGCCGTCATGTCCACCGGAGCTGTGGATATCACCCTGGACGATGTCACCGTGAACTACACGGCGGACAATGCCTGGGGCCATAAGCTCTTCCAGTTTATGGATACCGACGACGTGGGCACCGACGCCAACGACATGGAGATGGACGTCATCGACCTGACCTACGACGAGTATCTCGCCAACACCCCGGGCGACGCCACCGGCGCCTCCGCCGAGGGTACCACCAAGACCGTCACCATCAAAAATTCCGTCCTGGAGGGCGATATCTGGAACTCCACCGGCTCCTCCAACAACGCCTCCACCATGGCGAAGTACGACGGCAGTACCAACCGTCTGTCCACCTGGAGCACCTCCACCATCGACGTGACGCTGGACAATGCCGAGCTCACCGGCCGGATCTCCACCAGCTATGCTCAGCACTGTGACGAGAAGGGAGAGCCCATCGTCGGCCAGTTCTTCTTCAACAAGACCGGCGAGCCCATGGACGGCACCGCCGCCAACACCTATGATTACCTGGCTGCCCGCCGCGTCGTCAACACCCCGGCGTACAACGGCATCGGCCGCATCACCGTCACCCTGGATAACGGCGCCGTCTGGAACGTCACCGGCACCAGCATCATCAACAGCCTCAACATCATCGACGGCACCGTGAACGGCGTCGTCACCGAGAATGCCGACGGCACCATCACCGTGTCTCCGGCGGAGGCGGCTCCCGCGGGCAATGCCTCCGGCGAGGCCTCCAATATGCCCGACGGCTCCATGCCCCCTCCTCCTCCCGCTGACCTGGCTCCCGGCGAGGTGCCTCCCGGAGGCTTCGGCGGCATCGACTGAGCCATCCGGCCCATCAGAAAAGAACGCCCCTCGGGGCGTTCTTTTTCATTGACGAGGCGTGTCGAAAACCATATAATAGCTATAAATGACCGGGCATCCGGGGGGGTAAAACGCCATGAGGAAAAGCATAAAGGGCATCCTGATCACCGGGCTTGCGGCGCTGACGCTGCTGGCGGCGGTGCTGCTGCTGACGCCGGGAAGAGCGTCGGAGGCGGAGGATGCGGCGGAGAGCGAGGCGGCCTTGGCGGAACCGTCCCCGGAGCTCGCCGGTCCCGTGAGGATGGAATATGAGGATCTGCTGTTCGATCCGGCCTATGTCCACGCGCTGGACATCGCGGTGGACGGAGACGCGTGGAACACCTTCATCCTCAACTGCACGGAGAAGGAATATATCGCCGTGGACATGACCATCGACGGGGAGGCATATGAAAACATCGCCATCCGAGGCAAGGGCAACAGCTCCATGCAGCGCTCCCGGGCCACGGGGAAATACAGCTTCAAGGTGGAGTTCGACCACTTCGACGAGGGCCTGTCCTATCACGGCCTCGACAAGCTGGGACTCAATAACCTGGTGGTGGACGACTCCTGCCTGCGGGACCATATCGTCTACCGCATGATGGGCGAGTTCGGCGTGGCCTCGCCCCTGTGCAGCTATGTGTTCGTGACGGTGAACGGCGAGGACTGGGGCTTTTACCTGGCGGTGGAGGGCATAGAGGACGCCTTTCTCGAGCGGAATTACGGCCCGGACCACGGCAGTCTGTTCAAGCCCGATAACCTCAATAACGGCGGCGCGGGAGGCGGCTTCGGCCGCTCGGACGATGTGAAGCTCATCTACACCGACGACGATCCCGACAGCTATCCCAACATCTTCGGCAGCCTGAAGACGGATATGCCCCGGAAGGAGCAGTACGTCCTCCTGGACTCCCTGCGGAAGCTGAACGCCGGGGAGGATATCCCGTCGGTGGTGGACACGGAGGCCATGCTGCGCTACCTCGTGGTGCACACCTTCGTCTGCAACGGCGACAGCTACACCGGCTCCTCCGTCCACAACTACTACCTGTACGAGAAGGACGGGCGTCTGTCCATGCTCCCCTGGGACTATAACGAGGCCTTCGGAGAGTTCGGCAGCGGCGGCATGGCCTCCGTGGTGAATTCCCCCATCGACACCCCCGTCACCAGCGGGTCCCTGGAGGAGCGCCCCATGGTGGCCTGGGTCTTCTCCGATGAGGCGTATATCGCCCGGTACCACGCGCTGTACGCGGAATTTCTCCGGGAATTCATGGACAGCGGCCGTCTGGCGGAGGAGATCGGCGCGGCGGCGGAGCTCATCGACCCCTATGTCCAGCGGGACCCCCGGTCCTTTACTACATACAGCGACTTCCTCAACGGCGTGGAGCAGCTTCTGACCTTCTTCGAGCTCAGGGCCCAGAGCGTGTCCGGCCAGCTGGCGGGCGTCATCCCCGCCACCTCCGAGGGACAGTCGGCGGACCCCTCCGCCCTCATCGACGCTTCGGAGCTGGGCGCCGCCTCCGGCGGCATGGGCGGCGGTTTCCCCGGCGGCGGGATGCCCATGCCCCGGGCCAGCGGGGAGGCCTCCGGCGCGGCGTCGGGAGAATGAGAGGCTTTCCATGAAACAGGCGACGAAGAAAAAGACCAAAAAACGCGGCAAAACCGGGAAGCGCGAGCTTCTCTGGACGATTTTTGCCGCGGTGTTTTTCGCTGCGGTGTGCATCGGGTATTTCGGCCTTGTGAACGGCTGGTACGACGGGCTTCTGCACCCGGAGCCGTATTTGGAATACGGCTCGGACACGTCCAACAGCTATGACCCGGACTTCACCCATCCGGATACCAAGAACAACCTGGACCTGGCGGCCTTTGCCGAGGAGGTCTGGGACCACCGATGGGGCTATGTGTGGGGCACCTTCGGCTATGTGCTGACGGAGGAGCGGCTGCAGATGAAGCTGGACCAGTACCCCGAGGTGGGGGAGTATGAGGACTTCATCCGGGCGAACTGGCTGGACCGTCGGACCACGGACTGCGCCGGACTCGTCAAGGCCTACTGCTGGTACGACCCCGCGGAGAACGACATCGGCTACTGCGTCAACGGCGTGCCCGACTGCGGCACGGAGGAGCTGTTCGCCGCCGCGGAGAAAAAGGGCCGCCTGGGGGGCGTCTTCCGGCGCATCCCCGAGGTCCCGGGCCTGCTGGTGTACGCCCCCGGTCATGTGGGCGTGTACATCGGGGACGGTTACGTCATCGAGGCCCACAGCACAGAGGTCGGCGTGGTGAAGACGAAGCTCTCCCAGCGGCATTTCCGGTACTGGTTCGAGTGCCCGTATATCGAGTACATCAGCGAATGACAAGAGTGGAACAGAGGGCGGTTATATGCTCCATTTGAACATAGAACCGTCCCCATATCAATTCACCTTAAAGGATTGGTTGTTGACATCGATCGCTCTGGTCGCTATAATGAAGATACAAAAGGGCGCCGTTGCTTTGACGGTCAGCCCCTCATACGTTCAACTAAAGTTGACCGCTCGGGTACCAGCCGGGCGGTCAACAAGCTTTCGGGGATATGTAAAGCAACATCGCGAGGATGACTGCAAGGCATATCAGAAACCGCAGGACTATCGTCCAGGGCCTGTTTCCCATCAGCATCACCTCCCTTCACAGGGAAGTGGCTAACCGCCATATACAACAGCGCTCTTTCGCCAGATTACTCCGGTAACTCCCTAAGGAGCTGGGCTCATTCTATATGATGGGGTAAGATTTGTCAATTTATGTTGACATGATGGAGCTTGCCGTGTGGAACAGGGGACGGCTTCCGTCAGCAAAACACCCGGGCGGTTTACGCCTGGGTGTTGTAGATAGCGGAGACGTGCTGCCTGTTCCCGCCGATGAGGACGATGGCGGCGGCCAGGCAGACAGCGTTCGCGATGACCACGACCCACCGTTCTCCCACCGCCAGGGACAGGACCCCGGCGGCCGCCTGACCGGCCAGGGTACCCACGGTACAGAGCGTGTTGAAGGCGCCGTTGAAGCGGCCCTTCTTCCCGTCCGGGACATAGGCCTGGGTGGAGGAGATGCGGATGGTATAGGACGTGACCCCCAAAAGCCCGGTGGTGAAGGTCATGACCATCATGACGGGCACAGGGCAGAAGAGGTAGGACCCCTCCAGCACCGCGATGGCGATATACACCCCGAAGGCGACGGCATAGCGGCTCCCGGCGGGGAGCTTCAGGTTATAGTGCACGATGCCGCCCAGGAACCGGGCGAGGCTGGCCATGCCCCAGGTGAGCATGAACACATACTCCCCGTTTGCGAAGGTGTTTCGGAAATAGGGCAGGGTGACGACCCCGGTCATGCCGCCGGTCATGGCGGAGAAGAAGAAATACATCGCCACGGCGAGAAGGCCCCGCTCCCCGATGAGATACTTCATCCCCTCCCGGAAGTCCGCCGTGAACCGGCGCAGGCCCGGAGGCGCGCCGCCGCTCTCGTTCTTCCGCAGGTCGATGTAGGCTTCCTCCGCCCGGATCTGTGTCTCCAGGATGGCGGCGGCCAGGTAAGAGACCGCGTTTGCGAGAAACAGCGGCACGATGCCGAAGGTCTTGTAGATAAAGGCGGAGACGGGCAGCATCACCATGGACAGGGTCTCCAGGGTGGAGGACACGGCGTAGGCCTTCTGGAAATTTCCCTCCCGGATGAGAAGGGGATAGAAGCTGTCGTACGCCGCGAAGTAGATCCCGCCGATGGCTCCCAGAAGGAAATTCGCCAGGGACAGGACGTAGATATTGAACCGTCCCGTCAGGAGGACTGCGGTCAGGGCCGCGAAGAGTCCCGCGGTGATAAAGTCCAGGGTGTAGATGGTCTTCTTCCGGGAGAACCGGTCGAGAAACGGCCCTATGAGCACCGGGGCCAGGGCGTTGGGCAGCATGTACAGGATGCTGTACACCGCGAACATCAGCGTGGAGCCGGTGACGTCCAGGACCATCAGGTCCATGGCGAAGCTCGACAGGGCGTTTCCCAGCATGGAGACGACGCTGCCCACGGTGATGATGGTGAAATCCCGCGTCCAGAGAGGGTTTTTCTCCGGCGCGGCGGGTGTCTTATCCATGGGGCGTCGCCTCCTTTCCTTCGTATCGGATGATCTCCTCGATGCTGACGCCCAGCAGCCGGGAGAGTACGGTCATGTTGTCCAGCGTGGGAAGAGCCTCGCCCCGCTGCCATTTATAGACGGCCTGGGGCGTGGAAAAGCCGAAGACCGCCTGGATGTCCCTGACGGAAAGCCCCGCCGCCCGGCGCAGCCGCAGGATGTTGCGGCCGGTGGCGGCCATATCGATGCAGGGCCATGCACTCCGTGTTTTGTCCATAAAAAATTCCCCCTCTCATGCGAGAGGGGGAACGTGGTTTTTTCGTCAGCAGAAGACGACGCGTTCGCTTGACCCGTCTGCGCATAGATATAGATATACTTCGCCCGAATCGGCGTGAGATACCGGCCGCACGGCGTACGGACGGCGGTTCATGATATAGGTCGAACGATTAGCCATCGTGCTTCTCCTTTCCGGGCTCCCGCCCCAAAGTTCCTGCCCACTATACCACACCGATCGGGGTTTGTCTATAAACCCGTGGTATAAATTGCCATGCTTTTTGCGGCCGCCGGGGCTCAGGCGGTCTCCTTGGCGGCCAGGGCCTCCTCGTAGTCGATCTCCCGGTGCTGGCACCAGCAGCGGATGGCGTCCTCGATGAGCTCCAGGCTCTTCTCGTCGCCGAAGGCCTTGGTGTCCACGGCCAGGTTGTAGTATTTGGTGTCGCCCCAGGGGTGTCCTGTGAAGTGCTCATAGTGCCGGGACCGGGAGGCGTCCGTGGTGGCCAGGTCCGCGGCGGCCTGCTTTTCGGAGATGCCCATGCTCTCGGAGATCTTCCGCACCCGGTAGTCCGTGGGGGCGTGGATGAAGATGCGGAAGCTGTTGGGATCGTTGTAGAGGATGTAGTCCGAACAGCGCCCCACCAGCACGCAGGACTCCGGCTTCTGGGCGATGCGGCGGATGACCCTGGTCTGGGCGGCGAACAGCTGCTCCAGGGGGGACAGCTCCATGTTGACGGCGTAGCCCGCGGTCATGAAGTCGTACACCACGGCGTGGGCCATATTGTGCTCGTGCTTCTGGATGAAGCTCTCCGGCAGACCGCTCTCCTCCGCCTCCAGGGGGATGAGCTCGTCGTTCCCGTAGAACCGGACGCCGAGATAGTCCGCCAGCTTCTTTGCCAGCTCATACCCGCCGGAGCCGAACTCCCAGCCGATGGAGATGAGCAGCTTGGGCTTGCCGGTCTCGTCGAAGTAGAACTCCTCGTCCCCCATGGCCTGACGGAGCTTGGTATCCCGCTCTACGAACCGCATGAGGGGCTTCTCAAAGACCTTCATGAGCTGCCGCATGACGAAGCCTACCAGCAGCGCGCAGATGACCGTGCCCTCCCGTACGCCCACGAGGCCGTGGAAGTAGATGAGGGACGTGACGCAGGAGATCACCACGAGAGAGCAGTCGAATACCATCTTCGACGACCCCACTGTGAGGCCGGTCTTTTTGGAGATGGCGAGGCTCATGCCCTCGCCGGGGGTGGGCAGGATCTGCGGGGAGAGATACAGCATGACGCCGATGGCCACCAGGGGTATGCTGCACAGAAGATACAGCATCTGCACGGCGTAATTCCCGGGCGACGGCAGGAAGGACATCATGGCCGTGGCCAGATTCACCAGCCAGCCGAACACGATGGACGCCACCAGCTGCAGGAGCATCTCGGGCTTGAAATCCTTCCGGAGGATGAGGAATTCCGTCAGGATATACAGACAGTAGACCGCGATGGTGCAGTTGCCAAGGTTGACATAACTCGGAGCGTTCTGCGCCAGGCCGATCTGATAGAGGACGTTTGCCAGGGATCCCACGGGGCTGACGCCCAGGCTGGATTTGGCGGAGAAGACCACGCCCAGGGCCATCATGTAAAGGCCCGCGCAGTAGATGAAAAGCCGCTTGACCCAGCGCAGGACAAAGGCGGCGTCGATTTTCTCTTTCATGGCGTTCCATCCTTTCCTGGGAGGAAGATGCGGCACAGCAGCGCCGCGCAGGCCTCGGCGTCGTCCAGGCCGAGGCGGGGAAGGGAGGTGTCGGGGGCGTCGTCGGTGACGACGGCGAAGTGGGTCTCGTCCGGGGCGATGAAGGGCTTTGACGCCGCCTCCCGCCAGATCTGCACCTTGGGCAGGGGGGAGAGCTTGTGTCCCTCCACGAGGACGATGTCTGACGGGGGCAGCTTTTCCCGCAGGCTGGCAAGCTCGATGTCCTCCGGGCTCATCACCGCCCAGCCGTTGGGACCGGATATGGCGGTGGCGACAGCCCCGGCCCGGGCGAAGCGCCAGGTGTCCTTGCCGGGCTTATCGATTTCAAAGCCGTGGCCGTCATGCTTGATAACGGCCACCCGCAGGCCCCGGGCGGTGAGCCGGGGGATGAGCTTTTCGAGAAAGGTGGTCTTGCCGGAGCCGGACCAGCCCATGAAGCAGACTGCCGGGGGCGACCCCGCCAGCGCACGCAGGTAATCGACCCGGGTGTTCAGATTCTCCAGCAGGCCGGAGGCGGCATCCGGAAGGTTGACATAATCTGCATCCAGCGCGTCCAGCAGGGCGGACATCTTCCGCTGGCCCCCTGCCAGGGAGGCTTCCAGGGCGGGCAGGCAGGAGCGGCGGTACACGCCGAAGAGGGGCTCGGGCCGCCCGTTCTTCTGGTACACGGCGGCGTCCCCCCGGGGGAGCGGCAGGACCGCGTCGGCGGTCAGGTACGGCATATCCACCGCGCTGACGTACAGGACCTCCGCGTCGGTCCGGGAAAAGGCGGCGTGGAGCCCCGCCATGGGGCCGCAGCCGGGATAGAGGTCGAAGACGGGGACGGCGCCCTCCGGCAGGTCAGGCAGATGCTCCGGGCTCCCGGCGGCGACGAGGACGGCGTCGATGCCCTCCTGCGCCTGCCAGAAGCTGACGGCTCGCTGCAGCAGGGTCCTCCCGTCCAGGGCGAGCAGGGGCTTGTCGCTCCCCATGCGGCTGGAGCGTCCCCCCGCCAGGATCAGCGCGGCGGTATTCCCGATGTGGATCGTCTCAGTCATGGAATCTTTCGGGATGAGCAAAGACAAGGCCCTCCTTCGGTTCGATGGGGAGCCAGACCTCGAAGTAGCCGGTGAGGCGGCCCTCCTCCATGACGGAGCAGACCAGGTTCCCCCGGGCGTTCCCCGTGACGGTGAGGCCGTTTTCACGGACGTAGTCCATGACGAACTTCATGTGCTTCGGGGAGAACTCGTCCTTGCCGGAGCTCTTGAAGATGGCGTGGACGCTGGGCTCGGAGCGCAGGTGGGTCACCGGCGGCTCCAGGGGCACCCCCAGCTTCTCCACGAAGTCCATGCCCATGGAGTAGCCCCAGGCGTAGTTGTCCGTCCGGTCCTCCAGGTCCTTCAGCTCGATCTCGAAGCTGCGGTTCACGAAGGGCATATACTGCAGCCATTGGTGGGACAGCTCCTGCCGCTCGGCGATGTTCTCATAGTCGGAGTTGTGCCGGTTCAGGTAGAGGTAGAACTCGGGACTATACACGAGGTCGCACTTTTCCAGCATGGTCCGGACCCGGCCCATGGCGGAGAAATACTGCTCCGAGCGCTCCAGGAGCATCTGCTCCCGGCGGATGGACTGGGTGATCTCCTCCACCCGGGCATGCATGTCGGCCAGCACGTCGTCGTAGGAGCTGTCCGACACCAGCTTCGCCGTCTGCTCGATGCCGAAGCCGAAGTTCTTGAACCACAGGCAGTCGATGAGGAAGTTGATGTCCCAGGCATCGTAGTAGCGGTAGTTGTTGTTTTCCCCGGTGGTCGGGGTGACGACGCCCTTTTTCTGGTAGTATCGCAAAAGATCGGGGGAGATGCCCAGGATCTTCGCCACGTCGCCGATCTTGTATTTCATGCCTGCGCCACCTCTGCATACAGATTCAATATAAGTATAACAAAAAACGTGGCGGTTTTCAACGAAATTGGGCTTGACTTTAGAATTGTTCCAGGGTGTAAGCTGTAAAAGTAAAATACTGCCTCGACGAGGCGATAACATGATAGGAGGATCATCGCTATGGCATACATGCCTCTTGACAAGAGCAAGCTGTATCTGGAAACCGAGAAGATGCCCAAGATCTGGGATCTGAGCCAGCCCTGGGGCTGGGACACGCCGCTCTGGCCGTTCCCCGGCGCCCGCGCCGACCTGCAGTTCCCCCGCGGTCAGTATCTGGAGCGCTTCCATAAGCGCACCAACACCTACACCGGCACCCTGCACGCCGCCACCCACTGCGACGCTCCCAACCACACCCTCCACGAGGAAGAGGTGGACCGCGAGCGCTACGGCTACACCCTGGCCGAGATGAAGCTCGAGCACGCCATCGGCTCCGGCGTCATCGTTGACCTGACCTGGATGTACGACGAGTTCGAGAAGGCCTTCAACGCCGCCGGCGGCGACCCCGCCAAGATGGGCCCCTACGCGGAGATCCCCGGCGTTCAG
>CAJOIC010000038.1 GCA_905234625.1 uncultured Oscillospiraceae bacterium | reverse complement strand
ACCGAAGGATCAGTATTGTGCTGATCACGGGGTGTTCATTATTGAAAATCTGTGTAATTTAAAGGCTGTGATTGGCGAGTGTATCATCCATACCTATCCCATGAATTATGCTGAGATGACGGGATTGCCCTGTAGAGTGGTAGCCGAGTTATAAGTTCCTATGGGTTAGCGTCTGTGAAAGTGCGCCCAGAATGCAGAAATTCTCCAACAAATCCCTGTTTTTTCTTATTTCGGTTTTCTCCAAATAGGGGCCTTTTGCCTTATCTTTTCTTTCCGCTCTTGCTCTACACGCGGACATCAACCGCAGCGGGAACAACGGTCCTTTTCCTCGCAATCCACGCCCGCCCGGTAAAGGCACGGGGATTCAACTTTCTTTTTCGGACTCATAGCCGCTCAATCTGAACGATCAGCGCCGCCGCTTCAAGCGTGGTTTCCGGGGCGGCTTTCGGATCATCTATCACACGTCGCAGCGCCGCAAGCAAGGCGGCCTTTTCATTCTCACGCTGTTTTCGTTGTTCCTCGCGCTTCGCCGCGTTCCTCGCTCTAGTCGCCGCCGCCTTTTCCTGTGCTGTCATAGTATCCCCCTTAAAACCGGTCTACGGTTTCGGCCGTTAGCCCGTCCCATCTATCAATCATGGCGGGGTTTCTGCAAGCCCGGTTATACACGTCGGTCAAATAGTCGAACGCCTCAAGCCACTGTTTGCCGTTGTAGCTCTTGCTCTGGTAGCTCACGGCTCGCAATGCGCTTGCGGTCGGGTCGCCCATATAGCCGCCCGCCGCCTCAAGTGCTGCGGCTGCCGCGTCCTCTGCATACCGGCCGATAAGTCTGCACATGGTCGGGTTGCCGTCCTCTGCGGCCTTGTGAAGCAATGCGCCGTACTCGTCCGGGGTGCAGATGCCGCTTTTAAGCAGCTCAAGGGTTGCCGTGTCGATCTGTGCCGGGTCTGCGCGGAAAGCCTCTCCCACGGCCGCCGCAAGCTCTTTGCGGGTCGCCTCGATCTGGTGCTTGTATTCGTTCTCCATCTTGCTACGCACGTCCCTATCAGAGTGGCTGCTGTTTTTTATCCTTATATCCCGCCTCCTGTTTCCTGTGTATCATCCTCCGCTGCGCAGCATATAATACATCAGTAAGTAAACTGATAATTCCGCTGTTTCAGCATTGACGCTATCTAGGAGGTGTGATATAGTAGTGACCAAGAAAGGGGATGATGTGATGGGTACCGTCATGAGTGCCATTCAGGACACCGTGCCTATCTCCGCATTCAACCGGGGCCTGGCCGGGAAGGTGTTTGAAGACGTCCGGCGCTCCGGCGCAAAGGTCGTTATGAAGAACAATGCCGCCGAGTGCGTCCTTCTCTCCCCCGCCGAGTACGTTCAGCTGATGGACGAGCTCAACGACGCAAGGCTCGCGGCTCTGGCCGTGGAGCGGCTGGCTACCTATGACCCGGATAGCCTTATCAGTCAGGAGGAGATGCTCCGGCGCCTCGGCGTGACGGAGAGTGACCTCGAGGGCTGGGATGAGGTCGAAATCGAGTGAAGCCGTGGGATATCAAGTATCTGCCGGAGGCGGTCAAAGACCTTCAAGCACTGGATGGCAGCCAAAAGGTCCTTGTGCAGAAGGCCATCAAGAAGGTATCACAGGACCCGCGCCCGCAATCGGAGGGCGGCTACGGTAAGCCCCTGGGGAGCCGCAGCAGCGGCAACCTGACCGGCCTGCTGAAAATCAAGCTGCGCAGCGCAGGTCTGCGTGTTTTGTATAAGCTCATGCGCACGGAAACGCAGATGCCGGTCGTGGTAGTAGGCGTCCGCGAGGATGAAGAGGTCTACGAAATCGCGCAAGACCGCCGTCGATAGTCCTTTGCTTTTTCGGAAGAATATGTTATACTGATTGTTTAGAAAAAACATTCTTTCAGAAAGGCGATATATATGACAAAGATCGACATATCGTATCCGGCTTCCTCGGCGCCGGAAAAACGACCCTCATCAAGAAGCTCATCGCGGAGGGGTACTCCGGCGAGAAGCTGGTCCTCATCGAAAACGAGTTCGGCGAGATCGGCATCGACGGCGGCTTCCTTCAGGACGCCGGCGTCACCGTGAACGAGATGAACTCCGGCTGCATCTGCTGCAGCCTCACCGGCGACTTCCGGGAGGCCCTGCGCATGGTCATCGCTCAGTACGCCCCGGACCGGGTCATCATCGAGCCCTCCGGCGTGGGCAAGCTCTCCGAGATCGTCGCCGCCGTGCAGACGGCGGGTCTCGACGGCGTGGAGCTGGGCGGCCTCACCACCGTGGTGGACGCATCCCGCACAAAAATGTATATGAAGAACTTCGGTGAGTTCTTCGACAACCAGGTCCAGTCCGCCAGCTGCATCGTCCTGTCCCGCACCGGCGGCATGAGCGAGGAGAAGATCGCCCAGGCCGAGGCCCTGCTGCGGGAGAAAAACCCCGACGCCGTCATCGTCTCCACCGACTGGGACGCCATCTCCGGCCGTCAGATCCTGGACGCCATCGAGCAGAAGAACACCATCTCCGCCGAGCTGGAGGCCCTCCTCAAGGAGCACTTCGAGGAGGAGGACGAGGAGTGCGACGATCCCGAGTGCTCCTGTCACCATCACCACGACCACGACGAGGACGGCCACGAGCACCATCATCACCACCACGACGACGATGATGACGGCCACGAGCACCATCATCACCACGACGGCGATGATGACGACGACCATGAGCATGAGCACGAGCACCATCATGACCATGACCATGAGCATGAGCACGAGCATCATCATGACCACGACCACGGCCACCACCATCATCACCACCATCATCACCACGGCCACGACGCGGACGAGGTGTTCCAGAGCTGGGGCGAGGAGACCTCCAAGAAATTCACCGCCGAGGAGATCGGCGCCGCGCTGGACGCCCTGCAGGACGAGGCGAGGTTCGGCTTCGTGGTCCGGGCCAAGGGCTATGTCGCCGCGCCGGACGGGACCTGGGTCCACTTCGACTACACCCCGGGCGAGAAGGACGTGCGCACCGGTCCCGCCAACATCGCGGGCCGTCTTTGCGTCATCGGCGCGAATCTCCGCGAGGACGCGGTAAAGGAGCTGTTCGGGCTGTGAAAGAGATCCCCGTCTATCTGTTCACGGGCTTCCTGGAGGCCGGAAAGACCAAATTCATCCAGGAATCCATGGAGGACCCCCGGGTCAACAACGGCGACCGGACGCTGATCCTCCTGTGCGAGGAGGGCATGGAGGAGTATGACCCCTCCGCCTTCGCCAGCCAGAACGTCTGGATCGAGACCGTGGAAAACGAGGAGGACCTGGAGCCCCAGGCCCTGCAAGGACTCCTGGATGCCCACAAATGCGTCCGGGTAATCGTGGAGTACAACGGCATGTGGATGCTGGACACGCTGTTCCGGCAGATGCCGCAGAACTGGGTCATCGCCCAGGAGTACCTCTTCTGCGACGCGGGGACCTTCGTATCCTACAACGCCAACATGCGCCAGTTCGTGTACGACAAGCTGAAGACCTGCGAGCTGGTGGTCTTCAACCGCTGCCGGGACGACATCGACCGGATGGAGCTGCACAAGATCGTCCGGGCCGCCACCCGCCGGGCGGACATCGCCTATGAGAAGCCCGACGGCACCGTGGAGTACGACGAGATCGAGGACCCCCTGCCCTTCGACCTGGAGGCGCCGGTGGTGGACATCGCGGACCGGGATTATGCCCTGTTCTACTCCGATCTCTCTGACGATTTCCGGAAGTACAACGGCAAGACCCTGCACTACAAAGGCATGGTGGTGAAGAGCCCCAAGCTCCCGGACGACACCTTCATCTTCGGACGGCAGATCATGACCTGCTGCGCCAACGACATCCAGTTCACCGGCCTCGCCGCCTCCTGGCCCCAGGCCGCCACCCTCGCCAAAGGGGAGTGGGTCACCCTCACCGCCAAGGTAAACGTGAAGTGGCACAAGGCCTACGGGAAAAAGGGTCCCGTGCTCACCGTCACCCACCTGGAGCACGTGGAAAAGCCCGAGGAGCCCGTGGCAACGTTCTATTGACTGCACCAAAACCAACAGGGACGCCCTTGCAGGCGTCCCTGTTTTTTCGTATCGTGCGATTCAGCCCGCCGTGATCCTCCGGCATTCCAGATACCAGCGCTTATCCACGCTGTGCCCCACGGAAAAGCTCTTCTTGGGGTAGTTGCCCCGGGTCTCGATGTGGCGGAACAGCTCCTCCTTGGGCAGGGTAGGCATGAGAAGCGCCGCGCATCCCGGCTCAGAGCCCATGCGCCGGGCCTCCTCCTCGCCGTGGATGTAATCCACCGAACCGCCGTGCTCCGCGATGTAGTCCTTGCAGAAGGCGTCCGCCTCCGACACCAGTTCCCCCGTGTCCCTGCCGGTCAGCTCCCGGATGAAGCCGCCCTCGTCCGTATCGAACAGGACCCTGTGGATGGGGAAGAACTCCACCGCGTCGTCCCGCAGGTTCTCCGCCTCCGCCAGAGCGTACCGGGCAGGATGGTCCATGGGCGCGCCGGCGGCCTTCAGCTCCTCCCAGCGGTTCTTCGCCGCCGCAAGACTGTGGTTGCCGTCCCCCATGGCGAAGGTGATCTCCCCGGGCAGGGCGTTGATGGCCGCCCGGACCTTCTCCGCCGCCGCGCCCGTCAGACGCCGGCCCCGGATATGACCGCCGCCCGCGTACAGGTCGAAGTCATACAGCTCCTCCCCCGGCTCCGCGGACCCCAGGACCGTGTCCTCCGGGTCGTCGATGAACAGGACGATGTGGGGCATCTCCAGCGCTGTCCGCCGCCGCAGCTCCACCCGGGTGGGCAGCCGCTCCGGCAGGGTCGCCTCCGTGGACCGCACCGGGGACCTCGACCCCGGCGTCCAGTCGTAGGCCTCCAGGTCCAGTTTCCCCACCAGGCCGCGTCTTACTTTTCCTCCGGGAAGCGTCCGCTCCACAAACACGTAAGAATCCGGAATTTCTCGGAACACATCCCCCACCAGGTAGTTTTTCATCGTCTCGACGAGGGCCGTCTTCCGCTCCTCCACGTCCGGTGCGCCGAGATACGCCTCCGGCAGCATCAGCCGCAGGGCGGAGGGGGCCTCGCCCACGTATCCGCTCATGCCCTCCCAGTACTCCGGCTGGGCGGAAAACTGGTCGCAGGCCACGGCAGCCCAGCGGGTCATATCCGTTCCCTCCCTCGGCAGGAGGATGTCGGCGGGGGTGAATATATCGTTCATGGATATTCTCCTTTGCGTCGTTATGTTCACGATTTTACCCCATTTTGCGTAGTATGGCAAGAAGAGGTGAAAAAAATGGAGTTTACTTTCGTCGGCGCCGATCCCCGGTTCCTGCATCTGAAGCGCCGTCTTGAGGCGGACGGACACGTCCTCACGCCGGACAGCCGCAGCATCATCGCGCCTCCTGCGGAACGCCGGGGCATCCCCTACTGGGACGATCCCATCTACACCATCGAAAACGCCGCTCTCACCGCCGAGGGCGCTCTGGAGCTCATCATGCGCCGGGCGGACCGCAGCCTGCCGGAGCTCTCCGTCCTGGTGGCGGGCTTCGGACGCATCGGGAGTCTCCTGGCCCACAAGCTTGCCGCTCTGGGCGCCAAGGTCACCGTTGCCGCCCGATCGCCGGAGGCCCGGGCGCTGGCTTCGGCAAGGGGACATAATTCAGTTGACATAAATTGCATGACCGATGTATACGACGTTCTGGTGAACACGGTCCCCGCCCAGATCCTGCGGGGAGATCACGGTGCGTCCCTGTGCCTGGATCTTGCCAGTGCACCGGGAGGATGGGCGGATAACACCCCGGTCCTGAAGGCCCCCGGTCTGCCGGGGCTTTACGCGCCGAGATCCGGCGCCGACGTCATGGCAGACGCCATATACCGCGTTTTGGAGGTTGACATAATTGAATAAGACAAAACTTGGCCTTGCTCTCACCGGCTCCTACTGCTCCTACGGAAAGCTGGAGGCGGTCCTGCCGGAGATCTGCGCCGCCTTCGACGTGCTCCCGATCTTCAGCGAGGCCGCTCAGCTGGACAGTCGTTTTGGGGAGGGCGCCGTCTGGCGGGAGAAGCTGGAGGCTCTCTGCGGCAGACCGGCGGTGATTTCCGTGGCCGCGGCGGAGCCCCTTGGACCGGGGAACGCCATCGATGCGCTCGCCATCGTCCCCTGCACGGGGAACACCCTGGGCAAGCTCTCCCACGGCATCACGGACACCGCCGTCACCATGGCGGCAAAGGGGCATCTGCGCAACGGCAAGCCGCTCCTCATCGGCGTCTCCACCAACGACGGCCTGGGCGCCTCGGCGGAGAACATCGGGCGGCTTCTGAACCGAAAGAACGTGTATTTCGTCCCCTTCGGTCAGGACGACCCGGAGGCGAAGCCCTCGTCCCTGAGCCTGGACTACGCTCTCATCGTCCCGGCGGTCCACGCGGCCCTGGAGGGACGACAGCTCCAGCCGGTGCTGGTATAAGGAAACGAGCCTGCCCGAAGGCAGGCTCGTTCTTTTGTTTGTGAGTGTTTTCAGCGAAAACGCGCTTAAACGCGAAACCCCTGATTACGAAGCCTCACCGGAGGCAGGGCTGGCGATAGCCGCCGCAGCCGCCTCGACGTTCAGCTCGCCGGAGGCGTCCACGCCGCCGCCGACATTGACGCCGCCGCCCTGCGCGGTGACGGTGCCGCCGTAGGTGCCGGCGGGGATGATGCTGGAGCCGGCGGTGATGGTCAGGGAGCCGTCAGCGTTCTCGACCAGGTTGCCCTTGACGAAAGCGCCGTTGGCAACGGTGAGCTTGGTGATGAGGGACTCGCCGGTGACGATCCACTCAGCGCCGTCCTCCACGGTCACGTCGATGGTGGAGACGCCGTTGAAGTGGGTGAGGTTCTCCACATGGCCCTGCAGGAAGTACTCGTTGATGGTGTACTTGGTGATCTGGATGAAGGCAGCCTTGCTCTCGTCCTTGGTCACGTTGCCCTGAGCGTCCAGGAGGATGTAGTCGATATCGTCGCCATAGTACTCGATGCCCTTGATGGCAGCGGCGCTGTAGGGCACGCCCTTGATGGTGGAGGTCAGAGCGATGTCGCCGTTGAGGATAGCGTTCTCGCCCAGGGTGACGACCATGTTGTCGCCGGACTGGCCATAGTAGCCGGTGCCGTTGTACAGGTTGCCGTTGTAGGTGCCGTTGGCGTAGGAGATGGTGACGGTGTTGCCGCCGGAGCGGGTGGCAGCGTCATAGTTCACGCCGGGGAAGCCTTCGCCGTAGGAGGCGATCTTCGCATCCTCGTAGGTCTCGTCGAAGCCGGGATCGACCGCCATGGGGCTGCCGCCGATGCGGGAGTCGTCGTCGTTGTCGATCATCTGGAAGAGGACGCCCTTCTGGGAGTTCAGGACAGCGCCGTCGAAGACGAACTTGCCGTCCGCGGCCTTCTGGATGACGATGGCGTCAGCGGAGTTGACAACGGTGCCGTCAATGATGTAGAAAGCGTCAGAAATGGAGTTGTGCTGCATGAAGCCGAACACGCCGTTGATGACGGTGGGCTGGCCCTTGCCCTCGACGGTGCCGAGAGGCTCGCCGGAGGCGTCTTCCATGGCGATGGTGCCGTTGGAGGAGGCGTAAACGCCCTTCTCGGCGCCGGTGATGATGGCGGCATAGGTCACGCCGTTGAACTGGGCGCCATAGTAGTACTGGGTGGGTCCGCCGATGTAGTAAGCGCCGTAAGCGGAGCCGTAAGCGTCCTCGTCATAGCCGAAGATGCGCCAGCCGGAGTCGGAGCCGCCCTTGCTCTCGGGCAGGGAGTTGAGCTCGGAGTCGACCACCACGATGGTCATGCTGGAGCCGGAGTCGGTGGACAGGAGGCCCCAGGTCTGGCCGCCGGTGAGGACGGAGTTCTTGATGATGAGCTTGGGCGTGGTGCCGATCATGTTGAGGATACGGCCGCCGCCATAGAGGCCCAGGGGCCAGGGGGGAGAGATCATGTAGTTCTGGTCGGCGCTGGAGTGATAGCCCTCCCAGGCGTCGTGCAGGGCGTCCGCGCCCATGACGGTGATGTCGGAGTCCTCGATGGTGACGAGGGAGTTCTGGGACACCACGGTAACGCCGCGCTCAAAGCCCTCGGAGTAGTAGGTCAGGTCCTTCAGGGTCAGGTTCGCGCCGTCATAGGCGACGGTAGCAGAGCCCTGGCCGGAGAAGTCGGAGGTGTTCTGACCGTCGGAGTCGTCCAGGATGGTCAGATCGCCGGACACGGTGACATCCGCGTTCTCGCCATGAGCATAGACAGCGGTGAAGCCCTCGCCGGTGACGGTCTCGTCCAGAGCGATATCGGCCTTGCCGGTCTCGTCGAACTCGACATAGATCTTGCCGGGGGTCTTACGGTTGGAATAGTTGGTGAGATACTCGTACTCGGACGCGGTCATCTGGGACACGTCCTTGGTGCCGGAAGAGGTCTTCACCTCAGCGGTCTCCCCGGAGGGAGCGCCGGAAGGCTCGCCGCTCGCGAAAGCGCCCAGGCTCATAATCATCGCCAGAGCCATCACGAGTGCGAAAATGCGGGATGCGTTCTTCATGTCATGATCCTCCATAAAAATTTAACGATCTCAAAAGGATCGCTTATGTATAATAATTATAATTTTTCCCCCCTACTAAGTCAATAGATTTCACCGGATTGTCACAATATTGAAATCTTATCTATTCTCTCATAGCGAAAAAGGCCGGATGCTGACGCATCCGGCCCGGGTCTCTGCGGGGTATCAGTACTGAGCTGCGAACTCCTCGAAGGTCATGGGCATACCGGTGTTCAGCATGCCGTTCCACAGCATCTCGGCGGGGAAGGAGACATAGTCGCCGGCCTCGATGAGGGGCATGAACTCGTCCTCGATCTGCTCGATGGTCATGGAGCTGTTGTTCTCCAGCTCGTTGAGCAGCCACTCGTGGATGTACTCCACGAAGGCGTCCTCCACGGACGCGCCGACCGCCGCGGGCGCCTCGGCAGAGGGGGCGTCGGAGGCGGTATTGTTGGTGGTGATGCCCTCGGGCTCGGCGGAGCCGCCGGCGTTGCCCATGCTCTGGGCGGCGGCGACATTGGCCTCGACGTAGGAGCCGTACTCGCCCGCGGGGACGGTCTTAGCGGAGGGGACCAGGGTCAGGGTGCCGTCGGCGTTCTCGGTGAGCTCGCCCTTCACGGTGCCCTCCACCTTCAGGTAGGAGATGAGGCTCTCGCCGGTGACATCCCACTCGCCGTCCTTCTCAACGGTGACGTTGACGCCGGCATAGCCGTTGCTGTAGATGTGGTTCATCATACGGCAGAGCATGTAGTACTGGTCGATGGTGAACTGGGTGAACTGGATGTAAGCCGCGTCGGCTTCCTTGTCGGTGACGTTGAAATCCTTGTCGATAAAGACATACTCCACGCCGTCGGCGGCGTCGGCAAAGGCCTTGGCCTCGGCGGAGTAAGGCACGCCATGGAAGGTCTCGGTCAGAGCGATGGCGCCCTCGAGGGCGGCGTTCTCGCCCACGGTGACGTTCATGACGTCGCCGGCCTGGCCGTAGTAGCCGGTGCCGTTGTAGAGGTCGCCCTCATAATCGCCGTTCATGAAGACCACGTTCGCCATCTCGTTGCTGGCGGACTCGCCGGTCTCATTGCCGTTCTGGCTGGGCATGCCCGCGGCCTCGATGAGGGCGGTGTTGAAGCCCATGGTGGAGAAGTCGCCCATGCCGACGGTGGAGTCGTCGTCGTCGATCATCTGCACGATGACGCCGTTGCCGGGGTTCACGACGGCGTTATCGAACACGAAGTCGGCGTGGCCGGAGGAGCGGTACAGGACCGTCTCGGCGGCGGTGTTGATGATTGTGCCGTCGGTGTAGGTCAGGCCGACATCCTCGGAGGAGTGGGTCATGACGCCGATGACGGTGTTGATCTCGGAGACATTGCCCTGGCCCTTGACGGTGCCCAGATCCTCGCCCTTGGCGGAGACGACCTGGATGTCGCCCTTGGAGGACTGATAGGTGGCGTAACCCTCGCGGGCGATGGCGCCGAAGGTAGCGCCGGAGACGACGGAGCCATAATACTGCTCGTCGCAGGAGCCGATGAGGTAAGCGCCGTAGCCGGAGCCGTAGGCGTTGTACGCATCGCCGTAGAGCGCCGCGCCGGAATCCATGCCGCCCTCGGACTCAGGCAGGATGCTCAGCTCGGAGTCGATGATGATGAGGGTGGGCTTGGTGCAGCCGTCGGTGGAGACGACGCCCCAGCCGCCGGAGGCCATGGTGGAGTTCACGAGAACGAAGGTAGCCTCGGTGTCAAGGACGTTGACGGTGCGGATGCCGCCCTGAATGCCCAGGACCCAGGGGGGAGAGAGCATCTTGCTGGTGGTGGCGGAGTTCACATAGCCGTCATAGGCCTCGGTGAGGGGGTTCGCGCCGTAGGTGACGAAGGAGCTGTCCTCGATCCAGCCGACAGCGCCGTGGTCGACGATGACGCCCGCGCGGACGAAGCCGTCAGTGGTGACGTCCACATCCTTCACGGTCAGCTTCGCGCCGTCATAGGAGACGAACGCGGCTCCCATGCCGGTGAAGTCGGAGGCGTGCTCGCCCTCGGAGTCGTTCGCGCCGTTCGTGAGCACCAGGGTGCCGCCGTTGACGGTGACGTCGCTCATCTCGCCGGAGGCGCGGACGGCGGTGAAGCCGGCGCCGGTGACGGCATTGTTGAGAGTAATGTCGGTGATATCGCCGGTCCAGTTGGACTCGCCGGTCAGCTCGCCGTCGACGACGTCGTAGCCGACATAGATGAAGCCATTATCCTGGGAGCGGGTGGCGACCGCGTCCAGCGTGGCGTAGGAGGAGACCTTCAGGTCATCGATGGATTCGATGGCGATGAGATCTTCATCCGCTGCAGCACCGGAGGGATCGCCGCTGGCGAAGGCGGACAGGCTCATGAGCATAGCCAGCGCCAGGACCAGCGCGAAAATGCGGGATGCGTTTTTCATGCGTGGAACCTCCATTTTTATTTGGCCGGATATACCGACCCAATTTACCCACAATTATAAAGGGTATCGGAATCCAAGTCAAGCGATTAACGTTAAGTTAACGCAGCCCTCCGGAACGTCTCCCCCCGCCCCGCTCCGTCCATGGAACAGGGGGACAGTTCTATGTGGAACAGGGGACGGTTCTATGTTCCATTTTGGAACATAGAACCGTCCCCTGTTCCGAACCCTGCTCCACGCCTCTGTGCCAGCCCGTGTCGATTAGGGATTGACAAGGTCCGTTCCGCCTGCTATCCTGCCGGTGAGAGGTGATGGAAATGCCCAGGACCGCGCGCATTCAAAGCCAGACCCAGATCTATCATATCATCCTCCGGGGGATCAACCGGCAGGACATCTTCTTCGATGAGGAGGACCGCCTGAAGTACCTCGGAATCCTCCGGGAGTATAAGGCCGTATGCGGCTTCGAGCTCTACAGCTATTGTCTGATGGACAATCACATCCATCTTCTGCTGAAGGTCGGCGATGAGCCGCTGGAGACCGTCGTCAAACGGATCAGCTGCAAGTTCGTATATTGGTACAATTTGAAATACCAGCGCACCGGACCGCTGTACCAGGGTCGCTTCCGCAGCGAGCCTGTGGAGGACGACGCCTATTTCCTCACCGTACTGCGCTATATCCTGCAAAACCCCGTAAAAGCCAGGATCTCAGCGAAGCCCGAGAGCTATCGCTGGAGCAGCTACAGCTGCTATAACGGCTGGCCGGACGGTCTGACGGACACCGCCTTCGCCATGGGGATGTTCTCCGGACGCAGCGCGCTCCTCTCGTTTCTGAACGAAAAGAACAATGACAGCGTCTTGGATATCTCTCCGGCGCAGAGCACAGGCCTCACGGATGAGGAGGCCGCTTCGGTCATGGCCGCCGTCTGCGGCTGTGGGGATGCTTCCGCCTTCCAGCAGCTCCCTCGGGCGAAGCAGACAGATGCCCTCCGCCATCTCAGCGGCAGGGGCCTCTCTCTGCGGCAGATCTCCCGCCTCACCGGATGGTCGACCACCTCCGCCTTACGCAGCCTCCATGGCGAATAAATCCCAATGTGGAACAGGGGACGGTTCTGTGTTCCAAAATGGAACACAGAACCGTCCCCTGTTCCACCCTGTCACACCACACAAAAACAGACCGGAGGAATATCCTCCGGTCTGGTCGTTTCACACACCCGTTCCGTCAAAGAGCGGGGTATATTCGCTCTCGGCGCTGGACAGCTCCTGGGTATAGCCCTCCAGGAGACCCAAGGCCTCCATGTAAGCCACGGCTCTCTCATACTCCTCCGTTGTCAGCCGCCGATCGGGACCGCCGTGACCGTTGGGGGTATACTGTCCCATGAGGCTCACCAGCACGTCGCCGGGCCGGAAGGTATCCGCGATCCAGTCCAGCACACCGAAGGTATTGTCCAGCTCTCCCGGCAGGACCAGGTGCCGGATCATCACGCCCCGGGTGAGCATCCCCTCCCCGTCCAGCTCATAGGGCCCCGTCTGGCGGAACATCTCCCGGATAGCCTCTGCGGCGACCCGGGGGTAGTCCGGCGCGGCGGAGAGCGCTCCCGCCAGCCGTCCGTCGGAATACTTCATATCGGGCAGGTACACCTGCACCCTCCCCTCCAGGGTCCACAGCGTCTCCGCGGACTCATATCCGCCGCAGTTCCACACCACAGGCAGGGGCGGCGGCGGAGCCAGCGCCTCCCGGATGGCACCCGCAAAATGGGTGCCTGTGACAAGATTGATATTGTGTACCCCCTGGGCGGCCAGCTCGGAAAAGATCTCCCGCAGCCGCGGGACGGAGATCTCCCTCCCCTTCCGCAGTGCGCTGATATCATAGTTCTGGCAAAAGACGCACCGGAGATTGCACCCGGCGAAAAACACCGCGCCGCTGCCCCGCTCACCGCTGATGCAGGGCTCCTCCCAGAAATGGGGCGCCGCCCGGCTCACCACCGGCAGGTCGCCCATGCCGCAGAAGCCCCCGGGACGCTCCGTCCCGCAGCGCCGCGGACAAATCGAACATTCCATAATCGTCCTCGAAAAATGCCTTCCTGAGCCCCGGGAGAAAATCCAGGCCCGCTCAGACGTTTGTGCGGATACAAAACCGCCAAAGCCTCGCCTGATCCTCCTCCGAGGCGTATCCGATGCCGATGCGCGGGGTGCGCGTGATCTCCGGACAAACGCCGTCGTCCTCCAGGTCCAGCGCCGGACCCAGGCGGGTGTCGTTGAGTCCGCCGTCGATCCCCAGGTACTTCGTCACACGTCCGGGGCCGGAGACTCCCTCCACCCCGCGGATCAGTACCGCTTGGGGGTCGTTCTCGGGCCCGGTCACCAGATTCAGCATCCAATGGATGCCGTAGCACAGGTAAACGTAGATCGTCCCCGCCGGATGATACAGCACCTCGGCCCGCTTCGTCCGGCCGAACCGGGCGTGGCAGGCAGTGTCCGTCTCCCGGAAATACGCCTCCGTCTCCGTGATGCGGGCTCGGATCTCCCGTCCGTCCGGAAAACGGCGCACCAGGAGCTTTCCTACCAGGGCTTCCGCCGCCTCCGGCGCGGGCCTAGTCAAGATAGTCATAGGTATAGAATCCGACCTCCCCGGAAAAGGAGTCTTTCAGCCCGGGCGTGACGATGACATGGCTTCCGCCCGTGACGAGCACCATCTCGAAATCTCCCTGCTGCCGGTAGAACTCCAGAGCCCCGTCAAGCCCCAGGACGAACAGCGTCGTGGACAGGGCGTCCGCCTTGGCGCCGTCGTCCGTCACCACCGTCACGGACAGCAGGTCGTTGGCTACGGGATAGCCCGTGGCCGGGTCCAGGATATGGATGTACGTGACGCCGTCCTGCTGAAAGTACCGCTGATACCCGCCGGAGGTCACCACCGCGGCCTGCCCCACGGACAGGATACCCACATAGCTCCCCGTGTCCCGGGGATCCGTCACCGCCACCTGCCATTGAGAGCCGTCGGGCTTCGTCTCCCCCAGGGTCTGGACGTTGCCGCCCAGGGACAGGACGGCGCTCTCCACCCCCATATCCGCCATGAGATCCACCACGGCCTGGGCAGTATAGCCCTTCGCCACCGCGCCGAAGGATACCTCCATCCCCACGGGCACCGTGGCCGCCATGGCAGCGTCGTCCAGGAGGATGCTCCCGGTGTTCTTCGCGGAGAGCAGGGCGCTGATCTCCGTCTCTGAGGGGACCCGGTAATCCCCGCCGATGAAGCCCCAGGCCTTCGACAGAGGATACATCCCCGGATCCAGTGCGCCGCCGGACAGACGCCAGTATTCCATGGCGGTTGACATAACACTATAACAGTCCCCGCTCATGACCACCTGGCCGCCCGCGCCGACGTTCAAGGCGTGGACGGAGCCGGAGGAACTCTCCGGGTCCAGATCGGCCTCCAGGGCATAGATCCGCGCCTCCGCCGCGTCCAGGGCGGTCTCGGCGCTGTCTCCGTAGGCGGTGAGGATCATGACGGTGTCCATGGCGAACACCTGCTTCTGGTGCTTCTCCATGGACGTGGGATCCGCCGTCTGCATGGGCGCGGCGCTCTCCTCCTCCACGGCGACCGGCGTCTCGGCCCTGCCGCATGCAGTTAACATAACAAAAACAAGTGCCAGAAGAAGGAGCTTACAGCTCGTTTTTATGTGCTTCATAGAACTCCCGGTAATCCTTCAGCATGTATTTGAGGATACGCGGCGTATCCAGCTTATAGGGGCAGCGGGACCGGCAGCGGCCGCATTCCACGCAGTCGTTGATGCGCTCCATCTTCGCCTGCCACTCGGGAGTGAAGTAGGGGCGCCAGGGGCTGCGGCGGATGAGCATATCCATCCGGGCGCAGTTACGGATCTCGATCCCCTGGGGGCAGGGCATGCAGTAGCCGCAGCTGCGACAGAACTGCCCGGAGAGCTGCGCCCGGTCCCCGTCGATGACGGCCTTCAGCTCGTCGTCCATGGCGGGGTCCTCTTCGGCCAGAGCCAGCCACTGCTCCAGCTCCTCCATGGTCTGGATGCCATAGATGGGCACCACGTTCTCCTGCTCCCGCATGAAGGCGTGGACGGCCCGGGCGTTGGACAGCAGGCCGCCCGCCAGGGATTTCATGGCGATATAGCCCATGTCCTTCTCCCGACAGAGGGCCACCAGACGGAATTCCTCATCGTTGGACAGATAGCTGAAGGGATACTGCATCGTCTCGAACCGACCGGATTCCACCGCCTCGAAGGCAAAGCTCAGGCTATGGCTCGTGACGCCGATATGGCGGACATAGCCCTTTTCCTTTGCCTCCAGGGCCGCGTCGTAAGCGCCCCGGTCGATCTCCTCCCAGTTGGAGACCAGGTGGAACTGGAACAGGTCGATATAGTCCGTCCGCATCCGCTCCAGGGAGAGCGCGATATGCTTTTTGACGGTGTCGTAATCCCGCCCCTGGCTTTTGGTGGAGATCACCACGTCCTTGCGCACGTCGGACAGGGCCATGCCGACCTTCTCCTCGGAATCGGTATAGGCGTTGGCGGTGTCGAAATAGCGTATGCCGCCCTCATAGGCGCGGCGCAGGATGGCGGCGCCCTCCTCCTTCGACCGGCGCTGGATGGGCAGCGCACCGAACGCGGGCTTCGTGACCACGAGCCCGGTCTTTCCCAGGACCATCGTTTTCATCATCGTGTACCTCTCAAGCAAAACTGACGATTTGACGAAAAAAGTATATCACAACCCCCTTGATATTCCAAGCTCGATGCGCTATAATATCAAAGCTAAATCGCATACGCGGCTGTAGCTCAGCTGGATAGAGCGTTGGCCTCCGGAGCCAAAGGTCGTGGGTTCGAATCCCGTCAGCCGTACCAAACCAATATAATCCGAACCAAATCTTCCTTGTGGGAGACGGGTTAATAGTGATAAGTAACTATTTTCGGATTATCTGTCAGAAAGGCAGTTTGACCGTTAAGGTCAAGCTGTCTTTCTGCGTATATAGTTGGTGTTCACGATGATGGGTTCGTTCAGAGCGGGGATATTAAACTCGCCGAGGAAGTTGAAGAAGATCTGGATCTTCTGCCTGCGCTTGCCGCTGGACTTATCCGGGGCATGAACCACAATCTTCTGGATGTATTCGTTCACGATCGTCGGCGTGAGCTCGGTGACTTCCTCATACTTTTCTACTAAGGCGAGGAAACGCTCCATGCCATCATCCGCAGCTTCTTCCTGCTCCACCCAATCTTCCAGGGCGGCGACCTCCTGCCTCAGCTGTTCCTGCTCGGTCTCATAGTCCTGCGCCATCTTCTTGTAGCGATCCATGCTCAGGTCACCGAGGACGGCGTCCTCATACCCGCGGGCGATAAGCACGTCGAGATCATCGAGGCGCTTCCTGCTCTGAGCCAGCCGCTTCTTTGCGTCCCGGATGCTCTTCTGGTGGTCATCGCGCCTGGCCTGCAGCCATTCGACCTGAAAGCGGTTGATGTCATCATGGATATACAGGTTGATGGCCTGGATGCGCTCCAATACGATCTCCCTCAGAACTTCCTCTCGAATGTAGTGGGCGGTGCAATAGCCTCTGTTGCCCTTATACCCGGCGCATACATAATGATCCTGGTTCTCCCGCATCGTGTTGCAGGTGGCGAAATGGAGCTTCTCACCACAGTCCGCGCAGAACAACAGACCGGAAAACAAGCCCTGTCGATCGGCCTTTGTCCGCCTGCGCTTATTCCTGCGAAGCTCCTGAACACGGTCCCACTGTGCCTGCGGGATGATCGCCTCCTGCATATTGGGAACGACGACCATATCCTCGGGCTTGTTCTCGATCCTCTTTTTCAGCTTATAGGATTTAGAATAAGTCTTGAAGCTGCAGGAACAACCGGTGTATTCCATGCGGGACAGGATCGGTATGACGGACTGGCTCCTCCATAAATATGGATTCTCGGGAAGCGGCTTTCCCTGCTTCATGGCGTGATATGCCGTTACCGTCAGAACCTTCTCTGCTTCAAGGATTCGGGAGATGACCTCCGGCCCTATCCCATCAATCGTCAAGTCAAAGATATGTCGGATGACCTTTGCCGCCTCTTCATCCACGATCCAATGACCCCGCTTGTCGGGATCATTCAGATACCCAAAGGGTGGAGCGGCCAGGTGTTCGCCGCGTTTTGCCTTAGCCTGAAAAATGGCGCGGACTTTTCGGCTGGTGTCCTTTGCGTAGAAGTCGTTGAACATGCGTTTCTAAAGAAGGGTATGCGCAAGATACAAAAAACTCAGTATTCATGCGGGTTTACGACTGATTGGCTCCCAGCTTGCATACCAC
>CAJOIC010000037.1 GCA_905234625.1 uncultured Oscillospiraceae bacterium | reverse complement strand
GAGCGCATCAAGGGCCTCTGAAGCAGCTTTACACAAAATCTGGTACATGGTTTTATAGTCGGCCATACACATTCCCTCCTAACAAAAAAGCGCCCCACCGAGAAGGCGGAGCGCTACATAGCGTACAAACCCACTCGTTGCGACGCGAGGCGTGACCAGTTGGGAGCACACATAGGGTAGCACGACTATGCCTGGGCATAGTGTGCTCCCCAACTGGTCAGATATTAACCTCACGTCGCTCTTGTAGTATATCACACTACTTGACTGGCTTGCAAGATGTAGCATCGGCGTCGGGGTTGCCATTTTCCGGGGCTGCGAGTATAATGGCGTCATGGATACGGAAAAGCTGAAAAAGAAATACTTCCCCCGCGTTCCCTGGACGGAGGAGGGCCCCGTGCGGCGGCGCTACCGCGCCCGGAGCGAGGGGGGAGACGTCCTCGCGGCACTGGCCGCCCTGGCGGAGGCGGAGAGCTTCACCGAGCCGGGGCAAAAGACCGTTGTCGGCGGCGCGGACGCCTGCCTCGCGGCGTTCTCCCGCAAGGCGGAGGGCGAGCCCGTGGGCATGGTCTTCGGGTCGGAGACGGCGGCGCACTTCTGCGATATCGCCGCCGGTCCCCCGGACGCCGAGGGTTGGCAGGAGCTCCTCGGTCGCTCCGAGGAGGGGGAGAACCTCACGGCCCTCGCCCATAACCTGGGGCTCCTGCGCTTCCGAAAAGCGCAGCAATAAAAATGAAACAGGGGACGGTCCCATGTGCCTGAAAGCACACAGGACCGTCCCCTGTTCCGTCTTCCCTGGGGCCGAGATGGGCTTACACACGAGCCGCTGTCGGTGAAGAGTATATCTCGCGAACTTTTTTATGATGTTCGCTCGACACACTCTTCACCTCCACGGCATCGACGTTAGCTTTCTCCGTCGGCCCCGCGTGTGACCGTCCCCTGTTCCGCCTTACGGCGTTATCACACCAGCTTACGGCCCATGAGCACGCCCATGACGGAGCTCATCATGAGCCCCCGGGTCCAGCCGGAGCTGTCGCCGAGACAATGGAGGCCGGCGACGTTGGTGTTGAAGTCCGCGTCCATCCTGATGCGGTTGGAGTAGAACTTCAGCTCCGGGGAGTACAGCAGGGTCTCATAGGCGGCGAAGCCGGGGACTACCTGGTCCATGGCCTTGATGAAGTTGATGATGTTGGTCATGGCCCGGTAGGGCATGGCGGAGGTGATGTCTCCCGCCACGGCGTCCGGCAGGGTGGGGACGACGTTCGAGCGGGACAGCTCCTTGTCCCAGGTGCGCTTGCCGTCCAGGATGTCCCCGAAGCGCTGGACGAGGAGCTGGCCGTTTGCCAGCATGTTCGTCAGCTCGCCCACCTTCTGGGCGTAGGCGATGGGCTGGTTGAAGGGGACGGAGAAATTGTGGGAGCAGAGGATGGCGAGGTTCGTATTGTCGCTCTTGAGCTCCTTATACGAATGCCCGTTCACAACGGCCAGGCCGTTGTCGTAGTTCTCCTGGGCCACGAAGCCGCCGGGGTTCTGGCAGAAGGTGCGGACCTTGTTCTTGAAGGGGGCGGGGTAGCCGATGAGCTTCGACTCATACAGAGCCCGGTTCACGGTCTCCATGACCTCGTTGCGCACCTCCACACGCACGCCGATGTCCACGGTGCTGGGGACGTGGTCGATGCCGTAGGTGGAGCACATGCCCTCCAGCCAGTCCGCCCCCCGGCGGCCCGTGGCCACCACGGTCTCGTCGGCGTAGAGCTCGAACTCCTGATGCCGGTCGGAATAGAGCACCCCCCGGCAGCGGCCGTCCTCTATGAGAAGGCCGGTGCACTCCGTGTCGAAGAGGATCTCCACGCCCCGGTCCTGGAGCCAATGCTCGATGTCCTCATAGAGGGTATGCGCCTTCTCCGTGCCCAGGTGCCGGATGGGGCAGGACACCAGCTTGAGCCCCGCCCGGATGGCCCGGGTGCGGATTTGCTTTACCTCCTCCGTCTCCTCCAGACCCTCGATATGCTTGTCCGCGCCGAATTCCAGGTAGATGGAGTCGGTGTAGTGGATGGTCTCCTGGGCCAGCTTCGCCCCGATGAGGTTCGGCAGCTCGCCGCCCACCTCATAGGACAGGGAGAGCTTGCCGTCGGAGAAGGCGCCCGCGCCGGAAAAGCCCGTGGTGATGGCGCAGTAGGGCTTGCAGTTGACGCATTTGTTGGTGACGGCCTTGGGACATCTGCGGTCCTCCACGGCCTTGCCCTTTTCGATGATGGTGATCTTTTTATGACTGCCCAGGCGCAGCATCTCCACGGCGGTGAAGATGCCCGCGGGACCCGCGCCCACGATGGCGACGTCGGTTTTCATGAGGGTTCCTCCGGTTTGCAAAATGTCGGTTGTGTGATATACTGCACATTACTATTAAATCACCCGTGTCAAGAGGATGCGCCCATGGATCTGTACTTTTCCGGACATGACTACAAATACGCCGCGGAGCAGTCCCTGCTCATGCTGTTCCCCTCGGAGCGGCCCGCCTACCCGGCGGGAGAGCCGAAGGGCGACCGGGCGGAGCTGACGGTCGCGGAGGGGGCGGCTTCCTGCCGCCTCGTTCGGGAGGGCAGGAGCTTTGAAGCCTGCGTCCCCGTCCGGCCCTACGATTCCGACCGGGAGCGCGTCCGGCAGGAGCAGCACGCCCTGAAAATGGCCTTCTACCGGGCGGCCCTGGCCTCCGGGGTGAAAAAGCCCGCCTGGGGCGCCCTCACCGGGGTGAAGCCCGGGAAGCTCATGGCCCGGTATCTGGAGGAGGGGAGGACCGCCGGGGACTTCGCCCGGGACTTCGACGTGGCCCCTGATAGGGCGGCTCTCTGCGAGACCACGACCCGTCACACCATCGCCGCGAAAAACAGCCTCCGCCCCGGGGATATCGGCCTGTACGTCGGCATCCCCTTCTGTCCCACCCGCTGCGCCTACTGCTCGTTCATCTCCAGCGCCGTCGCCGGGAACCGGAAGCTGGTGGAGCCATATCTGGACGCGCTCATGATAGAGATCGAGCGCACGGGACAGGCTGCGCGGGATGCCGGACAGAGGCCCGCGGCGCTGTATCTCGGCGGGGGCACTCCCACCACGCTGGAGCCGGAGCAGCTCGAGCGGCTGTGCTCGGCGCTGGAGACGCATTTCGACCTGTCCGCCCTGCGGGAGTACACCGTGGAGGCCGGGCGGCCGGACACCATCACGGCGGAGAAGCTGGCGGTGCTGAAGGCCCACGGGGTGACCCGGGTATCGGTGAATCCCCAGACCATGTCCGACGAGGTCCTGGAGGCCATCGGACGGAAGCACACGGCGCAGGATGTGCTGGACGCCCTGGCGCTGGTGCGGCAGGCGGGGGGCTTTCAGGTGAACATGGACCTCATCGCGGGACTACCGAAGGACACGCCGGAGGGGTTCGAGCGGACCCTGGAGAGGGTGCTGTCCCTGGAGCCGGAGAACGTCACCGTCCACACCCTCGCCATCAAAAACGGGTCCTTTCTCGCGGAGCGCCCCGAGCTTCTGCCGGACGCGGAGGCGGTGGGACGGATGACGGACTTCGCCCTGGAGCGGCTGAAATCGGCGGGGTATGTGCCGTATTATCTCTACCGGCAGAAGTACATGTCCGGCGGCTTCGAGAACGTGGGCTGGCGCAGGGGCGGCACCGTGAACCTCTACAACATCATGATGATGGAGGAGCTCTGCCCCATCCTGGCCATGGGCGCGGGAGCCTCCACGAAGCTGGAGGGCCCCGACGGCGCCGTCTGCCGCCGCATGAACCCCAAGTACCCCAAGGAGTACATCGAGCGGATGAACACATGACCGGCCCTGTGCCAAGCCAGCGAGCCGCGGTAAAAGGCTCCGGCGAGCCTGCCGACGGAAGGTGTCACCCAGCAGGTTGTTGTGAGCGAAGCGAACAGTTCTGCGGGGGCCGCCTTCCGGAGGTCACGGCCGTCTCCCCGGCCCATTCCGGCGAGCGGATGATTTTGGTTCGGGCCGAGGGAAGCTTATACACGAGCCGCTGTCGGTGAAGAGTATATCTCGCGAACTCTTTCTGATGTTCGCTCGACACACTCTTCCCCTCCACGGCATCGATCTTGGCTTTCTCCGTCGGCCCCGCGTGTGACCGTCCCCTGCCATGCAGGCCGAGACGGCCGTGCCTGGGGCATCCCGCGGCGGACGGTATTCCCTGATCCGTTACCTTGTTGCGAAAGAATACCATGGGAGCGCGAGATGACCCTTGGCACGGCGGGTGCCGGGGTGGAACACAGAACCGTCCCCTGTTCCAAGAGAAAAAAGCGGCCTCCCGAGGCGATCCCTGGGAGGCCGTTTGCTATGCGTTTCAGATGCTCATGAGCTTGTCCGGGGCGGTGACGGCGTGGTAGAGGGTGAGGTACTTCCGCAGGTTCCGGACCCGGTTGGACTGGATGTTGAAGTGGCGGCCCCGGGCGGTGAGGATGAGGGTCTGCCCGCTGTTGACGCCCATGCCGGTGACGTCGGAGAAGGGGATGGTGAGGCCTGCGCACTCCAGACGATCCCGGAAGATGGCGAGGCGGCCCCTGGCGATGGGCTTTACGTCGTAATCCTCCGTCAGCTCCGTCAGCTCCATGTCCGTGTCCTCCGCGATGCAGGCGTCCCCGGCGGTGTCGGCGCGCTTCTGGAGCTCCCGGGCCTGCCAGCGGTCCCAGTCCAGGATGGTGTGGAAGGGGAGACCCTTGCCCTCCAGGTAGCCCAGCTCGGTATATTCCCCCGTCAGACCGCAGCTCCGGCAGGAGAAGGTGTTGCCCTTGCTCTCCAGGGAGCCGAGTCTCCGGCAGGAGGGGCAGATGCACAGCACCCGCTCGATGTTCTTCGCAAGGTTCCGGCCCTTGTACCGGATCTTCCACTTGGCCTGGGTCTCGTAGGCGTTCTCCCGGATGTCCGTGCGGATGACGTCGGCGATCTCGTCCACGGTCATGGCCTTCAGCTCCTCCGGGGAGAACTCCCGGACCACCTCGCCCGTCACCAGGCCCCGGCGGTAGTTGGGCGCGCCCCAGCGGGGACAGGTGAGGTACCCGCCCCGGAAACGGTGGGTCACGAGCTTGGCGCCGGAGACCCGGGCGAGCTTCGCGGTGGACTCCACGATGTCCGCCGTCTCCCCGTTGAAGGTCCGGTTGCCCTCAGGGAAGATGATGACGTTGAAGCCCTTTTTCAGGCGGCGGAGGGTGCCCAGGGCGGTGTCGCCTCCCACGTCCCCCTTCATGCGCCCGATGGGGCCCGCGCCCCAGCGGACGAGCTTTGAGAAAAACTTCTTCCGGGGATTGTTCAGCATGTGGCCCGAGGCGACATAGTAGGAGAAGGAGCGGATGGTGAGCCCCAGGAAGATGGGGTCGAAGTCGGTGCAGTGGTTGGACACGATCAGGGCGGGGCCCTGGACCACGTGCTTCTTCGGGCGGTAATTGTACCGCAGCCGCAGCCACGGACCGTAGCAGTAATACAGGAAGTCCCACACGAACCGGTGACGCTTCCAGTGCAGGGTCTGACTCATGGGGCCGCCTCCTTCCTTTACAGGCTCAGGATCTTTTCCGGCGCGGTGAAGGCGTGGAAAAGGGTAATGTACTTGCGCAGGTTCACGATGCGTTTCGACGTGAAGGTATAGTGCTTGTCCCGGAGGGTGAGGGTAAGCAGCTGGGGGCCGTTGATGGCGATGCCGGAGATGTCCCGGAAGGGGAAGCGCCTGTCCGCCAGCTCCAGCCGGTCCGCGAAGATCCGCAGGGTCCCGGCGCTGACGGGAAACTCCCGGAAATCATCGTCCACCTCGTGGAGCTCAACCCCGTCGTCCTCCGCCACGCAGTCCTCCCCGGCGGCGTCGGCGCGCTTCTGGAGCTCCCCCGCCTGCCAGCGGTCCCACTCCGTGACGGTGGAGAAGGGGAGACCCTCCCCCTCCAGATAGCCCAGCTCGGTGTATTCCCCCGTCAGGCCGCAGCTCCGGCAGGAGAAGCCGCCGCCCTTGCTCTCCAGGGTCCCCAGGGACCCGCAGGAGGGGCAGACGCACAGGGTCCGCTCGATGTGCTCGGCGAGGTTTTTGCCCTTGTAGGGGATCTTCCACTCCGCCTGGGTGGCGTAGGCATCCTCGGCGATGTCCCGGCGGATGATGTCGGCGATCTCCTCGGGCTTCATTTTTTTCAGCTCCTCCGGGGGATAGATGTTCACGATCTCCCCGGTCATGCGTCCCCGGCGGATGGAGTTCCCGGACCAGCGGGGGCTGGTGAAGTACCCGCCCCGGAACCTGTGGGTCACGAGGCTCGCGCCGGAGCTTCGGATGAGCTTGGCGGTGGATTCCACGATTTCGAGGTTCACGCCGTTGAAGGTGCGGTTGGCCTCCGGGAATATGGCCACGTTGAAGCCCTTGCGCACCCGGCGCAGGATGGTCATGGCGGTGCTGCTGGCGGTGGTGCCCTTCATGCGGGAGATGGGGCCCTGGGCCCAGGTCAGGAGCTTCCCGAACCGCCGGAATACGTGCTCCGAGGCCACGAAGTAGGTGAATCTCCGCACCGTCAGGGCCAGGAGCAGGGGGTCCAGGTCCGTCACGTGGTTCGACACGATGATGCTTGGGCCCTCGATGGGCCGGACCTTGGGGTGGTAGTTGAACCGCAGGCACAGCGCCGCCCGGATGGGATAATAGGCGATGTTCCAGAGCAGACGATGGCGCCTGGAATCCTCCATGGAAGGTCCCTCCCCTCACCGCATGATTTTACGACGTTATTATACACCAAAAAACCCGGCGGCGCAATTTCTCTTTTCTTTGCCGCGGGAATATGCTATAATACATTGAATTATTATGAGAAGCTATGCGCTTTCATCGCATACATCGATAAGAAAGGGAGAACCATGGCATTTTTGCAGAAGATCTTCGGCACCCACTCCGAGCGGGAGCTGAAGAAGATACGACCCATCGTGGACAGGATCGAAGCGCTGGAGGAGGAATACCGCGCCCTGACGGACGATGAGCTCAAGGCGAAAACGAAGGAATTCAAGGACCGTCTCGCCGCGGGAGAGACCACGGACGATATCCTGCCCGAGGCCTTTGCCACCGTGCGGGAGGCCGCGGATCGGGTCCTGGGTATGCGGCCCTTCCGGGTCCAGCTCATCGGCGGCATCGTCCTCCATCAGGGACGCATCGCCGAGATGAAGACCGGCGAGGGCAAGACCCTGGTGGCCGTCCTGCCCAGCTACCTCAACGCCCTGGAGGGAGAGGGCGTCCACATCGTCACCGTGAACGACTACCTGGCCAGGCGCGACTCCGAGTGGATGGGGAAGGTCCATGCCTTCCTGGGGCTCACCGTGGGCCTCATCGTCCACGGCCTCACCAGAGAGGAGCGGCAGGCGGCCTACAACGCCGATATCACCTACGGCACCAACAATGAGATGGGCTTCGACTATCTCCGGGACAATATGGCGCTCTATAAAAAGGACATGGTCCAGCGGGGCCATTTCTTCGCCATCGTGGACGAGGTGGACTCCATCCTCATCGACGAGGCCCGGACCCCTCTCATCATCTCCGGCCAGGGGGACGAGAGCACGGACCTCTACACCCGTGCCAACGACTTCGTCTGCACCCTCCGGCGGGGGATGGTGGTCTCCGTGGAGGAAAAGGCGGAGTTCGAAGAGGCGGACGAGAACGCGGATTATCTCGTGGACGAGAAGGCCCGCACCGCCAGCCTCACCGCCAAGGGCGTGGAGAAGGCCGAGCGGTTCTTCGGCATCGAGAATCTGTCCGATCTAGAGAACACCACCCTGGCTCACCACATCAACCAGGCCATCAAGGCCCACGGCGTCATGCGCCGGGACATAGACTATGTGGTGAAGGACAACGAGGTCATCATCGTGGACGAGCATACCGGCCGCCTCATGCTGGGCCGCCGGTATTCCGAGGGCCTGCACCAGGCCATTGAGGCCAAGGAGCATGTGGAGGTCCAGCGGGAGAACAAGACCCTGGCCACCATCACCTTCCAGAACTACTTCCGCCTCTACGGGAAGCTCTCCGGCATGACCGGCACGGCCCTCACCGAGGAAGAGGAGTTCATGTCCATCTATAACCTGGACATCGTGGAGATCCCCACCAACAAGCCCGTGGCCCGCATCGATCGGCCGGATGTGGTGTATAAAAACGAGGCCGGGAAGAACCGGGCCATCATCCGCCAGATCGAGGAGTGCAACGCCAAGGGCCAGCCCGTGCTGGTGGGCACCGTCAGCATCGAGAAGAGTGAATATCTCTCGTCCCTGCTGAAAAAGCGGGGCATCCCCCACAGTGTGCTGAACGCCAAGCAGCACGAGCGGGAGGCGGAGATCGTGGCCCAGGCAGGCAAGCTGGGGGCCGTCACCATCGCCACCAACATGGCCGGACGCGGCACCGACATCACCCTGGGCGGCAACGCGGAGTACCTGGCCCGCCAGGACCTGAAAAAGGCAGGGTACGACGACGAGGTCATCTCCCAGGCCACGGGCTACGCCGATACCGACGACGAGACCGTCCTGGAGGCGCGGAAGCTCTTCCAGGAGCGGATGGCCGCCCACAGGGAGGTCACGAGCGCCGAGGCGGAGAAGGTACGCGAGGCGGGAGGCCTCTTCATCCTGGGCACCGAGCGCCACGACGCCCGCCGCATCGACAACCAGCTCCGAGGCCGTTCCGGCCGTCAGGGCGACCCCGGCGAGAGCCGCTTCTTCATCGCCATGACCGACGACGTCATGCGCCTGTTCGGGTCCGAGCGGGTCATGAGCATGATGGAGTCGCTGGGCTTTGACGAGGACACCCCCATCGACAACAAGATGCTCTCCGACTCCATCGAGCGGGCCCAGAAGACGGTGGAGAGCCGGAACTTCCAGGTCCGCAAGAATACCCTGGAATACGACGATGTGATGAACGTCCAGAGAAACATCATCTACGAACAGCGCCGGAAGGTCCTGGACGGGGAGGATGTGCAGGAGTCTATCCGCGGCATGATCGAGGAGGTCGTTCGGGGGACCGTGATGGACGGGCTCGGCGGCATGCACTGCCCCGAGAACGAGGAGCACCTGGAGACCGTCCTGGAGCCCTTCTACAAGCTCTTCCTGGCCAGGGGCCAGATCACCGTCCCAGCCGGGGGCATGAAGGAGCTGACGGCGGACGCTCTCACGGAGAAGCTCCTGGCCATCGCCGACCAGGTCTATACCCGCCGGGAGGAGGAGTTCGGCACCCTGCCCGACGGCACCGTGGTCATGCGGGAGCTGGAGCGGGTCATCATGCTCCGAGTGGTGGACGAGTACTGGATGGAGCACATCGACGCCATGGACGATCTGCGCCAGGGCATCGGCCTGCGGGCCTACGGCAACGTCAAGCCCATCGACGCCTACAAGCAGGAGGGCTTCGACATGTTTGAGGCCATGGTCCAGGGCATCCGCGAGGAGGTCGTGCGCCGCATCTTTACCGTCCGTGTTCGAAAGGAGCAGACCATCGAACGCAAGAGCGTGGCCAAGGCCAACGTCAATAATGTCGGCGGGGACTCTACCGCCAAAAAACAGCCCGTCAAGAAGGCCAAGAAGCCCGGCCGGAACGACCCCTGCCCCTGCGGCAAGTGGAAGGCCGACGGCAGCCGGCCCCTGAAATACAAGGAGTGCTGCGGCCGCAATGGGTAAGGTATCTGTGGTCAAGGCCGGGAACATCGCCTGCCCCCACGGTTTCTCTACCCGCCTGGGAGGCGTCAGCACCGGCATCTATGACAGCCTGAACCTGGGCCGACTCGACAATATCGGCGACGTGCCCGAACGCGTGGCGGAGAACTGGCGGCGCTTCGGAAGTGCCCTGGGCATCGATACCGGCGCTTTCGTCCACGGAAAGCAGGCCCACGGGAACACCGTCCTCATCGCAAGACCCGAGTATGCCCACGGCATCACCGAGCCCTCGGTCCTGGAGGCGGACGGATATGTCACCGATATCCCCGGCCTGCCGCTGGCGGTTTTCACGGCGGACTGCGCCCCCGTGCTCATGCACGACCCCGTCCACGGCGTCGTCGCGGCGGTCCACTGCGGCTGGAAGCCCACGGCCAAGGACATCCTCCGCGCCGCCGTGGAGGCCATGGGCTCCCTGGGAGCCTGGCCTGAGGATATCCGGGCGGCCATCGGCCCCTGCATCAGGAAGTGCTGCTTCCAGGTGGGGGAGGAGGTGGTCTCCGCCATGGACGATATGCTGGATACCGGCGCGGCGGGGCTCTTCGACCCGGACCCGGAGGCCTCCGGGAAATACCGCCTGGACCTGCCCGGCGTCATCGCCCGGCGGCTCGCGGAGCTGGGAGTAGGGCCGGAGCACATAGAGGACACGGGTGAGTGCACCATGTGCGCCCCGGAGAGATACTGGTCCCACCGGGCCATGGGGATGCGCCGCGGCTCCCAGGCCAACATGATAATGCTTGTATGAATCGTTTCGCACAAAAGACCATAGCGTTTTTCGCCGCGCTGCTGCTGGCGCTGGCGGCCGGCTGCGCGCCCCTGTCCCTGTCGGATGAGGAGCTGACGGAGCTGGAGAGCGAAGAACCCGAGGTGGTGGTGGGCCAGAGCATCGGCCAGGAGCTCGCCCCTACCTACGCCGCCGACCATATCTTCTCGCTGAACTATGTGTCGGATACCTCCTTCAACCCCTACCGCACCTCCAGCGCATGGAACAAGGTCGTGGCCATGCTGGTGTACGAGTCCCTGGTGGAGTTGGACGAGAGCTTCACCGCCCATCCCAACCTCATCACCGCCTGGGAGACGGAGGACGGCGTCAGCTGGAGGTTCTGGGTGGACACGGAGCGGACCTTCCACGACGGAGGGCAGATGACCGCCCTGGACGCGGTGTACTCCATCCAGGTGGCCATGAACTACGAGAGCAGCCCCTACTATACCCGCCTGCGGCATGTGAAGGGCGTCTCCTCCATCGACAATGAGAGCTTCGCCGTCACCCTCAGCGAGGCGGACTGGCGGTTCTACGCCCTGCTGGATATCCCATGCGTGGAGTATAACACCGGCTTCGACGATCGGCCCATCGGCACGGGGCCCTACGCCTTCAGCCGCAGCGGACGGTATCTCGCCCTCTTCGAGGAACATCCCAAGGCTGCTGAAATGCCCCTGGACACCATCCACCTCAAGGAATACTCCAACGCCGTGGACATCCTCCAGGCTTTCGAGGACTCCTATATCGATCTGGTCATCAACGACCCCAACGGCATGTCCAGCATGGGCTATTCCAGCGCTAACCTTATTAAATATGTGAATACCTCCAGCATGCACTACCTGGGGTACAACTTCTCCGGGCTGTTCTCCCAGCCCGCCTACCGGCTCATGATGACCTACGCCATCGACCGGAACACCATCGTGTCCGAGATCATGAAGGGCGCGGGGTCCGCCGCCACGGTGCCCGTGGCGCCCCAGAGCAGCCTGTATCCCGCGGACCTGGCCCAGAGCCTGTCCTATTCCACCGCCCTCTTCGAGACCGCCGTGGCCGCCATCGGCGCCCGGGATCTGGACGGGGACGGCGTACTGGAGCTTGGCGGCATGGCAAGGACCATCGACTTCATCGTCTGCTCCGACAGCGCCACGAAGGTCGCCGCCGCCCGCAGCATCGCCAAGAAGCTCCAGGACGCGGGCTTCGGCGTGAATCTGCGGGAGCTGGGGTACGACGATTACCGGGAGGCCCTGAAAAAAGGGAATTTCGATATCTACTACGCCGAGGTCCGCCTCTGCGCGGACTGGGACCTGACCCTGCTTTTGGGCTCCTTCCAGGACCTGAACCCGGGCGGCGTCCGGGATACCGCCCTGGATGAACTGCTGTCGGGATTTCTCACCTGCACGGACGACGAGCTCCCCGCGGCGGCGGAGGCGCTGTATTCTTACATCGGCCAGATGGGGATCATCACCCCCATCTGCTTCGAGAAGAGCGAGGTGCTTTTTCACAGGGGGGTGCTCACGGGCCTGAGCCCCACCCAGGACAATATCTTCTACGGCATGGAAAACTGGACCGTGGACTTGAACTGAGGGGAGGATAATGCTATGACGGATCGCGATCTTCTCAATATGGCGCGGGAGGCCGCGCGCAACGCCTATGTGCCCTACTCCCATTTTCCCGTGGGGGCGGCGCTGGAGTGCGCCGACGGCTCCGTGTTCACCGGCTGCAACGTGGAGAACGCCGCCCTGGGCTCCACCATCTGCGCCGAACGTACCGCTGTGGTCAAGGCTGTAAGCGAGGGACGGCGGAAGTTTGTCCGCATCGCCATCTACGGGGAGGGGGAGACCTACTGCATGCCCTGCGGCTCCTGCCGCCAGGTGCTGGCGGAGTTCGCCGGGAAGGACGATATGGAGGTCCTGTGCACCCGTTCCGGCGGACGGTACGTCTCCTACCGTCTCAGTCAGCTCATGCCCCATACCTTCGAGCTAAGGTGACATAACGACAGGTTTCGGGAGCGAACACACGGGATAGTGGACAGAATATCAAAAATAATCGAAAATATTTCTATTTTAAGAAGAATCCCCCTTGACATTCCGGGGGATTCTTGTTATTCTACTAAAGCTCGCGTCCTCGACGGGGGGCGTTTGCTTATGTCTCAGGAGGTCTTCGGGCTTTATTACCGTGATGGAGTCCGAGCCCCGGAGAGATGGGCTTGAGCGCGCGACGATGCGATAGATTGCGCCGACGGGCGGGAACTATCGCGGAGCAAGTCCGGGGAGCTCCCCGCGGGGGAGATCCTGGAATCGGACGGAACCGGCTTTCCGTACCGCGTATATCGTCTGGACAAGATGCGACCGGCGCTGCCGGTATGTTTTTTGAGACAGGGTCTGATACGCACGGCATAGTGTACAGAAATCCGGCGCCCGTACGGGAACACGTAAAACCTGTACAACATTATTTGGAGGAAAACAATGGCAGCAAAGAAAATGATCCGCATCCGCCTCAAGGCCTACGACCACCAGCTGATCGACAAGGCCGCCGAGACCATCGTTGAGACCGCGAAGCGCACCGACGCCAAGGTCTCCGGCCCCATCCCCCTGCCCACGCAGAAGGAGGTCGTCACCATCCTGCGCGCCGTCCATAAGTATAAGGACAGCCGCGAGCAGTTCGAGCGCCGCACCCACAAGCGCCTCATCGACATCATGAACCCCACTCAGAAGACGGTGGAGGCCCTGATGAACCTCGAGGTCCCCGCGGGCGTCGAGATCGAGATCAAGCTGTAAGGGATACCTATTTAATTAGTTGGCAACCGGATCACCGGTCTACCAATAGTCTGCTCCAGGGCAGACGGGTCATGTTGCGCGGCCGCCGTTACCGACCGCCCAACCAATAACCGAAGGAGGAAAACAATGAAAAACGCCATTATCGGTAAGAAGATCGGCATGACGCAGATCTTCGACGAGACGGGCAAAGTCGTCCCCGTGACGGTCATCGAGGCCGGCCCCTGCGTGGTCGCCCAGAAGAAGACCGTGGAGAAGGAAGGCTATGATTCCGTCCAGCTCGGCTTTGAGGACATTGCCGAGAAGAAGCTGACGAAGCCCGAGAAGGGCCACTTCGAGAAGGCTTCCGTCGCTCCCAAAAAGTACCTGCATGAGTTCCGTCTGGACGATTGCGACGCCCTGAACGTGGGCGACGTCATCAAGGCGGACGTGTTCGCCGAGGGCGATCACGTGGACGTTACCGGCATCAGCAAAGGTAAGGGCTACGCCGGCGTCATCAAGCGCTGGGGCGCTCAGCGCACCCCCACCACCCACGGCGGCGGCCCCGTTCACCGTCACGCCGGCTCCATGGGCTCTTCCACCGACCCCTCCCGCATCTTCAAGGGAAAGATCGGCGCGGGCCACATGGGCGTCGAGCAGGTCACCGTCCAGAACCTGGACGTGGTCAAGGTGGACCCCGAGATGAACATGATCGTTCTTCGCGGCGCGGTCCCCGGCCCTAAGGGCGGCATCGTCTATATCAAGAACACCGTCAAGAAGATCGTCGAGAAGCAGGTGCAGGCGGCGGCTCCCGTCAACCCGCAGAAGGCTTCCGGCCGCAACCCGCAGAAGGCCTCTGCGCGTACCCGTTAACAGAAAGGAGAGATCGAAATGCCTACAGCGAAAATGGTCAACATGGCCGGCCAGCAGATCGGCGAGTACGAACTCTCCGAGGCCGTCTTCGGGATCGAGCCCAATGGCCCTGTGCTTCACGCCAGCGTCGTGAACTACCTGGCCAACCAGCGTCAAGGCACCCAGAGTGCTCTGACCAAGGGCGAGGTCTCCTACACCACCAAGAAGCCCTGGCGTCAGAAGGGCACCGGCCGCGCCCGCGCGGGCTATGCCGGATCTCCGGTGTGGCGTCACGGCGGCGTCGCGTTCGCTCCCAAGCCCCGCGACTACTCTTACAGCCTTACCAAGAAGACCAAGCGTCTCGCCCTCAAGAGCGCTCTGTCCTCCAAGGCCGCCGACAGCAAGATCATCGTCGTCGACGGACTCCACATGGACGAGATCAAGACCAAGGCCTTCAAGCAGTTCCTGGATGCCTCCGGCGTTGCCGGCAAGGCTCTCGTCATCACTGAGAATGTGGATGAAGCGGTCCTGAAGTCCGCCCGCAACATCGAGGGCGTCTCCGTCACCACCGCCACCATCCTCTCTCCCTACACGATCCTCTGCGGCGGCACCCTCGTGGTGGACAAGGCAGCGGTTCAGAAGATCGAGGAGGTGTTCGCCTGATGAAATCCGCTTATGATGTGATCATCGCTCCGGTCATCACTGAGCAGTCCATGGAGGACCTGGACATCAAGAAGTATGCGTTCAAGGTCGCCCCCGATGCCAACAAGATCGAGATCAAGAAGGCGATCGAGGAGATCTTCGACGTTACCGTCATCAAGGTCACCACGACCCACATGCGCGGCAAGAAGCGCCAGCAGGGCCGGTTCCCCGCCGGCAAGTCCGCCGACTGGAAGAAGGCCGTCGTGAAGCTCTCCGCCGACTCGAAGAACATCGAGATCTTCGAAGGCATGGCGTAAGGGAGGAAATGAGAAATGGCAATTAAAACTTACAAGCCCACAACGCCGTCCCGCCGTCATATGAGCGTGTCCGGCTTCGAGGGCGTCGAGAAGCACGTTCGTCCCGAGCGCAGCCTGACCGAGTCACTGAAGAAGCACGCCGGACGCAACTCCTACGGCCGCATCACCGTCCGCCACCAGGGCGGCGGCAACAAGCAGAAGTACCGCGTCATCGACTGGAAACGCAACACCGAGGGCACGGCTACCGTTCTCCGCCTGGAGTACGACCCCAACCGCTCCGCCTTCATCGCCCTCCTCCGCTATGAGGACGGCAAGAAGGCCTACATCCTGGCTCCCGCCGGGATCAAGGCCGGCGACACCGTCGAGTCCGGACCCAGCGCCGATATCAAGGCCGGCAACTGCCTGCC
>CAJOIC010000036.1 GCA_905234625.1 uncultured Oscillospiraceae bacterium | reverse complement strand
AATTTTCCACATTTCGGGCGCAGTTTTACAATCTTTGCCTGTTCCTGCCGTAGAAAAGGCGCGTCACAGAATATCCTATTCTGCAACGCGCCCTTTTTCGTATTTGGGTCCGTCCTGGAGGGCCGGTCATCCCTCCCGGACGATCAGATCCTCCGAGGCGTCGGGAATGGCCTCCTCCGCGGCGCTCCGGGGGGCGGGGAGCTCCTCGTCGAACACCACGGTGATCAGGACATAATCCTGATCCCGGAAGACGGTCAGCTCCGCACTCTCTCCCGCGCGATACTGCTTCACCGCCCTAACAAGCTCCGAGCTGGTCTTCACCGGCATCCCGTCGATGGCGGTGACGATATCCCCTGCCACGAGACCCGCGGCCTCGGAACAGGAACCCTCCTCAATGGCGTAAATGTAGACCCCCTGCACCATGTCGTAATACTTCGCCACGCTGGGGGACACCGTGGCCGTGGTTAGGCCCAGATACGCCTTGCCGGAGACATAGCCCTTCTCCACCAGGTCGCTGGCGATGCGGCAGACGTCGTTCACCGGGATGGCAAAGCCCAGCCCCTCCATGCCGCCCAGAGAGAACTTGGCGGTGACCACGCCGATGACCTGCCCGTAGACATTGTACACCGGGCCGCCGGAGTTGCCGTTGTTCACGGCGGCGTCGATCTGGAACATGTTCACGGTGACGTGCTCATCGGTGGTGATGTTCCGGTCCAGGGCCGAGACGATGCCGCTGGTCATGGTATAGGTCAGCTCCCCCAGGGGGTTGCCCACGGTATAGATGCTCTGACCCACCCGCAGATCGTCGGAATCCCCCATCTCCGCGGGGACCAGGCCCTCGGCCTCCACCTTCAGTACCGCCAGGTCGCTGTCGGTCTCCACGCCCACCACCTGGGCCTCGTACTCCGAACCGTCATAGGTGATGACCCGGATGGCGGCGCCCTTCTCATAGGAGGCGTCTATAACGTGGTAGTTCGTGAGGATATAGCCGTCCTCGTTCAGGACGATGCCGGTGCCGGTGACGGTATAGGCGCCGGTCTGGCCGAAGATATTCGTGGCGTAGCCGGGGATGGTGACGCCCACGGTGGAGCCGCAGGCGATATCGTAGATATCCTCCGCGGAGAGCTCCCGGAGCCCATCGTCCGCCGCAAGGGTCAGGGCGAGACTGTCGGCAGGGTCCTCCTCCGACTCCCCGAAGGCGGCGAATTCCTCGAAGATCTCCCGGCTGGGAGGGGTCTCGCTGACGGCGGAGGCGCGGTTCGTCAGAAACACGCTGCCGGGGCCCAGGAGCCCCACCACCAGAACGCCGGCCACCAGGACGACAGCCACGGCGATCCAGCCCGCACCGCTGTGACGGCGGCGCTTCTTCTCGGGGACCCGGGGCTCCTGCTCGGACGCCCGGGCATAGCACTGGGCGATATTGTACCCGTAGGACCGGCCCTCCGCCGGGGCCTGGCTGTATATGGCATCCCGGTACGCGGAGGTGGGCTCCTCCGACGCGGCCTTGTTTTTCTCCCTATCGTTCTCCATGCTTCCCATTTCTCCCGCCGTTTTCATCTGCGATCCAGTATAGTATATACTTATTACAAATACATGAACACTCCGGAAAAATCCGTAAAAAAGTCCGGTGAAGGCAGCGGCGCGGCGGTGGAACGCCGCGCCGCCGCGCTGCTGTCATCGTCGTCCGGGCTCAGGCGTCCTTCACCAGGTTCCCGGCCACATAGCCGGTCTCGCCGTTATAGCTCACCTGATACCAGTTGCTGTCCGTATAGCCCGTCACGGTCAGGGTCGTGCCCACGTCCGCTTCGCCCAGGATGGAGTAGGAGGTGCTGGGGCCGGACCGGATGTTGGCCTTGGAGGTGATCTCCACCTTCCCGCTCTGCTCGGTGATCAGGGCGAAGTCCTGCACGGAGATGAGCTTCCGGTTCACATAGCCCTCCTTGCCGTCATAGGACACCCGGTACCACTTGCCGTCCACGATACCGGTGATGGAGAGCGTCTCGCCCACGCGGCTGATGCCCAGGATCTCATGGTTCGTGTCCGGGCCGGAACGGACGTTCACGTCGCTGGTCACCTTCAGGGTTCCCACGGCGGCGGAGACCGCGTCCGAGCTGACGGTGCCGATCATGCTGTTGCTGATATAGAGCTCCTTGCCCTGGTACTCCACGCGGCTCCAGCTGCCGGTGGTGCCGGTGCGCTGCAGCTCCGTGCCGCTCTTCACCGTGGTGGAGACGGAATAGTTGGTGCCGGGGCCGGTGCGCAGGTTCACCTCCGCGCCGGTGACCTTCACCACATCGCGGGTGGAGGTGACGGCGGAGGAGCTTCCGGTGCCGGAGCTGCTGCCGGTGCTTGTGCCGGTGCCGCCGGTCCTCGTACCGTCGCCGGAACTCGTGCTCGTGCTCGTGCTTGTGCTTCCGGCGCCGGAGCCGCTGCCGGTATCATTGCTGAGGCTCTCGGTCTCGCCGCCCTCGTCCACGGAGACGAGGCTGCTGGAGACATAGTACTCCTCGCCCTCGTACTGCACCTGGCTCCAGCCGTTCACCGTGCCGGTGCGCTGGAGCTTCGCGCCCTTGGAGAGGGTCATGGACACGTCATAGGAGGTGCCGGGACCGGTGCGCAGGTTCACGCCCGTGCCGGTGACATACACCGTATCGCTGGCGGGAGTGACGTCCATACCGTCCACGGTAGCGCTGCCGGTGACAGCCTCCGCCGTCTCCTCGGCGTCCTCGCCTTCCTCCAGGGGCTCTTCCCCGTCCTCGCCCTCTTCCAGGTCCAGCATCTGCACGGTGTGGACGTCTTCCTCGGGCGCGGGAGGCTCGGTGGTCTCCGGGTCGGGGCTCTCCGCGGTGAGGACCACGGGCTCGCTGATGACGGTATTGTCCAGATCCAGCGTGGGAGAGGTAGTGGGGGCCTTTTGGTTCAGGGCGTACCACACCCCGCCGCCGATGACGGCCGCCGCCGCCACGCACAGGATGGGGATCGCCGGGGACAGCTTTTTCTTCGTCCGGGTGGCAGGCACGGCGGAGGTCCGCCGGCTGCGGGTATTCTCAAAATCCTTCTGGACGGTGTATCGGGGCGCGTCGGTCTCCTCCCCGGAGACGGGAGCCTCCGGCTCCTCCGCCATGGTCCAGTCCAGCTCGTCCTCCACGGTGACGCTCTCATCGGGGACGGCATACTCCTCCGCCTCCGCCGTCACATCCGCCGTCTCCCGGGCAGCGGGCTCCGCGCTCCAGTCGAACTCGTCGGCGGCTGCGGCTGCGGCAGGCTCCGCGTCCCAGTCGAACTCATCGGCGGCTGCGGCCGCGGCGGGCTCCCCGGCGGGGAGGGCCTCATCGGTGGCGCCCAGGGCGGCCAGAAGCTCCGCGGGGCTGGCATATCGGTCCTCCGGCTCGTAGGCCAGGGCCTTCTTCACCACGGCGCCCAGCTCCGCGCTCATCCCGGCGGGCAGGACGATCTCCTCGCCCTTCATCCGCTTGCGAAGAGCGCCGGAGCGGTCCTTGTCCGTCAGGGCGCCGCCCTTGGGCTGAAAGGGCAGATACCCCTGGTTGCAGCCCGCGTACAGCATGAGGCCCAGGGAATAGACGTCGGAAGCACCCGAGCCTTCACCGTCCCAGAAGAACTCCGGCGCGAGATACTCCACCTGTCCGGCGCTCCTGCCGGACACCGGGGCGTCCGAGCCCTCGCCCAGGAGGGCATGCCCGTCCTCGCTGATGCTGACGCTGCCGGGCCAGATGTTCCCGTGGAACTCCGTCCCCTCCTCCGCCAGCCGCGCGCAAAGCTCCCGGGTCAGCTGCACAGCCTGATCCGCCGACAGCCCGGTCAGACCCATCTCCTGATCCATCCCTGTTTCCAACATAGCGTTCACCTCATGTCTATCGTCAAAAGTTACAAGTTGTTACAATGTAGAAACAATTTATCACACAACCATGCCCCTTGTCAACACTCTTTTTCGACAAAAAACGACGCACACCAGCCCTAGTTAGGACCGGCGCGCGCCGCACAATATATAGAATAGATCCGTATCAGCTCTCGAAGAACTTCCCGTGGATGGCGGCGACGGCCCGGTCCGCGGCGGAGCGCTCGATGACGCAGGAGATCTTGATCTCGCTGGTGGAGATCATCTGGATGTTGATGTGGGCGTCGGTCAGGGCCTCGAACATGAGGGACGCCACTCCGACGGAGGACATCATCCCCGCCCCCACCACGCTGACCTTGGCGATATTTTTGTCTGCGGTCAGATGGTCGAAGCCGATGGCGGCCTTTCTCTCCTCCAGGGCGGCCATAGCTCTGTCGGCGTCCGCCTCGGCCACCACGAAGCTCATGTCGTTGGTATCGTCCCTGCCGCTGGCCTGGATGATCATATCCACGTTCACCCCGGCCCGAGCCACGGCGTTCAGCGCCCGAAAGGCCGCGCCGGGCTTATCCTGCAGCCGGGCCACGGTGATCCGGGCGGCGTTCTCATCCTTGGCGATGCCGGTGATCTTCATCTCTTCCACGGGCTTTGAATCCTCCTTCACCTTGGTGCCGGGCGCCCGGACGTAGGAGGAGAGGACCTCCAGCTCCACGCCGTAGCGCTTGGCAAGCTCTACCGAGCGGTTCATCAGGACCTGCGCGCCCATGGACGCCAGCTCCAGCATCTCATCGTATGTGATCTCCTCCAGCTTCCGGGCGGCGGGGACCTTCCGCGGGTCGGCGGTATACACGCCCTCCACGTCGGTATAGATCTGACAGCGGTCCGCGTGGAGCGCCGCCGCCAGGGCCACCGCCGTGGTATCGCTGCCGCCCCGGCCCAGGGTGGTATAGTCATCGTATTTGTTGACGCCCTGGAACCCGGTCACCAGCACGATGCGCCGCTTGTCGATCTCCCGGCGCAGGCGCTCGGTGTCCACCCGCCGGATGCGGGCGGCGCCCCCGGCGGCGTCGGTGCGGATGCCCGCCTGCCAGCCCGTCAGGCTCACGGCAGGCAGGTCCATGCTCTCCAGGCACATGGCCATCAGGGCCACCGACTGCTGCTCTCCGGTGGTGAGCAGCATGTCGAGCTCCCGCATGGAGGGGTTTCTGTTCAGCTCCGCGGCCTTGGCCAGAAGGTCGTCGGTGGTATCTCCCTGTGCGGACAGAACGACCACCACGTCATGACCCAGCAGGAACGTCTCCGCGATGATGCGGGCGACGCTGCGGATGCGATCCGCGTCCTTGACGGAGGAGCCGCCGAATTTCTGTACGATCAGCATGGATGCGAAAAACTCCTTACGATTTCAGATCTGCGATCACGCGGCGTGACAGATCGCCGCGCGGTCATTCGAGCACGCGGTACGCGGCGCCGGCTTCCACCGCCGCCAGCTTCGACGCCAGGGTCTTCCGGTCCATGAGCTCGGTGATGAAGCCGCACTCCTGGCTGGAGCCGTACACCGGCACGGCGCCGGGAAAGGCGGACTGCACAAGGTCGGGATCGTCCGGGGAGCGGACATACCACCGGCAGAGAAGATCGTCCGCCGGCGCCAGGATGCCGCCGGAGCGGCCCAGGTCCGTATCCTTGCGGAAGGCCTGATGCTGGGCGGCGTCCACGATATCCCCGGCCACGGCGCTGGCCGTGGGGCGCTTGCCCGCGCCGGGACCGTAAAACATCACCTCGCCCACGGCGCTGCCCCGGACGACACAGGCGTTCATGACGCCTCCCACGGAGGCCAGCAGATGGGTCATGGGCACGAGATGGGGCTCCACAAAGGCGCAGCAGCCGCCGGGGGTGCGGACAGCGCGGCCCAGGAGCTTCACGGTATAGCCCAGGGCGTGGGCCAGCTCCAGATCCGCCTCCGTCACCCTGGTGATGCCGCTGGTGGGGATCTTCGTCGGATCCATATTGTACCCGAAGGACAGGTCCGCCAGGATCGCCGTCTTGCGGCAGGCGTCGATGCCCTCCACGTCGGCGGTGGGGTCCGCCTCGGCATAGCCCAGCTCCTGGGCGGTCTTCAGGGCGTCGCCGAAGCTGCGGCCCTGTTCGTCCATAGCGGTGAGGATATAGTTCGTGGTGCCGTTCAGGATGCCGAACACCTCGTCGATCCGGTTGGCGGCCAGGCATTGGGTCAGGGGCCGCAGGATGGGGATGCCCCCGCCGACGCTGCCCTCAAAGAGGTAGTTGACGCCCTTTTTCCGGGCGATATCGCACAGCTCCGCGCCGTGCATGGCCACCAGCTCCTTGTTGCTGGAAACCACGCTCTTGCCCGCCAGCAGCGCGCGCTTTGTGTAGTCGTAGGCTGCGGACGCGCCGCCGATGACCTCCGCGACGATCTTTACCTCCGGGTCGTTTTCGATGATGGAGAAATTCATCACCATACGGTCGGCGAATCGGTCGCCGGGGTAGTTGTGCCGGACGAGGATGTATTTCAGCTCCACCGGCTCCCCCACCAGGGCGGCGATCTTCTGCTTCTGCTCCTCCATGACCTCTGCTACGCCGCCGCCTACGACGCCGTAGCCCAAAATCGCGTATTTTATCATCCGTGTCCCTCCGGTCAGCCCGCGGCTACCGCCGCGCGGATGACACCGTCCAGCGCCTCGATCCGCTCCAGCAGCTCCTCGGAGGAGATATCCATGTCCGCCATGTCCGCCGTGATGGTGACGGGCGCGGTCCCGCTGGTGGGGATGCCCTGGTTGATGGTCAGGATGTTGGCGCCGGTCCCGGCGAACAGGCCCAGCACCTCGGACAGCACGCCCTGGTGGTCCCGGAGCATCATCTGGAAGGTCACGATCCGGCCATGGCCCAGGTCCTGGAAGGGCATGACAGCGTTTTTGTACTTATAAAACGCCGAGCGGGAGATGCCCACCCGCGCGGCCGCCTCCGCCACGGTCTGCACCTCGCCCGTATCCAGAAGCTCCTTGGCCTCCGTCACCCGGATGAACACCTCCGGCAGCGCGTCCCCCGAAACGAGGTAGTAATGAGAACGTCCCTCTTTCGTCATGAAAATGTCCTCCTCTTAAAGTCATCTGTCTGTGTGTGGTGAATTATACGCCGATTTAAACGCCTGCGCAAGGAGTATTTTGTACAAAATACGCCTGTTCCCGCGCGTCTCTCTGTTAGTATATGCCGAACCGCCCCTGTCTGTGCGCCGCCCGGGCGCTTGCAATCCCCGGGGGATGCGCTATAATGGACACAGTAAAGGCCGATCAAGGGGGAGCTCAGCCATGAGAACGAATTACCAAGCGATGTACGACGCCCGGAAGGGCACCGTGGAGGACTGTCTCGACGTTATCGAATCCGGGAACGTGGTGGCCTTCGCCGCCGCCTGCAACGCCCCGGACGCCATCCTGTCCCAAATGCACACCATCGCGGACCGGGTCACGGACGTGAAGTGCATCAAGGGCCACGAGGGCACCTATCCCTTCATCACCATGCCCGGCATGGACGGCCGCATCAACACCGGCTCCTTCTTTTTGGGCAAGGACCTGGAAAACGGCATGCGCGCCGGCAACTGCACCTACATCCCCGCGGATATGTGCGACTACTCCACCTTCACCCAGGGCCATTACCCATGCAACGTGTTCATCGCCGCCGCCACCCCCATGGACGAGAACGGCAACATGCAGGTAAGTCTCGACATGATGTTCGAGGACGCGACCTACGCCTGCGCGGACAAGATCGTCCTGGAGATCAACCCCCGCCTGCCCCGGGTCCGGGGCGGACTGGACATCAATATCGCGGACGTGACCCGGCTCACGGAGGTGGATTATCCCATTCAGGAGATCCCGGACCTGGTCCCCACGGCGGAGGAGATAGCGGTGGCGAAGAACGTCCGCTCCCTCATGCGGGACGGGGACTGCATCCAGATCGGCATCGGCTCCCTGCCCAACGCCATCGCTGAGGAGCTGTTCGATCTGAAGGACCTGGGCCTGCATACGGAGATGGCCACCAACACCATCGGAAAGCTCATCGACGCCGGCGTCGTCAACGGTGAGCGGAAGAACTTCAAGCACGGCCAGCACCTGTTCATCTTCGCGGGCGGGTCGTCGGAGCTGTACGAGAGCCTCGGCCGGAACCCCGCCTGCCGCATCGTCCCCGCCGTGTACTGCGCCGACCCCATGATCATCATGAAAAACGACAATATGGTCTCCATCAACACCTGCGTGGAGATGGACCTGACCGGCAACATCTGCTCCGAGAGCATCGGTCCCCGGATCATCTCCGGCTCCGGCGGCGCCTTCGACTATGTCTACGGCGCCCTCCACGCCCGGGGCGGACGGAGCATCATGGCCTTCACCTCCAAGACGAAAAAGGGCGTCTCCAAGATCGTCCCCATGCTGACCCAGGGCGCCGGGGTCACCATCCCCCGGAACTACGCGGACTATATCGTCACGGAGTACGGTATCGCCCATCTGCGGGCCCGCTCCCTGAAGGAGAGGGCCCTGGCCCTCATCTCCATCGCCCACCCGGACGTCCGGGACGAGCTGACATACCAGGCGAAAAAGCTGTTCTACATCTGATACTGATCCCCCGCCCTCCCGACGACGAACCGCGGCGCATGATGCGCCGCGGTTTCTTATCGTGATCGGAACAGGGTGGCGTGGAACAGGGGACGGTTCTATGTTCCAAGACCTCTGTCAGGTCCGGTCCCCGGCAGCCCGGTCGGTGCGTCTGCGCCGACGGTCGATGCCGGAATTCTCGTAATACTTCCGCTTTTCTGCATACATGGCCGCCTCCGCCTGCCGCACCATGTCGGAGGCGTCCGCCTTCTCCTTCTCCGCCTCCACCGAGCCGAAGGAGACATAGTAACCCTTCTGCGCGAACACGCGGCGCATATCGTTCAGCCGCTCCTCCGTATCCTCCAGGGAGGCGTCCGTCCGGAAGGCCACGAACTCATCGCCGCCGATGCGGTAGACCCGCTCCGCGCCGAAGTGCTTTATCATTTCCGCCGCCACGTCGATCAGCATGCGGTCTCCCGCTTCATGTCCCACGCTGTTGTTCAGCTCATGCAGGCCGTTCACGTCGGCAAAGACGCAGATGAGGTTCTCCCGGCAGCGGTCCCGGTAGTCCTCCAGCTCGTTCTGGTAGCAGTTGCGGTTCCTGGCCCCGGTGAGCAGATCCGTCACGCTCAGGTGCTCGATCTGCCGGGTCTGATAGAGGGCCTGCAGCTTGATCCTCATCATCAGGATATTCGCCAGGATGCCCACCAAGCCGAAGGATATGATGTTCCAAACATCGTCCAGCGCCACCGTCCGCTCCTTGAACCGCAGGCTCATGACGCAGGCGACCGCAGCGGCAGCCGCCGTCAGCAGGATCATGTCTATCGACCGACCGAGAAACAGCATCGGCATCATTATGAGGACCACGATGATCGTGACCGCGGGATACTCCGGATGCTTTGCCGAGGCATAGATGGCAAAGGCGTACAGGATCAGCTCGAAACAGCAGACGAACACCCGGATGGTCGCCGGATACCGCGCTCCCGCGATACGCACGAGAAAATACAGCGCCAGCATCGCCAGGGCGGCGCAGACATAGAGCACGCCGTTGCTGCTTCCCGGGGTGCCGCTGGTCACGAAGCTGGATACGGCCAGCGCCGCGAAAAGGATCATGGCAATGGCGGAGGCGTGAGAGAGAATCTCCCGGTTGTTTTCCCGGATCACGGGATGCAGAGACTCATAGGCGTCCTTATCCAGGCCGCCGTAGAACAGAATATCTCTCAGCCGCAGAATCATAACGTCTCGCCTCTTTGTCCAAAAATTGTCCAGTCATTTTATTCTATCATGCCTTTTTCGGAAAATCTACATGCAACCGGCCATAAACACAAAAATCGTCAAAAAAGCACCGAAAAAATGTCTAATGCGACCCTCCTATTGATGAACTTTGCCAAGAAACGCCGAAAGCAGGGCTGGCACAGCCCTGCTTTCGGTGGTTCTGTCAGCAGACAGCCGGCGCCGTCACTCCAGCGGGTACACCGCGTGGACGGTCTCGCCGCTCTCGCCCCGGACGGTCCAGACGTAGAAGCCCAGCGCCTCATAGAGCAGCATGCCGTCCTCGGCGTTCTCCTCCAGGCAGGAGGCGGCATAGCCGGCGCTGTCCGGCTCGCCCACGGCCTCCGTCAGCTCCGCCGCCGCGCGTCCAACGCAGGCCTGGGCGGCGGCAAAGGCGGCCTCGTCCAGGGCGGGCGCCGCATCCGAGGCGGAGGCGGGGGGCTCGTCGATCCCGGGCAGGGCGTCCGTGCCGGAGACAGGCTCCGGGGTGGGCGTGACGGGAGCCAGCTCCACCATCCCCTCCGCCGGATCGGGCTCGGGGGAAGGCTCCGGGCTTTCGCCGGCGCCGCAGGCGGCCAGGCACAGGGCCAGGGCCCCGCACAGTATGATACAAAGCAGTTTTTTCATGGGTCGGTCCTCCTGATGCCGCGGCGTCAGCCGACGCGGAAGATGGTGATGCCCCCCTCGTTATAGATGACGGGGTAGTGGGTGAAGAAATAGTCCTCGTTCACGTCGTACATGGAGTACTCGCTGCCGCCGAGATACACATAGTCGATGCCCAGCTCCTCCCTGGCGGTCTCGAAGGCCTCGCCCCCGGCGAACATGCCGGGCAGCCGCGCCTCCCGCTCCTGATAGTCCACGCCGTGGAAGTACAGGTACAGGCTGGAGCCGCAGACGATGTTCCGTCCCGCCAGGACGGCGACGGGGTTCGTGTGGGCGGTGGAGGTGAGGAACAGGCTGTCCGGCTCGGTGGCCTCGATGATGAAATCCGCCGCGGCGGTCTGCTCCGTGGACAGAAGGCGGTATTCGCTCACCGCCTCCCGGAGCATGCTCAGGCCGCCGGAGAAGGCGCCCAGGAACACGATGATCCCCGCCACCGCCGCCCGGATGCTCCGGTCCGGGACCGGCTCCAGAATGCTCCAAATGACGTCGCACACCAGGATGTCCGTCAGCATGAACCAGATATACAGCAGCTTGTTGTTGTCGTACAGGTTGGGCTGGAAGGCGATGACGTTCGCCAGCACGAAGATCGCGAAGGCCCCCAGGAATATCCCCAGCTTCTCCCCCCGCAGAGTGAAGGCCGCGGGCCACATGGCGATGAACACCACGCCCACGTTCATGATGAAAAACAGCAGCCAGTTGTTCAGCGCGCCGTTGGCGCCGGCCACCCAGCCCAGGTTCCATTGAAGCAGGTTCCCGGACCGGACGGAGGACATGGTCCACTTGAAAAACTGCGGCGCGGCAAGGCACAGGCACACGACGCCGTAGAGCACATAGTTCATCACCAGCTCCCGGACGCGGCCCTCGCGCTTCGCCTTCGGCAGGGCGCAGAAGAACCAGGCCGCCGACAGGATGCCCAGCGCCAGGAAGCTGTGGGTATGGATCATGGGCATGGCCCCCGCCAGCACCGCCAGCACGGCGAATTCCCGCCGTCCCCCTCCGCCCTCCAGAGTCTTCTCCAGGGCGGTGATGAGCAGGAAGATGGCCGGGAGCACTACGCACCAGCCCGCCATAGTAGTGCGCTGGGGGATGAGCATGTCGCAGACGACGTTCACCCAGCGGATGTCCTGATCGACCAGGTTCGTGGGGGTGGTATAGAACCCCGTAAAGATCTCGGAAAAGCGGTACTTCCCCGTGAAATAGACGAAGCCGAAGCCGCCGTTGAAGACGAACAGCAGCCAGCTCATCAGAGTGGGCCCCACCTTCCCCGTCAGCTTGTCCGCCAGGAGCCAGAAGCCCCAGAACACGCAAAAGAGCATGACAACGCTGGGGACGATCACCGCCATCCTCCGGCTCAGGCCGAAAAAGCGCAGGCTGGCGGAGGCGGCGTCCACCAGGAAGGGGTAGTTCAGGGGCTGCCCGGGATAGATGCTGTACTCCGGCGGGAAGGTCCCCTGCCGGTACAGGCTCTCCATGAAGCCCAGGTGCATGGCGAGATCCCCGTAGGTGCTCTGGCCCACCCAAAGGCCGTCCTCCCCGGGACGCAGCACATGGGTATGGAGCAGGTACAGGCAGAACAGCGCGGCGAAAAACGCCGCCAGGAGCCCCGCGAGATCGGACCGGGACAGCTCCGGAGGGGAGGCCCTCAGCGCCCGCAGGTCCTTTCGGAGCTCCGTCGTCCCCCGGCTCACGGCATGCTCCACGTACAGCGCCAGCAGCGCCAGGAGCGACACCCCCAGCGCCGTCCATTGGGCCGCCCGGGTGAAGCCCAGGACGAAGGCGGGCAGGCAGGGCAGCCACATGAGCAGCACGCAGCCGAAGGCCAGCCCCAGCCAGCACTTCACCGGGCCCCGGAGGGACGGCAGCAGCCGCCACGCCAGAGCCAGACCCAGTATGAGATATACGATCAGTGCCAACATCTGCTTTCCTTACTCCATCGGCTTTCCCAGCTTCGATCTGGCCTGCTCGAACCAGTCGGGCAGGTCGGTCCATAGTTCTATGGGCTCCCCCGTGCGGGGATGGATGAATTTCAGGCCCCGGGCGTGGAGGCACTGGGTCTCCAGGCCCTTGTCCCGGCGTCCGCCGTACACCGTGTCCCCCAGGAGGGGATGGCCGGTATGGGCCATGTGCACGCGGATCTGGTGGGTGCGGCCCGTCTCCAGGCGGCAGCGGATATAGGTGTACCGCTCGTACCGCTCCAGCACCTCCCAATGGGTCACGGCGGGGCGGGAGTTCTTCTCCGTCACCGCCATGCGCTGTCGGTTCCTCGGGTCCCGGCCGATGGGGGCGTCCACGGTGCCGGCGTCGTTTTTGAAGCCGCCGTGGACGATGGCGTCGTACACCCGGGAGAGGGAGCGGTCCTTCAGCTGGGCCGACAGGGAGGCGTGGGCCATGTCGTTTTTCGCGGCGATGATGAGCCCGCTGGTGTCCTTGTCGATGCGGTGGACGATGCCGGGCCGGAGCTCGCCGCCCACGCCGGAGAGACTGTCCCCGCAATGGGCCAGCAGGGCGTTCACCAGGGTGCCGTCCGGATGTCCCGGCGCGGGATGCACCACGAGGCCCCGGGGCTTGTTCACCACGATGACGTCGTCGTCCTCATACGCCACGTCCAGGGGGATCTCCTGGGGAGCCAGGCCGCTCACCTCCGGCTCCGGCAGGACCACGGTAAACTCGTCCCCGGGCCTTGCGCGGTAGTTCTTCCGCACCGCCTCGCCGGAGAGGGTCACCCGGCCCTCCTCCAGCAGGCGGGCGGCGGCGCTCCGGCTGCGGATCTCCTCCGCACGGGCCAGGAGGGCGTCGACTCTGTCGCCGCCCTCCCGTGCCGTTATCGTTATGGTTTTTTCCATGGTCATTCGTCCCCGAATTCGGACAGGATATCGTCCAGGGAGAACTCCTCGATGCTGAAGCCGCTGTCCGGCTCCGGCTCCTCGAAGGTCTCCTCAGGCTCCTCCTCCGGTTCGGGTCCCTCCTCCGGCTCCGGCTCCGCGTCATGGGCGCGCTTGGCGGCCACGAGATCGTCCACCAGAGCGCCGAACTCCCAATCGTCGGCGAAGGGATCTTCCTCGTCCTCGCCCAGGGCCAGCTCCTCCTCCAGGGTCTTGTGCTCACCCCGATGGGGGATGTTGGCAAAGGGAGCCTCCCGGGCCTCCTTCTCCTCCCGGCGGCGGCGGATGAACTCCGGCTCATTGGCCTGCTTCACCGCTTCGGGCTCATTGTGGAAGATGAGGTGGATGCAGAACAGGATGCCGCAGACCGTGATGAACATGTCCGCCACGTTGAACACGGCGAAGTTCAAAAACTCCACCTCGAACATATCCACCACATACCCGTACAGCAGGCGGTCGATGCAGTTGCCCAGGGCGCCCGCCACCACCAGCACCGACGTCCAGCGCCCGAACCGGGTGTGGATGATCTCCCTGTTGATGAGGACGATGATGACGACGACGAAGGCCGCGGAGATGACGGTCAGCGGCCAGCGGGCGTTCTGGAAGATGCCGAAGGCCGCGCCGTAGTTATGGACGTTCGTCATGTGGACGACGCCGTCGATGAGCTTCACGCAGTCGGGACCGACAGCGCCCAGAACGATGTTTTTCGTCGTCCAGAATTTCACCGCCTGGTCGGCGATGAGGACCAGCACGACGGCGATGGCATAGATCATGGGTTTTTTTCCTCCTTTCGGAGAAGATAGGTTACTCCGCCTTGAATTTCAGCGCGGCGGCACAGCGTGCGCAAAGCTCGGGATAGTCGGCGTCCTGGCCGACGGTCCAGCTGTGGGTCCAGCAGCGGGGGCACTTGGGGGCCTGAGACTGCGCCACCTCGATGGTCACGCCGGGGAACTCCGTTCCGGCCCAGCCCTCGCCGGCGCCTTCCGCCAGCTCCGCCTCGGACACGATGAGCAGGGCCTCCAGGTGCTGCTTCCGCACCCGGTCCATGGCCTCCTTCGCCTGGTCGCCGATGTGGATGGTGACCTTGGCCTCCAGGGGCTTGCCGATGATCTTGTCGGCCCGGGCAAGCTCCAGGGCCTTGTTCACATCGTCCCGCAGGCGGAGGCTCTCCTCCCAGAACTGCTCGTCCTCGGGGCTGAGCTTCCAGCTCTCCTCCACGGCGGGCATGTCGTTGAGCATGACGTGGCGCACGTCCTCCCCCGCCAGATGGGGCATGGCCTCCCAGATCTCGTTGGAGGTATAGGCCAGGATGGGGGCCAACAGGCGCACCATGGCGTCCAGGATATGCCAGATGGCGGACTGGGCGCTCAGACGGGGCAGACTGCCCTTCGCCTCGCAGTACAGGCGGTCCTTCACGATGTCGAGATAGATGTTCGACATATCCACCACGCAGAAGTTGTGGATGGCGTAGGTCACCTGCCAGAACTCGTATTTCTCATAGGACGCGAGGCACTTCTCCACCAGGGCGGCGCACCGGGCCAGGGCCCAGCGGTCCGGCGGGAGCATGGCGTCCAGGGCGACCATGTCGGTATTGGGATCGAAGCCGTCGAGGTTTCCGAGGATGAACCGGGCGGTGTTGCGGATCTTGAGGTACTTGTCCGACAGCTGCTTGAAGATGGCGTCGGACGCGCGCATATCCAGCCGGAAGTCCGCGCTGGCGGCCCAGAGGCGGCACAGGTCCGCGCCGTATTTCTTGATGACGTCCTCGGGGGCGATGCCGTTGCCGAGGCTCTTGTGCATGGCCCGGCCCTCGCCGTCCACGGTCCAGCCGTGGCAGAGGACGTTCCGATAGGGCGCGTCGCCCTTCACGGCCACGGCGGTGAGAAGGCTCGACTGGAACCAGCCGCGGAACTGGTCGCCGCCCTCCAGATAGAGGTCCGCGGGCCAGACGCCGGGCGCGTCCAGCTCCATGGAGGCGATGTGGGTGGAGCCGGAGTCGAACCAGCCGTCCAGGGTGTCGGTCTCCTTCTCGGTGACCTTGCCGCCGCAGTGGGGGCAGGTGAAGCCCTCGGGCAGGAGCTCGGAGGCGTCCAGGTCGAACCAGGCGTTGGAGCCCTTCTCGCCGAAGATCTTAGACACGGGATGGTCTCCGGGGTGCAGACGGGCTTGCCGCAGTCGGCGCAGTAGAACACGGGGATGGGCAGGCCCCAGCGGCGCTGGCGGCTGATGCACCAGTCGGCACGCTCCCGGATCATGCTCTCCATGCGGTCCGCGCCCCACTCGGGGTTCCACTTGACGTTCCGGGCGGCCCGGACGGCGTCCTCCTTGAAGGCGTCCACGGAGCAGAACCACTGGTCCGTGGCCCGGTAGAGGATGGGGCTGTGGCACCGCCAGCAGTGGGCGTATTGGTGCTGGATGGTCTCGCTGGCCAGCAGGGCCCCGCAGTACAGCAGGTCCGCGAAGATCTTGTTGTTGGCCTCGTCGGTGGTCAGGCCCTGATAGGGGCCGGACAGCTCGTTCATGCGGCCGCTGTCGTCCACGGGGACCAGGATGCCGATGTTCGTCTTCCCGGAGGCGTCGTACTTCCGGCAGACCTCATAGTCCTCCTGGCCGTGGCCGGGAGCGGTGTGGACACAGCCGGTACCGGCGTCCAGGGTGACGTGGTCGCCCAGGATGACGACGCTCTCCCGGTCATAGAGGGGGTGCTTCGCGGTCATGAGCTCGAACTCATCGCCGCGCAGCTCCGCCAGGACCTCGAAGGTGAGGCCGGTGACCTTCTCCACCTCTTCCATGCGGCCCCGGGCCAGGACGTATACCTCGCCGTTCGGCTGCTTTGCCAGGACGTAATCCAGGTCGGCGTTCAGGCAGATGGCCTGGTTGCCGGGGATGGTCCAGGTGGTGGTGGTCCAGATGACGAAGTAGAGATCGTTCAGGTCGCAGTACTGCCCCAGCTTGCCGTGGTCGTCCACCACCTTGAATTTCACGTAGATGGACTGGCACTCGTCCTCGGAGTACTCGATCTCCGCCTCGGCGAGAGCGGTCTCGTCCTTGGGGCACCAGTAGACGGGCTTCTTGCCCTTGTAGATGTAGCCCTTCTGGTACATCCTGCCGAAGACCTTGACCTCCTCGGCCTCGAACCGGGGCTCCATGGTCTTGTAGGGATGGTCCCAGTCCCCCAGGACGCCCAGGCGCTTGAAGCTCGTGCGCTGCACGTCGAGATAGTGCTCGGCATAGGCCTGGCAGGCGGAGCGGAACTCCGACACGGACATGGCCTTGTGGTTGAGCTTCTGCTCCTTGATGATGGCGGATTCGATGGGCATGCCGTGGTTGTCCCAGCCGGGGGTGTAGGGGGCGTTGAAGCCGGCCATGCTCTTATAGCGGATGATAAAGTCCTTGATGCACTTGTTCAGGCCCGTGCCCATGTGGATATTGCCGTTGGAGAAGGGGGGGCCGTCGTGCAGGATGAAGAGGGGACGCCCCTCGTTTTTCTTCAGCAGCTCGTGATAGAGGTCGAGCTTCTCCCAGGCGGCCAGCATCTCCGGCTCGCGCTTGGGCAGGCCCGCGCGCATGGGGAAATCTGTCTTGGGAAGGTTCACCGTAGCATTGTAGTCCATGGATCTTTCACTCCTGTATATAGCTTGCGAGGGCGGAGCGTCTTTTGGGACGCCCCGCCCGCGGGATTCTTGCGGATCAGATATCGTCGTCAAAGCGGAAATCGTCGAAGGTGCGCTTTTTCCGGGCGCCTCCGTCATCTCCGAAGCGGCGGGTGGGCTCCTCCTCCTCGTCGGGGATGTCCGTATCCACCAGCAGCGGCTCCTGGGGCTCGTCCAGGGCGGCGTTCACGGCGGAGGTCTCGATGCTGCGGACGGTCTCCTCCACCTCGATCTCCTTGTCGGCCTTCACCTCGGGCTCCGGCTCCGGCGCGGGGGCGGGGGCGGGCTCCGGGGAGGGCGCGGGCTCGGCGCTGGGCCGTGCGGCGGAGACGGGCTCGTCATCGTCGCCTACCAGACGC
>CAJOIC010000035.1 GCA_905234625.1 uncultured Oscillospiraceae bacterium | reverse complement strand
GTCCATGTGGCCGATACCGCCGGCAGCGTTCGGTTGTATTACGATATGGCGACAGAGCATCTGCTCCTGTTGGAGGAAAACTGAGAACCGTCCCCGCTCCTGCGCGTGATGTTGCCGGAGCGGGGATGGTCTTATCATATGTAAATAGTATGAATGACACAATCATCATAGTATTTTACTATCTTAAGCTTCCGTGCTATAGTATAGCCAGAAAGAAAAAAGACGGACACGAAGGAGGCGAAAACCATGAAGAAGCTCGAAAAGTTCCTGGAGGAGTACTTCGAGATCTGCGCCCACAAGTAAATCGATAACGCCATACGATCTGCACGGAAAGGAGGCAGGCGATCATGAGGAAGCTGGAGAAGTTCCTGGAAGAGTATTTCGAGATCTGCGCTCACAAATAATCGGCTATGGAGTCAGAGAAAATGAAAATACAGGATATCAATTAGGACCCTGTCCATTCGTTTGGGAATGTGACAGGGTCCTTGCTGATTGCGGGAGGGGGGCGAGCTTTCACCGGGGACGAAGTACTGCCGTGTCATGAAAACGCTGCACCGGGAGGCGTTTGCCCAGCAGAGAAAACTGTTCACAAAAATATGATCTTCTTAATACAGTATTAACACTTCTGTGTTATAATATAAACACATTTTATGAAACGGGAGGAACGACCATGAAAAAAACCTGGAAGATCATTCTCAGTCTGGCGTGCGTATTTGCGCTTATCGCCTCTCTCGGTATCGGCGCCTTCGCCTACACCGACGAGGAGATCGACGCTATGCTGGCTGAGGCCCGGCGGGCGCAGGATGCGGTGGATATCCAGAACATCATGAGCCGGCATGTGATGTACCACTGCTACGGCGAGCACCGGGACGAGATGGAAGAGATCTGGGTCCAGGAGAAGGAAAACCGCGAGACGGCTTCCTTTGGTCAGAACCAGGGCTTTATGCTCGGCTTTGGCGCTATTTGGGACGGTTATGTGGAAGGCCATGACGAATCCTGGCTCTCCAGCGCCAAACGCTACTGCCAGCAGAACGGCATCGATATCTCCGACTGGACCGACGACGAGATCCTGGAGGTCTATGGCGGCGTGGGCCAGCTTCTGCTGCACGTCACCACCACCAGTATCATCGAGGTTGCCGCAGACGGCAAGACAGCCAAGGGCTTCTGGTACTCTCCCGGCATGATCAAGGAGACCAACGGCGGGGCCAGCGCCATGTGGGAGGCCTACGGCGCCGACTTCGTGAAGGAGGAAGGCGGCTGGAAGCTCTGGCATCTGCATATGTACACCGACTTCGGCGGCGGCTTCTTTGTAGAGCTGGGCAGCTCCGGCGGCTCCGGTGAGCCGAGTGGAAGCACCGGCGGGACCGCGGCCGCAAAGCCCGAGACCACCACGATCACCACCAGCGATCAGAAGGACATTGCCGAGATCGACACCTTCACGCGCTACGATTATCTCTCCAGCCCGCAGTATACACAGTATTCTGTGGATCGCCTGCGCAGCGAGATGGAGGTCATCCCCATCCCCGTGCCTTATGAGACCTGGAGCTTTGACGATCCGAGCTTCGGCCCCACCGCAGAGGAGTATGCTGCGAACGGCATTGATCTGAACGCCTGGTACGCCGCACAGTAACGCGCCCAGATCTGATACAAAAGCGTTAGAAAAACAAAATGAAATCATGGCGGAAGTACCTCATTGATGCTTCTGCCATGATTTTATATTATGATGCTTCCCCGGATGGGGCTCCGGAGGCCTCTCCGGAAATAGTGAACAGTTATACGCTTTACTATTTAATTGATGTTATATTGGTGTTGACAAACGTTCAATTTATAGGTATTATATACATTGTTATGAACACTTGTCGTGCGGCGTCTGGTACGGCGCCGGACGTCCCTGACCGGGGATGTCCGCAAACGGGAAAGAAGGACATTGATATGGAAAACAAAAAGGAAGCCGGGCTTCAGCGGAAGCTCAATCCCATGCATGTTTGGGCGATCGCCTTCGGCTGCGTGATCGGCTGGGGCTCGTTCATCAACCCCGGCAAGAAATTCCTGCCCAATTCCGGCGTAGCCGGTACGGCCATCGCCATGATCCTCGGCGCGCTGGTCATGATCATCATCGCGTTCAGCTATGCCTATATGGTGCCGAAGTATCCGAAGGCCGGCGGCGAGTTCACCTTCACCAAAAACTGCTTCGGCAAGAACATGGCCTTCATCTGCGGCTGGTTCTTGGTGGTGGCCTATCTGACCAACGTCCCCATGAACAGCACCGCCATCGGCCTGATCGTGGACGGCCTGGACGGAACGGCGGACATCCTGAAATTCGGCTTCCACTATACTATCGCGGGATTTGATATCTATATGGGCGAGATGCTGTTCGCCATGGCGATCCTGATACTGTTCGGGTATCTGAACATCATCGGTGTGCAGAAGGCTGCCTTTGTGCAGACGGTCCTGTCGTCCCTGCTGGTGGTTTGCGTGTTCACCCTGTGCATGGCGGGCATCTTCAGCGCGAAGGCGAAGGGGATCAACATGCAGCCCGTCTGGGGCTTCGATAAAAGCGCCGCCATGGCGGCCGGAGCCACCACGGCGGAGATCGGACAATATGCCCACCGCGGTACGGCCGGAGTCATGAGCGCCATCCTCGCCACCTTTGCCATCGCGCCCTGGGCGTATGTCGGCTTCGACGCCATCCCCCAGGCGGCGGAGGAGTTCAACTTCTCCTTCAAAAAGGTCTCCGGCATCATGATCGTCGCCATTGTTTTCGGCTGCTTCGTTTATACCAGCAACAATACCGTTGCCGCGGCGGCCCTGGAGAACTGGCCGGACCGGGTCATGGCCGGCGACTGGGTGCTTCTGGTGGCGGCGGAGGAGCTTCTGGGGACCTTCGGCAAGGTCCTGATCGGCGTGGGTGTCAGCTGCGCCGTCCTCTCCGGCATCATGGGCTTCTACCTCGCGTCCTCCCGCCTCATGTATTCCATGAGCCGCGACGGATATCTCCCCGCGTGGTTCGGCCGGGTGGACGGTAAATACGGCACGCCCAAGAACGCCATGATCTTCTGCATCATCGTGAGCCTGTCCGGTCCGATCCTCGGCCGCGAGGCCCTGGGATGGTTCGTCGACATGAGCGCCATCGGCGCCAGCATCGGCTATTTCTTCACCTGTGCCAGCACCCTGATCACGGTGAAGCGGCACGGGGACGGCACCCCGTTCCTCAAGGCTATGGCGGTCACGGGCGTGGTCTTCAGCGTGGCGTTCATGATCCTGCAGCTCATCCCCATCCCCGGGCTATCCGGCGTCCACTTCGGCAAGGAAAGCTATATCATGCTGATCGTCTGGATCGCCATCGGTCTTGTCTTCTACATCCAGGAGCATCGGTTCTTCTCCGCCGCCGACTGAAGCCCCGTGAAGGATACCTTTTATACGGTTCGCACGCCGGGCCGTATCGCCCTGGTGACGGACACCCATGGCTGTCCCTTCCGGCCCATTGCGGACTCCCTTGAGCGGAACAGGCCCGACCTCATCGCCGTCGCCGGGGATATCATCATGAGCGACCGCCCGGAAAACGGCGGCCTTGTGGTGGATGAACAGAAAAACATCCTGCCCCTGCTCCGGGCCTGTGCCGGGATCGCGCCGACCTTTCTCTCTGTCGGCAACCACGAGTGGCTCCTGTGCGGCGAGGATTGGGACCGCATCCGGGATACCGGCGTCACCCTCCTGGACGACAGCTGGACCACATGGAACGGCATGGTCGTCGGCGGACAGACCTCCGGCTGGGTCCTGAAGTATCGGGCCTTCCGCACGGGGAAGGCGGAGCGCTATCCCCGGTACGGCCACCGCATCCAGGGCCCGCCGGACACGGGCTGGCTCTCCGATTTTGAGAAGCAGGAGGGCTTTAAGCTCCTGCTCTGCCACCACCCGGAATACTACCCGGAGTATCTCGCCGGGCGGGACATCGACCTTATCCTCAGCGGACACGCCCACGGCGGGCAGTGGCGCTTTTTCGGCCGGGGCGTCTACGCGCCGGGGCAGGGCCTGTGGCCCAAGCTCACCGCCGGCGTCCATGACGGACGGCTGGTGATCAGCAGAGGTCTTGCCAATACCGCGGGCTTCCCGCGGATCAATAATCCCATGGAGATCGTATATCTCCTTCCGGAGGGATGACGCCGATCGCGTCCTCCGCTTCCGGGCATCACAAAACAGAGATCCAGCCCCCGGCGCTGCCGGAGGCTGGATCTTTTATTCTGGTTTTCCGCGTTTACCGCGGGGTCATACTACTCCCCGTTAAAAAGCTTGAATAAGCTTTTTATACCGTCTCGCGCTGCGGCGCTCGCGGCACTTCCGTCACCACGTCGGGGAGTGTATGAGACGGGTCTTTGTGCATTAGCACAAAGACAGAATGCGCAGCATTCGCATCACGAATTAAATCTTTTAATTCGGAATCAGTATCAGTTCTGAGCGCTCCAGGCGGCGAAGTCCAGCGCGCCGAACTGGGTGACGAACATCTCGAAGGGGAAGGCGTTCACGTCCGCGCCGAAGCCCACGCTGTCCAGCTCGCCGATGGCCATGGCCCGGGCGCCGTCGTCGAAGCCGGAGCCGTCCCCGGGGCCGTCATAGGTCTCCATGAAGGCCCGCAGGTAGTCCTCGTAGCCGTTGTACTCCTCCTCGGAGGAGGGCTGGGCCGTGCCGCCCAGGGTGTTGCCCTGGTTCTCGGTGCCGTCGGTGGCGGGGACCGCCTCTTCCGCGGCGGGGGCGGCCTCGCCGGAGGACGCGGCGGGCTCGACCATGATGATGCCGCTGTCCAGGACGGTGACGGTGCCGTTCACGGTGGAGGTGGCGTCCACGTTCAGGACGGAGACGTAGCTGGTCTCGGTGACGTTCCATACGGCGCCGTTCACCAGGGTCAGGATGACGCCGTTGTTCACGGTCTCCGCGGGATAGCAGGCGACTTGACCCAGGTTCTCGCGGTTGCCGTAGCGCAGGCCGTCCTCGCCGACGTAATCCTCGTCGAAGGCGCCGAGAGTGCGGTCGATGATGTCTACGTCATGCTCGCACCAGCCGGAGGAGATGACGCCGGTCAGCTCAGAGTTGTCCAGGGTGAGGACCAGGTTCTTGGAGGTGAACTGGTGGCAGTTGAAGATATCGCCCTCCAGGGCCGTATCGTCACGGCAGTCCTGGAAGTAAGCCTGGACGGCCTCGTTGTAGCTGTAGCCGCCCTCCGCCCACATGGTGCTGGCGGGACCCCAGTTGTCGGCGTTGGTAACGTCGAAGGACTCGTCCTTGGGCGCGATGGAGTCGTCCAGCTCGATGACCTGGGTACCCAGTCCGCCGGGATCGTCGGAGTCGAAGGCCAGGACAAGCACGGGAGCGGTGATCTTGGAATCACGGACGTACAGGTTGGAGCCCGTGGCGCCCATCATCATCATGCCGCCGGAGGCGGCGTTGGGGTCCAGAGCCTCCTGGGTGTAGCCGGAGCCGGTGCCCTTGTAGATGAAGGCCACCTCGCCCGCGGTCAGATCCGCGTCGGAGACGAAGGTGATGCCGCCGGCGTTGGAGTGGCACATGACGATGCTCTTGCGGGCGTCCACCACGGTGCCGTTGACATAGGCGGAGGAGGCGTACTCGTTGGCCTCAACGTTTCCGTAATCCGCCTGGACGTTGCAGCCGGAGTAGACGTTGATGTTGGCGCCGATGGAGTAGCTGGAATAGCCGGTGCGGCCCTGATCCATATCGGTGATGATGAGGTCGGAGCCGATGAGGGTGTTCTTGCCGGCAAAGTAGTAGAGGCTGGTGTCATTGGTCTGGGGCAGAGCCACCATGTCCTCCTCGGACTTCACGGCGGCGAGCTTAGACAGATACTCGTCCGTCAGGCCGGTGGCCGCCACGGCGAACTCCGCCACGGTCATGATGGAACCGTCGGGATTGGCGTAGCCCTTGCCGTCCACGAAGGCGCCGTTGAGCTCCGTCAGATCCTCCGCGTTGGGGTTCTCCGTGCCGTCCACGGACAGGGAGGCCCAGCCGAAGGAGTTGATGACGGTGTTGTAGTAGTAGTTGTCATAGTAGTCGCAGAACTGGCAGGTACGCACCACGCCATGCAGACCCAGGACCCAGACCGCACAGTCCTCGCCCTCCGGGTCGCCGGTGGAGGTGAGGGTGGAGTCGGATACGTAGATGGTGGGATAGGCGTCGTGGGTGCTCAGACCGCCGAAGAGGGCGGTGCGGGTCACGCCGTCGCCGGTGATGGTAACGTTCTTCAGGAACACGGTGCTGTCCCCGGTCACGGCCACCGCGCAGCCGTCGCCGGTGAAGTCGTTGCCGCCGGAGGCGTGGTCGCCGGTCTGGAGGATGTGGAAGGTGGAATCGTCGATGCGGTACTCGCCGTTGACCACGGTGACGACGCTCATGTTGGGCGAGTCGGCGGTGATGTCCGCGCCGGAGATGCCGTTTTCGTCATAGGCGCCGCTGACGGCGGAGTCAGCCACGTACAGCGCTTCCCCGTCCTTCGTCAGGATGGACTGGGTGGAGAACTCCTGGGAGCTGTCCGCGCTGCTGGTCAGGGGCACGATCTCGAAGACCACGGGGCCCGCGTAGGTCCCGGCCTTCTGAGCCATGACGACGCCGTCCACGGTCATGACGATGCAGTACCCCTCAGGGGCGGAATACTGCCCGTCCGACGTCAGGGTGATCCCGTCGGGGAACTCGGTCCGCTCCGTGAGGACCGTCGCCGCGGGGGCGGGAGCCGCCTCGGGGCTGCCGGAGGGCTCGCCGGACGCCATGGCCGTGATCCCCAGGGACATCAGCATGGCGAGAGCGACGAGGATGCTGAGTAGTTTCTTCATATCGGTTCCTCCTCTCAGAATTTACGCAGATCGACTGCGCGTCCTATAAATCAAGTTTAATGTTTCACATGGTTCTTGTCAAGAGCGAAGGCGGGGCGGGAGTGACCCTGTATCGTCGTTCGTATGTCAAAAAATAAATATATGTAAATGTGATGCAATCCGCTTCGGTCCATGCTATAATAACAATCCGTGTTTGAGTGCATGGAGGACGTTATGAAAGAGAACGATACCCTGATCCGAAATCTGAGCGAGGGACCGCTGACGAAGCAGATCCTGCTCTTTGCGCTGCCGGTGGTGCTGGGGAACCTGCTCCACACCCTGTATAACCTGGTGGACATGGCCGTGGTGGGCCAGTTCGTGGGCAGCGCGGGCCTCTCGGCGGTCTCGACCTCCGGACAGATCACCATCCTGCTGTACTGCCTTGGCATCGGCCTTGCCAGCGGCGGACAGATCCTCATCGCCCAGCAGGTGGGCGCCGGGGACAGAGAAGGCGTCCGCACCACCATCGGCACCTCCTTCACCTTTACCATCATCCTGTCTGTTGTGGTGACGGCGCTGGGCCTCGCTGCCTATACGCCGCTGCTCAGGGCCATGAACACCCCCGCGGAGGCCTGGAACGACGCGGTGGAGTACATGTTCTGGTGCTGCCTGGGCATCCCCTTCACCTACCTCAACGGCGGCCTCAGCGCTCTGCTGCGGGGTATGGGCGACTCCAAGCACCCCACGTATTTCGTGGCGGCTGCCGCCATCGGGAACATCATCCTGGACCTGATCCTTGTGGCGGGCCTTGGCATGCGGGCCAAGGGCGCCGCCATCGCCACGAGCCTTGCCCAGTTCATGGGGGCTGCGGTCTGCATCGTCTACCTCTACCGGAACAGGGACAAGCTGGGCTTCGACTTCAAGCGCGAGAGCTTCCGCATGGACCGGCGGACCCTGAGCACCATCCTGCGTCTGGCTGCGCCCCTGGCGGTGCAGACCATCGCCATCAATATCTCCATGCTGTTCGTAAACGGCTGGGTGAACTCCTACGGCGTCATCGTATCCGCGGTGAACGGCGTGGGCACGAAGCTATACTCCCTGGCCACCGTGGTGACCAACGCCATGCAGGCCGCCGTGGGCACCTTCACCGGCCAGAACATCGCCGCCCATCGTCAGGACCGGGTGAAAAAGACCCTGTGGATCTCCACGGCCTGCACCCTGGTCTTCTGGCTGCTGGCGGTGCTGGCGTGTCTGTTCCTGCCCAGGCAGGTGTTCGGCCTCTTCACCTCGGAGGGAGCCGTTCTGGACATGGCGCCGCAGTATATGCGCGTGCAGATCGTCATGTACCTGAGCTTCGCCCTTATGAGCACGCCTCTGGGCTTCCTCAACGGCATCGGCCACGTGAACCTGAATCTCATCATCGCTCTGATGGACGGCGTCGTGGCCCGCATCGGGCTGAGCGTCCTGCTGGCGGCGGTGATCGATGGGCCCTCGGCCTACTGGTGGGGCAGCGCTCTGGCGGGGTTCGTGTCGGTGATCTGGGGCTGGCTGTATGTCTTCTCCGGCCGATGGAAGAGCCGGAAGCTCCTGACGGAGCAGGTGTGATATGACAAAAGAAACGACCGGCGTACCGCGAAGGCGGCGCGCCGGTCATCTGCGTTATTCTATAAAGGTGAAGAGGCTCAGGTCGAAGTACCGCAGGAGCGCGGCTCTGGCGGCGACGAAGTTTCCCTCCGTCACGGCGACGGTCACGGTGCCGTCCTCCGCAAGACTCGCGGTGATGGCGTAGTCCGGCAGCGCGGGGAAGACGTTCGTCTGGAGCTCTGTTATGAGCTCCTCCGGATGGGCGGCGTAATACTCCGTGGTCTCCGGGGCCTTGTAGCCCGGGATGGGGTCCCGGCCGGAGGTGAGGCAGATGGCCGTCACCAGCACGGCAAGGATGAGGAACAGGGCCATCCCCGCTGGGCCGATGCGGCTGATGAAGGCCTGGCCCGCGGTGGCGTGGGGCTCCTGTTCGGGTGCTTTTTTGACGTCCAATGAATACCAGTCCTTAATGAAAAGTTGATTTCCGTTACCGGGCGCAAAAAGGTCGGGAAACTGAGCCTTAGGAGCGAATAGATCAATACTTCACCCGCTGGGCGATGTAGTCCTTTACCTCGCTCATGGGGATGCGCACCTGCTCCATGGAGTCCCGCTCCCGGACGGTGACGCAGTTGTCGGTGGGCATGGTATCGTCGCCCACGGTCTGGAAGTCCAGGGTCACGCAGAAGGGGGTGCCGATCTCGTCCTCGCGGCGGTAGCGCTTGCCGATGGAGCCGGTCTCGTCATAGTCGCAGGAGAACTCCTTGGACAGCTCGGCGTACAGCTCCTTGGCGGGGCCGGTGAGGACCTCCTTCTTGGACAGGGGCAGTACGGCGACCTTGTAGGGAGCCAGGGCGGGATGCAGGTGCAGGACGGTGCGGATATCGGGGTTGCCCTTCTTATCGACGCCCACCTGCTCCTCGTCGTAGGCGTCCACGAGGAAGGCCAGCATGGCGCGGTCCGCGCCCAGGGAGGGCTCGATGACGTAGGGGATGTACCCCTCCTTGCCCTCTTCCTTGTATTCCATCTTCTCGCCGGAGAAGGTCTGGTGCTGGGTGAGGTCGTAATTCGTGCGGTCCGCGATGCCCCAGAGCTCGCCCCAGCCGAAGGGGAAGAGATACTCGAAGTCCGTGGTGGCCTTGGAGTAGAAGCTCAGCTCCTCGGGGGAGTGGTCGCGGAGGCGGAGGTATTCGTCGGTCATGCCAAGGCCCAGGAGCCACTCATGGCAGAAGGTGCGCCAGTACTGGAACCACTCGAGGTCGGTGTCCGGCTCGCAGAAGAACTCCAGCTCCATCTGCTCGAACTCCAGGATGCGGAAGGTGAAGTTGCCCGGGGTGATCTCGTTGCGGAAGGACTTGCCGATCTGGCAGATGCCGAAGGGGATCTTCCGGCGGGTGGTGCGCAGGACGTTCTTGTAGTCCACAAAGATGCCCTGGGCGGTCTCCGGGCGGAGATACACGTCCGTGCCGCTCTCCTGGGTGACGCCCTGATGGGTCTTGAACATGAGGTTGAACTTCTTGATGTCGGAGAAGTTGCAGGCGCCGCAGCCGGGGCAGGGGATGTTTTTCTCCCGGATGTAGTCCACCATCTCGTCGTTCGTCATGGCCTCGACGTTCGCGTCGATCTTGTTTTCCAGGGCCCACTCCTCGATGAGCTTGTCCGCGCGGTGACGGCGCTTGCAGCCCTTGCAGTCGATGAGGGGGTCGTTGAAGTTGGTGACGTGGCCGGAGGCCTCCCATACCCGGGGGTTCATGAGGATGCCCGCGTCCAGGCCCACATTGTAGGGGCACTCCTGGACGAATTTCTTCCACCAGGCGTTCTTGACGTTCTGCTTCATGAGAACGCCCAGAGGACCGTAGTCCCAGCTGTTCGCGAGACCGCCGTAGATCTCGGAGCCGGCGAAGATGAAGCCCCGGTTCTGGCAGAGGGCCTTGATCTTGTCCATGGTCTTGTCTTCTGCACGCATACGCATAATATTATTACTCCTTTTCGGATTTTTCACTTGGTCATTGTCCGGGCCTGGCAGGCTCACGGTACTCCATGGTCCCCTGCTCGTCCAGGGTCTTCTCGAAGGCGGGGATGAACCGCTCCAGGAAATAGTCCACCTCCGGCATGGCATAGCCCCGGAGGGTGTCGAGGGACTTCTGCTCCGCGAGGCGGAACTCGTCGTTCCCGGCACGGCGCTCCTCGATGCATTTGATGTAGGCCGCCAGCTTGTCCGCCGCCTTCACGATGGACTTTATCTCCGGCGCGGGCTCGGTGAGAAGGGGCTCATAGGCGGGGCGAAGCTCCGCCGGGAGCATGGTCAGGAGCTTTTCCGAGGCCGCCGCCTCCACCTGGCGGTAGGCCGCCATGATCTCGGGGTTGTTGTACTTGATGGGGGTGGGAAGATCGCCGGTGAGGATCTCCGCCGCGTCATGGAAGAGCGCCGCCGCCGCGCAGGCGTCGGGGTCCGCGGGAAGGCCGAACACGTCCCGCCGGATGACGGCGAGGGCGTGGGCCAGCACCGCCACCATGTGGCTGTGCTCCTGGACGTTTTCGGGGGTCACGGAGCGCATCAGCGACCAGCGGCCGATGTTCTTCATCCGGGCCATGAGGGCGTAAAAGTTATCCATGCTTCACGATTCCTTTCTCCTGCCAGCCGCCGGAGAGATAGCGCCAGACGGCCATGGCCAGGCAGAAGATCCAGCCGATGGGCATGGCAATCCAGACAGCGGAAAAGTCCACGCCGAAAACGCGCACCATGGTGTATGCGGCGATCACGCGCACCGCCAGCGACAGCAGGGAGCCCGCCATGGCGAAGATCACGTCGCCCGCACCCTGGAACAGGCCGGAATAGCAGATATACACGGCGAACATCCAGAAGAAGAACGACAGGAAGCGAATATAGGAGATGCTGAGGGTCAGGGCCTCGCCCTCCACGCCGAAGAGTCTTGCCAGAGGCGCGGCGAAGATGTAGGACAGCAGCTCCAGGGTAAAGGCGATGATGAGCACGATGCCGACGGAGGCCCGGCTGCCCCGTTTCACCCGGTCGATCTCCCCGGCGCCCACGTTCTGGGCGGTGAAGTTCGACACGCCCACGCTCAGGCCCACGGCGGGCACGAAGAGGTAGCTCTCCAGCCGCACGCCCACGGTGAAGGCGGCCATGGCGGCCTCGCCGAAGGAGTTGACGAGCCGCTGCATGAAGATGTTGCCGAAGCTGACGATGGACTGCTGGATGGTGTTGGGCACACCGAGCCGCAGGCAGAGAATGCATTTTTCCCGCTTGAAGACGAATTCGCCCTTGGCGAACCGGAAGATGGGGTATTTTTTGAACATGTACGCCACGGAGACCGCCGCGCTGCCCAGCTGGCTGAGCACGGTGGCGATGGCGGCGCCCGCCACGCCCCAGCGGAAGCTGATGACGAACAGCAGGTCCAGGCCGATGTTGATGACGGAGCTCACCAAAAGGAAGTAGAGCGTCGCCTGACTGTCCCCCACGGCCCGGAGGATGGCGGCCACGGTGTTATAGATAAACTGCAGGATGAAGCCCAGAGCGTAGATGGTGAAGTACTCCACGGCCAGCTCCAGGACCTCCCCCTCCGCAACGTTCATGAGCCCGTGGAGGAGCCCCCGGGCGAAGACGCAGCCGAACACGGAGAACACCGCGCCCATCCCCACCAGGAGGATGAGGGAGGTGGATACGGCGCTTTTGAGCTCATCATACTGCCTCGCGCCGAAGAGCTGGGCGATCATGATGCCCGCGCCGTTCCCGAAGCCGATGGAAAACGCCAGGAACAGAAACGCCAGGGTCCCGGAGGTCCCGGCGGCGGCCAGGGCATTCTGGGAGACGAAATTTCCCACTACGATGCCGTCCACGGTGTTGTACAGCTGCTGGAGGAGGTTGCCCGCCATGATGGGCAGGGAGAACAGGAGGATGTGCTTCCACTCCGCTCCCTGGGTCATATCGCGTTTTCCTACGGCGGCCATGGAAAGCCCTCCTCTCCCGCTTTTTTACAGTAACCCTAAATATATCATAAAGGTCAATAGATTGCAATTATAATTCTTGTTGTTCGGCGGTATTGCTTTTCCCGGGATGAGATGATAAAATACCTTTTTGTGTAAATAATGTAATCGTACAGAGTGAAGGAAGAAAAGACTATGGCAAACCTGAGAAATATTGCGATCATCGCCCACGTCGACCACGGCAAGACCACCCTCGTGGACGCCATGCTGAGCCAGTCCGGCGCCTTCCGGGAGAACCAACAGGTGGCGGAGCGGGTCATGGACTCCGGCGACCTGGAGCGGGAGAGAGGCATCACGATCCTTGCGAAGAATACCGCCATCCATTACGGCGATACGAAGATCAACATCGTGGACACCCCGGGCCATGCCGACTTCGGCGGCGAGGTGGAGCGCATCCTCAAGATGGTCAACGGCGTCCTGCTCCTGGTGGACGCGGCGGAGGGGCCCATGCCCCAGACCCGGTTCGTGCTGGAGCGGGCCCTGCAGCTCGGGCATCCCGTCATCGTCGTGGTGAACAAGATCGACCGCCCGGACCAGCGTGTGTACGAGGTCATCGACGAGGTCCTGGAGCTTCTCATGGACCTGGGCTGCACCGACGAGCAGCTGGACTCCCCGATGCTGTTCGCCTCCGCGCGGCAGGGCGTCTGCTCCGTGTCTCCGGAGGTCCCGGGCACAGACTTGAAGCCCCTGTTCGACGCCATCGTGAACTATATCCCGGAGCCGGAGCAGCCGGTCGAGGAGCCCTTCCAGATGCTGGTCAGTTCCATCGACTACAACGAATATGTCGGCCGCATCGCCATCGGGCGCATCGAGCGCGGCTCCATCCGCCAGAACGAGGAGATCGTCGTCTGCGACTACCACGGCGACCGTCCCACCCGCAAGGCCAAGGCCGTGAGCCTGTATGAGTTCGAGGCTCTGGGCAAGGAGCCCGTGACGGAGGCCTTCGCCGGGAACATCATCGCCATGAGCGGCATCGGGGACGTCACCATCGGCGACACCGTCTGCGCGCCGGAGGCCGTCGAGCCCCTGCCCTTCGTGAAGATCTCCGCGCCCACCATCGAGATGACCTTCTCCGTGAACGACAGTCCCTACGCCGGCCGGGAGGGTAAATGGGTCACCAGCCGGAACATCCGGGACCGCCTGACCCAGGAGACCCTAAAGGACGTCTCCCTCCGGGTCACGGAGACCGGCACCACCGACGCCTTCAACGTCGCCGGACGCGGCGAGATGCACCTGTCCATCCTCATCGAGACCATGCGCCGGGAGGGGTACGAGTTCCAGGTCTCCCCGGCCCGTGTGCTGTTCAAGGAGATCGACGGCAAGACCTGCGAGCCCATGGAGCGCGTCGTTCTGGACGTGCCGTCGGAGTGCGTGGGCTCCGTCATGGAAAAGCTCGGCCAGCGGAAGGGCGAGTTCGTGCAGATGACCCCCGTGGGCAGCCGCATGAAGGTGGAATTTCTCGTTCCCACCCGGGGCCTGTTCGGGTATCGGAGCGAATTCCTCACGGACACCCGGGGCGAGGGCATCATGGCCTCCGTCTTCGACTCCTACGCCCCCATGAAGGGCGAGGTGAAGCGCCGGAACACCGGCTCCCTCATCGCCTTCGAGACCGGCGAGGCTCTGGCCTACGGCATCTGGAACGCCCAGGAGCGCGGCGCCATGTTCATCACCCCCGGCACGGCGGTGTACGCCGGCATGATCGTCGGCGAGAGCCCCAAAAAGGAGGACATCGTGGTGAATGTCTGCCGGGCCAAGCACCTGACGAACACCCGGGCCTCCGGCTCCGACGAGGCCCTGCGCCTCGTCCCGCCCAAGCAGATGAGTCTGGAGCAGTGCCTGGAGTTTATGGCGGACGACGAGCTTTTGGAGGTCACGCCCGAGCATCTGCGCCTGCGCAAATCCATCCTCAACCACGAGAAGCGCATGAAGAGCGAGCATCGAAATAAGTAATGTTTGACAAATCCGCCCGCGTGTGATATTATTCCATGGACTGTTGCCCGCGCGCTTGGTCCCGGGAGCTATACGACCCGCCACTCAGCCGCAGGGCTTAGCAAATTTTCGAAAGGAAGAGTATAACCATGATCACGAAAGACCAGAAGACCGCCATCATCGAGAACAACAAGACCCACGAGAACGACACCGGTTCCCCCGAGGTCCAGATCGCCATCCTCACCGAGCGCATCAACCAGCTCACCGAGCACCTGAAGGTCCACAAGAAGGACAACCACTCCCGTCAGGGCCTGTTCAAGATGATCGGTAAGCGCCGCCGCCTGCTGGACTATGTGGCGAAGAACGACATCGAGCGCTACCGCGCTATCATTGCCAAGCTTGGCATCCGTAAGTAAGCTCTTTTACTTGCATTTCTGAGGGTTATGAAGGTTTTTGAGAGGGGATAACTTAATATATCCCCTCTCTTTTTTGCGCCATATCAAACGCCAAGCGTTTTTTCTGGATAGAATAAGAATCGAGTAACGAAAGGTAAGAGAAAAATGATCATCAAACACAAGACATTCGACAATCTCCATCGCTGGGAGATCGACTACTGCGGCCGTCCCCTGAAGATGGAGGTGGGCCGCATGGCGGAGCTGTGCAACGCCGCCGTCTATATCCAGTACGGCGCGACCACGGTCCTCTGCACCGTGACCGCCTCCGCCCGTCCCAAGGACGGCATCGACTACTTCCCTCTCGCCGTGGACTTCAACGAGAAGCTCTACGCCGTGGGCCGCATCCCCGGCTCCTTCATGCGCCGCGAGGGTAAGCCCAGCCTGCCCGCGGTCCTGGCCTCCCGCCTGATCGACCGCCCCATGCGGCCTCTGTTCCCCTCCGACCTGCGCAACGACGTCGTCATCGCCTGCGAGGTCATGAACGTGGACCCCGACTGCTCCCCCGAGATCACCGCCATGATCGGCGCCGCCGCCGCCGTGGCCATCTCCGACGTTCCCTTCAACGGCCCCATCGCCGGCATCGTCCTGGGCTGGGACGGTGAGAAGTACCTCTTCAACCCCACCCACGCCGAGAAGGAAGTCAACCAGATGACCGTCACCGTGGCGGCCACTCACAAGAAGATCGTCATGATCGAGGCCGAGGCCAAGGAGATCCCCGACGATATCATGTACGAGGGCATCGTCCAGGCTCACGAGAAGCTCCAGCCCGTGCTGGACCTCATCGATCAGATGGTGGCCGAGGTCGGCAAGCCCAAGTTCGAGTATGAGCACGCCGCCTTTGACGACGAGCTGTTCGAGAAGCTGGTCGCCAACGAGTTCGAGGGCATGGAGTACTGCATGGACACGGATGACAAGAACGTCCGCGAGGCCCGCGTCAACGAGTGGGTCTCCGCCATGGAGGCGAAGTACTCCGAGGAGCATCCCGACATCATGCAGTATATGGATGAGATCCTCTACAAGCTGCAGAAGAAGGTCGTCAAAAAGTGGCTGCTGCAGGGCAAGCGTGTGGACGGCCGCGCCATGAACGAGATCCGTCCTCTCGCTTCCGAGATCGACGTGGTCCCCGGCGTGCACGGCTCCGGCCTGTTCACCCGCGGTCAGACGCAGGTGCTGTCCATCGCCACCCTGAACACCCTCTCCGCCGCCCAGAAGCTCGATACCATCTGGGAGGAGACGGAAAAGCGCTTCATGCACCACTACAATATGCCCAGCTACTCCACCGGCGAGGCCCGCGCCAGCCGCAGCACTTCCCGCCGCGAGTACGGTCACGGCGCTCTGGTGGAGAAGGCCCTGGAGGCCGTTATCCCGCCCGTGGAGGAGTTCCCCTACGCCATCCGCGTGGTCAGCGAGGTCCTGAGCTCCAACGGCTCCACCTCCCAGGGCTCCATCTGCGGCACCACCCTGGCCCTCATGGCCGCCGGCGTGCCCATCAAGGCTCCCGTGGCCGGCATCAGCTGCGGACTCATCCAGGACGGCGACGATTTCACCACCTTCATCGACATCCAGGGCGTCGAGGACTTCCACGGCGAGATGGACTTCAAGGTCGCCGGTACCAAGAAGGGCATCACCGCCATCCAGATGGACCTCAAGAACGACGGACTGAAGCACGAGATCGTGAAGAACGCCTTTGAGATCACCCACGAGGCCCGTCTGCAGATCCTGGACGAGATCATGCTGCCCGTCATCTCCGAGCCTCGCAAGGAGCTGGCCGCTACCGCGCCCAAGATGATCAAGATGAAGATCAACCCCGACAAGATCCGCGAGGTCATCGGCTCCGGCGGCAAGGTCATCCAGAAGATCACCGCCGACACCGGCTGCAAGATCGACATCGAGGACGACGGCTCCATCTATATCGCCTCCCAGGATATCGAGGCCTGCCGCGCCGCGAAGCAGACCATCGACAATATCGTTTTCGTGCCCGAGGTGGGTCAGCTGTACTGGGGCCAGGTGGTCCGGGTCATCCCCATCGGGGCCTTCGTGGAGCTGGTGCCCGGCAAGGACGGCATGGTCCACATCAAGGACCTGGAGTTCAAGCGCACCGAGAAGGTGGAGGACGTCCTGAACGTGGGCGACTGGACCTGGGTCAAGGTCACCGAGATCGACGACCGCGGCCGCGTGAACCTCAGCCGCAAGGACGCTGTCAAGGAGCGCCAGCAGGCCGGTCTGCCCATCGACCGCAAGGATTGATTTTCTTCATAAGAACGAATAGAAAGATCCCGGAGCTTCTGGCTCCGGGATCTTGTGTTTTTTATAAGGAATCAGTTCAATCAGTTCCTCAGGCTGTGCAGCGGCGCGGGGATGTGTCCGCCCCGGGCGATGAAGTCCGCCGCGCTCTCGGGGTGGAGGGGCATGACGGGAGCGGAGCCCAGGAGCCCGCCGAAATCCACCATGTCTCCCACCTTCCCGGTGGGGATGAGGCGGACGGCGGTGGTCTTGCCGTTCACCATGCCGATGGCGGCCTCGTCCGCGATGATGGCGGCGATGGTCTGCCACGGGGACGGCGATCATGTCGAGGCCCACGGAGCAGACGCAGGTCATGGCCTCCAGCTTGTCCAGGGTCAGCACACCGGACCGGGCGGCGGCGATCATGCCCTCGTCCTCGCTGACGGGGATGAAGGCGCCGGAAAGGCCGCCCACGCGCCCGGAAGCCATGAGGCCGCCCTTCTTGACGGCGTCGTTCAGCATGGCCAGGGCGGCGGTGGTGCCGTGGGTGCCGCATACGGCGAGGCCCATCTCCTCCAGGATGCGCGCGACGCTGTCCCCGACGGCAGGGGTGGGAGCCAGGGAAAGGTCCACCACGCCAAAGGGCGTGCCCAGACGGCCGGAGGCCTTCTGAGCCACCAGCTGACCCATGCGGGTGATGCGGAAGGCGGTCTTTTTGATGATCTCCGCGACCTCGTCGAAGGGTTTGCCCTTGGCGCTCTGGAGGGCGTGATACACGACGCCGGGTCCGGAGACGCCCACGTTGATGGCGCATTCCGGCTCGCCGGGACCGCAGAAGGCCCCTGCCATGAAGGGGTTATCCTCCACGGCGTTGCAGAAGACCACGAGCTTTGCGCAGCCGATGGCGCCCCGGTCCGCGGTGGCCTCCGCCGTGCGCTTGACGATGCGGCCCATGGCGGACACGGCGTCCATGTTGATGCCCGCCTTGGTGGAGCCCACGTTCACGCTGGAGCAGACCAGGTCCGTCTCGGCCAGAGCCCGGGGTATGCTCTCGATCAGCCGCGCGTCCCCCAGGGTAAAGCCCTTCTGAACAAGGGCGGAGAAGCCGCCGATGAAGTTCACGCCGCACTCCTTCGCGGCCCGGTCAAGCGCCACGGCCACAGGGGTGTAGTCGATGGCGTCGCTGGCCTGGGCCACCATGGCGATGGGGGTGACGGAGATGCGCTTGTTCACGATGGGGATGCCCAGCTCCGTCTCGATGCCCTGGCAGACGGGGAGCAGGTCCCCGGCCAGACGGCAGATCTTGTCGTAGATCCGGCGGGCGCACTCGTCGATGTCGGGATGGGCGCAGTCCATGAGATTGATGCCCATGGTGACGGTCCGGATGTCCAGATGCTGGTGGTCCAGCATGTCGATGGTTTGGAGTATGTCGAAGGTGTTCAGCATAGCTTGTCCTCAGTTGAGTTTACATAACATATAGATACCCTGAATGATATCCGATGACATCACGCTCTCGTCACCGGGCGCAAAAAGGTGCGATGACCTCTCGCTCCGTGCGCATAAAAGGGTCTTAGACCCTGTGCATGGCGTCGAAGATATCCTCCCGCTGGATGCGGATGTCCAGGCCCAGCTTCTCGCCCTCGGTCTCCAGGGCGGAGCGGATCTCGTCAAAGGGCTTGTCCGTGGTGGAGGTGTCCACCAGCATGACCATGGTGAAAAAACCGTCCATGATGGTCTGGTTCAGATCCAGGATATTCACCTGCATGGACGAGATGAGGACGCACACATCCGCAATGATGCCGATGCGGTCCTTCGCAAATACCGATACGATGGCTTTCATAATACTCTCCTGTCAAATTTGTTTACATAATTATAGGTCCACGATCTCCGCCACGGTGAGCTTGCGCCCGTCCACGGTAAAGCGCACGTCATAGGTCAGGTAGTTGAACCCATAGCGGCGGGCGGGGTCGTCGATATAAGCGGGGCGGGGATCCTGGGCCAGGATGCCCAGCAGGGCCTCCCGCTTGTCCCGGGGGATCTTCGCCAGCAGGTCCGGCGGGAAGTCCACCTCCAGAGCGTGATCGAACACGCCCTCCGCGAAGCCGCCGGAGGCCTCCGGATGACTGTCGGTGAAGGGGAGATAGGGCTTCACGTCATAGATGGGGGTTCCGTCCATGAGATCCGCGCCGGCGACCCGGAGGACGACGCCCAGAGCCTCGTCGTGATCGATGCCCGTGAGCCGCACGGAGCTCAGGCCGATGGCGTTGGGCCGGTAGGGGGAGCGGGTGGCGAAGACGCCCATGCGGGTATTTCCGCCCAGGCGCGGGGGCTTCACCGTGGCAGCCCAGGTATCGCGATGGTTTTCCGAAAAGCCCCACAGGAGCCACAGATGGCTGTACCCCTCCAGGCCCCGGAAGGCCACCGGGTCCCGGTACAGCGGCTCGAATACGATCCGTGCCTCCAGGGTGTTTACAAGGCCGCTCTGCCTGGGCAGGCCGAACTTGGTTGGCAGGTCCGTCTCGATATGGGCGATGGGGGATATGGTGCGGGTCTCCTCCAGCATGGATCACTCATATCCATTCGGATTATGACTCTGCCAGCGCCAGGAGTCGGCGCACATATCCTCCACGGTCTTTTCCGCCTTCCAGCCCAGGACGGTCTGCGCCTTGGAGGGGTCGGCCCAGCATTCCGCCAGGTCCCCGGGACGGCGGGCGGTGATCTCGTAGGGGATGTTGACCCCTGTGGCCTTCATGAAGGCGTTCACCAGCTCCAGCACGCTGACGCCGTGGCCGGTGCCCAGGTTGAAGACCTCCGTGCCGCTGTGCTTCAGGGCGTATTCCAGCGCGGCGACGTGGCCCTTGGCGAGATCGACGACGTGGATATAATCCCGGACGCCGGTGCCGTCGGGGGTGGGATAATCGTTGCCGAAGATGCTCAGATGGTCCCGCTTGCCCACGGCCACCTGGGTGATATAGGGCATGAGATTGTTGGGGATACCGGTGGGATTCTCCCCGATCCTGCCGCTCTCGTGGGCACCAACGGGGTTAAAGTACCGCAGCAGCACCACGCTCATAGCGGGGTCGGCCACGGTCAGGTCCCGGGCGATCTGCTCGATCATGAACTTGGTCCAGCCGTAGGGGTTGGTGCAGCCGCCCACGGGCGCCGTCTCCACGCAGGGGACCTGGGTGGCCTCGCCGTAGACGGTGGCGGAGGAGGAGAAGATGAAGGGCTTGACGCCCGTCTCCTGCATGACCTCCAGCAGGGAGAGGGTGGAGTCGAGGTTGTTGCGGTAGTACATGAGGGGCTTGGCGACGCTCTCGCCCACGGCCTTATGTCCGGCGAAATGCATGACGGCGGCGGGCTTCACCTCGGCGAAGATGCGGCGCAGGGCGTCCTTGTCGCATACATCCGCGTCGTACAGGGGCATTTTTTTTCCGGTGATCTCCTCGCAGCGGGCCACGGCGACGGGGCTGGAGTTGTTGTAGTTGTCTACGATGGCGACGTCGTAACCGGCGTTCACCAGCTCCACGGCGGTGTGGGAGCCGATGTACCCGGCGGCGCCGGTCAGCAGGATGGTCATGGCATTTACCTCTTTAAAATAAAATCATCACGCATCATTCTACCATGGACGCGGGGAAAAAACAACCGGGACGGAGGTTTTCTCCGTCCCGGCAGGGGCAAACGCTTATTCTCTCTCGTCGATAGGGACATAGCCGCGTTTTTCCATGACGGCGCGGTAGGCGGGACGCATGATGCGGCCTCCGGTGAGGGCTTCCTCCATGCGATGTGCGCACCAGCCGGCGATACGGGCGGTGGCAAACAGGGGGGTGAACAGCTCCTCGGGGATGTTCAGCATGCTGTAAACGAAGCCGGAGTAGAAGTCCACGTTCGCGCACATGGGGAAGCCGTCCTTCCGCCGCTCCATGAGAAGCTCGAGGCCGATGCGCTCCACTCTCTCCATGAACTCGAACTCCTTGAGCCGCCCGGTGCTCTCCGCCATGGAGCGGGCGTGCTTTTTGATGGCCACGGCGCGGGGGTCGGACATGGTGTACACAGCGTGGCCCAGACCGTAGATCTTGCCGGAGCCGTCTCCGCCCTCGCCGGCGAGGAGCTTTACGAGAACGTCCCGGACCTCGTCGTCGTTTTCTTTGTTTGCGATGACCTCGTCCAGATACCGGAACATCTCCATGACCTTGGCGTTGGCGCCGCCGTGGAGGGGGCCCTTCAGGGAGCCCACCGCTCCCGCGATGGCGGAATAGGTGTCCGTTCCGGAGGAGGACATGGCGCGGCAGGTGAAGGCGGAGTTGTTGCCCGCGCCGTGCTCCGCGTGGAGGATGAGCATCAGATCCAGGAGCTTCGCCTCCGCGTCGGTATATTTCTTGTCCTTGCGGATGAGCCGCAGGAAGTTCTCCGCCAGGGAGAGCTCGTCCTTGGGCCGGTGGATGTAGAGGCTCTTGCCGTCGTACACATGGCGCTTGACCTGGTAGGTCTGGGCCACGATGACCGGCAGGCGGGCGATGAGGCTGATGGACTGGGCCATGAGATTCTCCACGGAACGGTCGTCCGGGTCGTCGTCATAGGTGTACAGCGCGAGGATCGAGCGGGCCAGACCGTTCATGACGTTGGGACTGGGATTTTTCAGGATCATATCGTCGAAAAAGCCCGCGGGCAGCGGCCGCGCCTCCGCCATCATGGCGCGGAAGAGCTCCATCTCCCGGCGGTTGGGGAGCTTGCCCAGCAGCAGGAGATAGGCCACCTCCTCATAGCCGAAGGTGCCGGTCTGCCAGTGGTTCTCCACGAGATCGCTCACCTTGATGCCCCGGTACAGGAGCTGTCCGTTCATGGGGACGCGCTCGCCGTCCTCCATGTAGTAGCCGCGGACGCTGCCGATGCGGGTGGCGCCTACGAGGACGCCGGTGCCGTCCTCGTTTCTGAGACCGCGGTGCACCGCGGAGGTGAACACGGAGGCGGGGATGGCGTACCGCTCCGCCGCGTCGGCGCATAGAGCGGGCATGTATTTGTCGATGATGTATTTTTCCTCGGACATGATGGGATACCTCTTTTACGTCAGTTGCCTCTTATTATAACCCTATTTTCTGGATTTGCAAGTTCTTGTTATAAAAAATTCAAAATTCGTGCGCATTTGCCGAACTGGTCTGATGAATGGATTCATTTTTGCAAGTTATGCACAATGATCGCATCAAATAACTTTAGCACTTTGTCAGAAAAAAGAGTTTACGGGAGCGGGGATCGGTTGTATAATCAAAGGTATCATAAGAGGGAGTATGGAATCATGATTACTGTAACCGATAAAAAAGTGATGTGGCAGGGCGGCGCCCCGGCGGAGCCCACGCCGGAGGCCTCCCGGGAGAAGACCATGTCCGCCGGGGTCATTGCGGCCCACGGCGGGGAGAGGATCACCTTCGACGCCCTCATCAGCCACGATATAACATATGTCGGCGTCATCCAGACGGCCATGGCCTCGGGCCTGAAGCGGTTCCCTGTGCCCTATGTGCTCACGAACTGCCACAACAGCCTCTGCGCCGTGGGAGGCACCATCAACGCCGACGACCACGTCTTCGGCCTGTCCGCCGCCCGGAGATTCGGCGGCGAGTACGTCCCGGCGAATCTGGCGGTCATCCACCAGTACGCCCGGGAGGTCCTGGCCGGCTGCGGCAAGATGATCATCGGCTCGGACAGCCACACCCGCTACGGCGCCTTCGGCACCATGGGCTTCGGCGAGGGCGGTCCCGAGATCGTGAAGCAGCTTCTGGGGGACACCTATGAGCTGCCCGCGCCCCGGACGATCCTGGTGTATCTCACCGGGACGCCCCGGCCCGGCGTGGGCCCTCACGACGCCGCCATTGCCCTGTGCGGCGCGGTGTTCGACTCGGGCTTTGTGAAGAACGCGGTGCTGGAGTTTGCCGGACCCGGCGTGAGAAGCCTCAGCATGGACTGGCGCATGGGCGTCGATGTCATGACGACGGAGACCGCCTGCCTGTCGAGCCTGTGGCAGACGGACGAGAAGACCGAGGCGTGGCTGGCCCTGCGCGGCAGGATCGGCGACTATAAGCGCCTGGAGCCGGCGGACGGCGCCCTGTACGACGGCATGGTGACAATCGATCTTGACCGGCTGGTACCCATGGCGGCGCTGCCCTATCATCCGTCCAAGGCGGTGCCGGTGGCGTCCCTGGCGGGGAAGACGGCGGGGCAGGGCGTCATCGCGGGCTGCGCGGGCGGCACCCTGCAGAATATCCTGGAGGCCGCCGCCATCATGAAGGGACACAGCGTGGGCAGCGGCTACTTCGAGCTGTCCGTGTATCCCTCCAGTATGCCGGTGAATCTTGCCGCCATGAAATCCGGCGCGGTGCAGACCCTCATGGAGGCCGGCGCGGTGATGAAGCCCTGCTTCTGCGGGCCCTGCTTCGGCGCGGGGGACGTTCCGGCGAACGACTCCGTCTCCCTGCGGCACTCCACCCGGAACTTCCCCAACCGGGAGGGCTCCAAGCCCTCCGACGGCCAGTCCGCCGAGGTCGTCCTCATGGACGCGCGGTCCATCGCCGCCACGGCGCGGAACGGCGGCGTCATCACCCCGGCCACGGCCATCGACTATGACATGCCGGAATACTTCGATGACTACGATCCCGCGCCCTATGAAAAGCGGGTGTACAAGGGCTTCGGAAAGCCCATCGCAGACGAGGAGCTGCGGTACGGTCCCAACATCCAGCCCTGGCCGGAGATCCCCGCCATGCCGGAGGACCTGGAGGTGACCTTCACCGCCGTCATCCATGACCCCGTCACCACCACGGACGAGCTGATCCCCTCCGGAGAGACCTCCAGCTACCGCTCCAACCCCATGAAGCTCGCGGAGTTTGCCCTGTCCCGCCGGGTTCCGGAGTACGTGGGCCGGTGCAAGGCGCTGATGGCCGAGGGCAAGGCCAGCGCCGTGTACGCCGTAAAGCCCGGAGACGGCTCCGCCCGGGAGCAGGCGGCGTCCTGCCAGCGAGTGCTGGGGGGCGGCGCGAACCTCGCGGTGGAGTATGCCACGAAGCGCTATCGCTCGAACCTCATCAACTGGGGTATCCTGCCCTTTACCTGGGACGGGGAGTTCACGTGGGAGGACGGCGCGGTCCTGCGGGTCCCCGGCATCCGGGCGGCCATCGCCTCCGGCGCGGAGGAGGTCACGGGCTATATCGGCGATACTACCCTGACCCTGGGCCTCGGCAAGCTCTCCGACAAGGAGCGGGAGATCCTCCTGGCGGGCTGCCTCATCAACTGGTACAGACAGAAAGCGGATTTTTGAATTCGCACGAAAAACCCGGATTTCCAAGGCTGCGTGCCCGGTAATCACAGCCATCATTTCATTGAGGATCAAATCATCATGGAAAAAATCAAAATGCAAAACCCCATCGTGGAGATGGACGGAGACGAGATGACCCGGGTCATCTGGCAGATGATCAAGGACGAGCTGCTGGCCCCCTTCGTGGAGCTGAATACGGAGTACTACGACCTGGGCCTGGAAAACCGCGAGAAGACCGACGACGCCGTGACCATGCAGGCGGCGGAGGCCCTGAAGCGGGTGGGCGTGGGCGTCAAGTGCGCCACCATCACGCCGAACGCCAAGCGCATGGAGGAGTATCACCTCTCCCGGATGTACAAGAGCCCCAACGGGCAGATCCGCTCCGCGGTGGACGGCACCACCTTCCGCGCGCCCATCCTCCTGCCGGGGACCACGCCCCTGGTGCCCGGGTGGAAAAAGCCCATCACCATCGCCCGCCACTCCAACGCGGACCTCTATAAAGACGTGGAGATCCGTGTGGAGAACCCCGGCGAGGCCCATCTTACCGCCGACGGACAGGACAAGACCGTCTATACCTTCGGCGGCCCCGGCGTGGCCCTCGCCATGTACAACACGGACGCGAGCATCTATTCCTTTGCCCGGAGCTGCTTTTCCTGTGCGCTGGACAAGGGCCAGGACCTGTGGTTCTCCTGCAAGGACACCATCTCCACGGTGTACGACGGCCGCTTCCGGGACATCTTCCAGGAGGTGTACGACGCGGAGTACAAGTCGGCGTTCGAGGCTGCGGGCATCAAGTACATCTACACCCTCATCGACGACGCCGTGGCCCGGTGCATGCGCTCCGAGGGCGGCTTCGTCTGGGCGCTGAAAAACTACGACGGCGACGTGATGAGCGATATGATCGGCGCGGCCTTCGGCGCTCTGGCGCTGATGACCAGCGTGCTCATCTCACCCTCCGGCTGCTTCGAGTACGAGGCCGCCCACGGCACCGTCACCCGGCATTGGTACCGCCGCCAGAAGGGGGAGAAGACGTCGACGAACCCCATGGCCACCATCTTCGCCTGGTCCGGCGCCCTGAAAAAGCGGGGCGAGCTGGACGGGAACGCCGCCCTTGCCGCCTTCGGTGACAGGATCGAGCAAGCCAGCCTGGCCGCCATCGCGGACGGGATCGTCACCGGGGACATGGCCGCCCTCACCGGCGTGAAGGAGGGCGTGGACACCGAGACCTTCATCGCCGCCGTCAGGGAACGGCTGGAAAAGATTATGTAAACTGATTTATGGAAACTAAACGCCTCGTCCGATGGGACGGGGCGTTTTCATTTCTCCCAGAGGGCCGCCATGTCCGGCGGGAGGGGAGAGGTCAGGTCCAGAATATCGCCGGAGATGGGGTGGCGCAGGACCAGGTGGTGAGAGTGGAGAGCGGGGCGGTGGATATCCGGGTCCCGGACGCCGTACAGCGGGTCCCCCGTCAGAGGATGGCCTATGGCCGCCATGTGGACCCGGATCTGGTGGGTGCGGCCTGTGAGCAGCCGCAGCCGCAGGAGTGTGCGGCCGCCGCGTACGTCCAGGACGGTGTATTCCGTCCGGCTGGGCAGGCCCCGGGGATCCACGGTCCGGCGGGTCCCCTCCGCGGGCTCCCGGGAGATGGGCAGGTCGATGGTCCCGGGCTCGGGACTGACGATGCCCTCCGCCACGGCCAGATACTCCCGGCGGAAATCCTCCGTGTGCAGCATCCGGCGCAGTCGGTCGTGGGTATAGCCGTCCCTGGCGATCACCATAATACCGGTCGTCCCCACATCCAGCCGATTTACCGGGTGAAATTCCGTGTCTACTCCCCACTTGTGTGCCATTATCCCGGCAATATTTGGGGTGCCTTCCCCATATACGCCAATACCGGCGGGTTTATCCGCCACGGCCAGGGCATCGTCCTCGTAGAGGAGGGTCAGGGGCAGGTCCAGGGGAGAGGCCTCATTCCGGCCCCGGTCCCCGATGTGGACGGACAGCACGTCCCCGGCGGCAACGATCTCCGTCACCCGGACCTGCCGTCCACCCAGAAGGATGCCGTCCGGACGGAATTTGGCCGAAGAGATGAGCCCTTCGGACATGGCCAGCTCCCGGCGCATGAGGCTCCCCACGGTGCGTCCCGCCAGCGCCGGAGTCACCGTCAGTTCAAGTCTCTCCATCGGCGCATACCAGCTCGTCGAAGAGGGCGTCCATGTTCTCCTCGGAGTACTCGATCTCAGCGGAGTACATCCGGGCCAGCTCCCGAAAATCCCGAGGCCCGAAGCTCCCGGCGGCGGCGCGGCAGGCGCTCAGGGTCAGCAGCAGTTGGACGCTCAGCACCGCGAAGGCCGCCTTGCTGGTCACGTCTCCGTCGTCGTAGGCCTTCAGGAAATGGCGGAAGAGGAAATAAGCCAGCAGCCGCTCCGCCGCAGATCTATCGGGATCGGAAAGAGTTATGTCAACTAAATCGCCGCGCCGTGCCAGGAGCCGCAGCTCCTCCGTCCAGCTCTCGTCCAGACGCTCCAGCCCTTCATAGAACGCCGCCCAGTCTGCCCAGGACCGCGCCGGCAGGATCGCGCCGCACAAGGTCAGGACCCGCTCCATCCGGGTCTCCAGGGGGATCGACGCGTCTTGGGCGGTTGACATAACGACATCCCGCAGCTCCAGCAGTGCCGCCGCGTCCTCGTCGGTGGGCTCCGCGTCGCCGGTGACCACCAGGCGCAGGGGCTCCTTCCGGGACAGGATGAGCCCGGCGGCTGCCTCGCAGCAGAGGCCCAGGCCCACCTCCGTGTGGCCGGGCAGGAAATTGCGGAAGCGGGGATGGTCCCGACAGATCTGGCACAGGAGGGCCTCGCCCCCGGACAGGATGAGGTCGCATAGGTTTTTACTGTTCAGGAACGGACAGCGGTCCCCGGGACCCAGCCGGAAATGGGGCGTCCCGCCGCTGACGTCGATGGCGTCGGCGAGACGGCGGCCCAGCTCTCCCGGCATGGCGCGGTAGGTCTCCAGGGCGTCCGGGTCGATGTCCACCTCCCATCCGGCGCAGCAGGTGTGGCGGCAGGCGCTTGCGATACAGCGGAAATCCCGGTAGTAGTCCGGGGTGACGGTGAGCATGGGGCGGTCCTCCTTTGCGGTGAGAGCTCCCCTCCATTATACGCCGCAGCGGCTCCGGCGGCAAGGCCGGCGGGAAGAAATGGTGTTGCAATCGGGGACGCCCTATGCTATATTTTAGTTACCGAAATCGCTTGATTTCTGGCAAAAATACTCCTCCGCGGACGCTGTGGCGCGGCAGTCGGCGCGGAGGCATCCTCATGGGAGTTCCGGAGCTGACGGCTGTGTATATTCGGGTGTGGAAGAGGTGGATAGACATTCTCCTGTCGCTGACGGGGATCGTGTTCCTCTGTGTTCCGATGCTGGTGATCGCGGCGATCATCAAGCTGCAGGACCCCGGACCCGCCGTATTCCGTCAGGAGCGGGTGGGCATCCGCAAGACCCGCTTCGAGCTGCTGAAATTCCGTACCATGCGGCAGGAGACCCCCCACGATCTGCCGAAGGATATGCTCTCCGAGCCGGAGCGGTACATGCTCCCCTGCGGATGGACCCTGCGGAAGTACAGTCTGGACGAGCTGCCCCAGCTGTTCAATATCCTCAGAGGGGACATGAGCATCGTGGGACCCCGGCCGGTCATCGGGAACCTCAACGAGCGGGAGCTCATCGAGGAGCGGGACCGGTACGGCGCCAACGATATCCGCCCGGGGCTGACGGGGCTGGCCCAGATCAGCGGCCGGGACATGCTCTCGAACAGGGAGAAGGCCGCTCTGGACGGGGAATATGTCCGGCGGCAGAGCTTTCTCTTCGATTGCCGGTGCTTTTTCCTATCCATCGGGAAGGTCCTGACCCACGACGGATTCTCCGAGGGCGGCGGCGAGCAGCGGAACGTGACGGATCACAGAACTTGACCGGCGGAACGCCGGAAAACAGATAACATCAAACGCAGGAGGTTTGACATGAGCGCATCGGAAAACAGAGATATCACCCTGGTGATCCTGGCGGCTGGCCTGGGTTCCCGCTTCGGCGGAGTGAAGCAGCTGACATCGGTCGGACCGACGGGCGAGGTCATCATCGATTATTCCATCCATGACGCGATAGCGGCGGGCTTCAACAAATTCGTGTTCATCCTCCGCCGGGATATCTTCGCGGATTTCAAGGAGGTACTGGGCGACCGCCTGGAGAAGATCTTCGCGGCGCACGGCGTCAAGTGGGAGTATGTCTTCCAGGAGATGGGCGACGCGCCCGAGGGCCGCACCAAGCCCTGGGGCACGGGCCAGGCCCTGCTGGCCTGCGAGCCGGTGCTCCACGAGCCCTTCGCCGTCATCAACGCCGACGATTATTACGGCCGGGAGGGCTATGTGAAGGCCGCGGACTTCCTGCGGGCCTGCGATCCCGCGAAGCCCGACGCCTACGGCATGGTGGGCTTCATCCTGAAAAACACCCTGTCCGACAATGGCGGCGTCACTCGGGGCGTCTGCTCCACGGATGATAAGGGCTTCCTCACCGGCATCGTGGAGACCCACGATATCGTGAAGACGGCAGACGGCGCCGCCACCCAGGGCAAGCCGCTGGACATGGAGTCGGTGGTCTCCATGAACCTGTGGATGCTGACGCCGTCCTTCGTGGCGCGGCTGGGAGCAGGGTTCGAGGCCTTCAAGGCGGCCATGACGAATCCCCTGAAGGACGAGTATCTGCTGCCCTCCGTGGTGGACGAGCTCATCCAGGCCGGGGAGGCCACGGTGGAGGTCCTGCGCACCGGGGACAAGTGGTTCGGCGTCACCTATCAGGCGGACCTGCCCGCGGTACAGGAATCCATCCGCGCCCTGCACGAGGCCGGGATCTACGGGGAGCCCCTGTACGGCGACATCAAATAAGACCGAACACAAAAAACTGCCAGCTCCTGAGAGCTGGCAGTTTTTATTATGGGTTTTTGGCTCACGAGGCCTCGCCGGAGGCCATTTCCATGCTCATCTCACCGCTGCCGCCGGAGGGAGTGGCCTCCAGAGGCTCGGCGAAGACGATGGAGATGTTGCCCACGGTGGTGGGCTCGGTGACGGCCTGGCCGCCCACGGTGAGACCGTAGTACACCGTCAGGGTGACGGGACCCTCGGCGGAGAGCTGATCCAGACTATCCAGAACGAGCTCGCCCACGCCGCAGTCCTCGGTGACAGTCCAGCTGGAGGCCGCGTCGAAGGTCAGGTTCGCGTTCTGCATCCAGTTGACGGTCTTGCCGGTCCACTCGGAATCGTAGAAGTAGGCGTTCACGGTGGCGGGACCGGAGCCGGCGTCGGGACCGGACATGGTGACGATCTCGGCGACATAGATATCGCCTACGAGCTCGGTGGTCTCGTCGCTCTCGCCGGTGAGATCCCACTTGGTGCGGCTGTTCTGGTCGTAGAAGTAGATGCTGCCGCTGCCGCCGTTATCGCCGGCCACCAGGTAGTTCGTCGCGCCCTCCGCGCCGTAGTCCAGGTAGTTCTCGTTCACGAACAGGCAGGAGTGGGTGGTGACGGGGGCGGTGCCGGTGAGGATGACGCAGGCCATGATCTCGCCGGTCTGAGGCGCGGTGGTCTTGTCCTCGAACCAGTAGCTCTGGGCGGTGGAGATATCGCTGCCCCACTGGGCGTTCGTCTTGTTCACGAACATATTCAGCATGGGAGCGTTCACGAAGCTCTTATCGTCAGCCCAGGTCCAGGTCTCGTACTCCGCGGCGTCCTCCTCCCAGGAATCCTCGTTGGAGCCCAGGTCGTAGAACTCATAGGCGTCGGGGTCGAAGGAGCAGATGATGCGGCTGTTGTAGGCCTCCACGCCGGCCCAGGTGCCATTGCCGCCGGAGCGGGTCTTGATGCCGGCCACGCCCTCCAGGTCGCAGTTGAAGGCGAAGATATAGCCGTTGGAGGCGGATACCAGGGCGCTGTCCATGTTGGAGTGCAGGGAGGAGTTGTACACGAAGACGTAGCTCTCGTCGCCGCCGATGGAGTAGACGCCCGCGCAGCCGCGGCCGTAGGTGACGGCGGAGATGCGGTTCGCTACGATGACGCCGCCGCCGGTGTCGGTGGTGAGGGCGGTGCCGGTCTCGTCCGCGGTGACCATGACCGCGATGTCCTCGTCGATCCCCTCGGGGAAGACGGGGGCGGCGTAGGCGTTCCAGTTCTCGGTGAGCTCGGTACGCTCCGCGGAGCCCAGGTCGAGGCCGGGACGGTCGTCCACCAGGGCCGTCAGGGCGTCATAGTCGATGACGGGCTTGCCGTCCTCGTCGATGAAGCCGTCGCTGTTCAGGGCGATCTTGCCGCCCATGCCGACATAGAAGCCGTGGCCGCCGGAGGAGGAGCCGAAGTACTCGCCGCCGGTGACGTATGCCGTGCCGCCTGCCACGGCGTAGAGGATGTTCTCGGTGCCCACGATGGTGGGATCGGTGAGATACAGGGCCGCGTCGTCATTGCCGAAATCGATATCATCGAAGGACGTGATCTTGTAGTCGGTGGAGTTGCCGCCGTCCACCAGGACGGAGGAGCCGAGGCCATAGAAGTTCGCCGCCTCGGAGGGGCCGTAGGCGATGGTGTGGTTGTGGGACTCCAGCCCCTCCACATAGACCGGCGCACCGGCCTGGACCATGAGGGTGGCCACGTCGCCCTGGATGACCTGATCCACGCCGTCGATCACGTGCTCATAGGCGCGCTCCCACTCCGGGTTGGTGGTGGCGCCGGAGACGAAGGGACCCACGGACTTATAGAGGTAGCAGGTGTAGATGTGGAAATCGCCGGGCCGGGGGCCGTTGGCGTAGTTGTGGACATAGTTATAAAGACGGATGAGGTCATAATCGATGCCGAAGACCAGACCCTCGGTCTCATACACGGCGTTGATGATCTGGGCCTTGGTGGCGTAGCGGACGTTCTGGGTGATGTAAACCATCTCGTACAGGGTGCCGTCCACGGCGTACCAGGTGCCGGTCTCCACGCCCATGGTGGAGACATAGCGGTAAGCGCCCTCGCCGCTCATGTCCTCCACTTCCGTGAACACGTCCTCCGGCAGTTCCGCGCCATCGGCCACGGCGCCGGGCAGGATGCTGTCGGCGGGGACGTCCACAGAGGCGGCGGCCTCTGCAGCGGCGTAGACGTCGATGGCGGGGGCTTCCGTGATGACGTAGTTCTCAAGACGCGCGTCCGAGAGGGGGGCCGGGACGTTGTACACCGCGCCGTCCACGGTGGCGGTCTTCATGGCGGCGGTGTCCACCTCGTGCCCGGTGGCCTCGCCCATGGCCTGCGCGGCGGGGCAGACAGCGGCATAGAACACGCCGCCGCAGCTGTCAAGCGCTGCCTCGGGGAAGTCCGTCAGGGTGGAGGGAAAGCTCCAGCCGGGGGTGCGGTTCAGGTCGTAGAACGCGCCGTCGCCGATGGCCTCGATGCCCTCGGGGAAGAGGACCCAGCCGCTGGCGTTGGTGATGACGGCGGTGCCGTTGGCGCCCACCGTGGTGACGGGCCAGCCGTCCAGCTCAGCGGGGAAGAGGATGATCTCCGCCGTCTTGATGGCGTCGCTTGTGGCGACAACGGTGGCCTCGCCGCCGGAGACGGTGTAGTACCAGCCGCCGGAGACCTGGACGCCCTCGGGCTCCGCTCCGGAGGCCTCCGCGGGGGCGCTGACGGTGGTCAGCATGGCCAGGGCCGCGGGGTCCGTCACCTCGATGGAGACGGTGCAGCCCGCAAAGGCCAGGACCATGGCCGCGCAGATCAGCAGCGCAAGGATTTTCTTGGCTTTCATCGTTTGCTCCTTTCTTTTTTGCGTGTAACACATTAAAACATTGTAATTATACCATAGAATAAAAAAATGAAAAGGGGGAATGCTGAATTCGTGAACGCTCTCCAAAACAAAAAATTAGCACTTTGGATGATAGAGTGCTAATAATTAATAAATTGTTCATAGAAACACATAAAATCATTCACAAATTATGTGTATGATACAGTCAATAAAACAAAAGGAGGACACGAAGATGTTTGATATGGTACCTTTCACGACCAGATATGCCACCCCCAAGATGTGGGATCCGTTCAAGGAGTTTTTCAGCACGGTGGGCCGCACGGCCGCCACGGACATCAAGGAGACGGACGAGGCCTTCCAGATCGAGACGGAGCTGCCCGGCTATGACAAGAGCGAGATCAGCGTCAGCGTCAAGGAGGGCGTCCTGACCATCCACGCGGAGCACCGCGGCGAGCAGAGCCCGGACGACGGTTATGTCCGCCGGGAACGCACCTGGGAGACCGTGGAGCGCAGCTTCGAGGTCACCGGCGTGGACACCGGGGCCATCAGCGCCGCCTATGTGAACGGCGTCCTGACCGTGACCCTGCCCAAGCTGCCGGAGATCGTCCCCGAGCAGCATACCATTGAGATTATGTAAACTTAAATCCCCGGAAGGGACCAAAAAAGCACAGCCGACCGCGGCTGTGCTTTTTTGATGGTTTTTTCAGATATCCTCGGTGCGCAGGCCCTTTTCGATGTCCCGGAGGTCATAGGGCACGGTCTGGTAAACGCAGT
>CAJOIC010000034.1 GCA_905234625.1 uncultured Oscillospiraceae bacterium | reverse complement strand
GACTTCTCGGGCAATCACAAGACCCGGCAGCACGTGGGCATTCTGAAGAGCGTCTCCGGGAGCGTCCTCACCACCGTCGAGGGGAACACCTCCGTCACCTCCAACGACAACGGCGGCGCGGTCATGCCCCGGACGCGGTATGTCTCCCCGGTGGTGGGGTACATCCGGCCGAAGTGGACAAGCACCCAGACCGCGGCGAAGCTCATCGCCATCGCCGAGGCGGAGATCGGCACGAAGGAGAGCCCGGCGGGATCGAACAATGTCAAATACAACACCTGGTTCTATGGGAAGGCCGTATCCGGCGACTGGGCGGCCTGGTGCGCGGCCTTCGTGTGCTGGTGCTTCGCGGTGCTGGCCGGGGAGATCGACACGGGGAAGATCTACGAGACAACGGAAATGGAGGACGAGACGGTCATGGTAAACGTCAAGCAGCTGCAGAAAGGCAGTAAAGGCAGCGCGGTGAAGAAGCTGCAGATCCTTCTTAACGGGCTGGGGTACAGCTGCGGGAGCGTGGACAGCGACTTCGGAGCTAAGACCCTGGCGGCGGTGAAGGCCTTCCAGAAGGCAAACGGCCTTTCCCAGGACGGCGTCGTGGGCGCGAACACCTGGGGCAAGCTGCTGAATTAGCGGAGCGGCGTAAAAAAATACGAGGCTGGGAGCACGCGCTCTCAGCCTCGTATTTTTGCCGTGATCGACACGACATTTTCCCGTATGCAAACGATCAGGTTGCCCCTGAGTGTTCGCATAGGTTGAATTTGGTGACCTGGCGGGGATTCGAACCCCGGACCCACTGCTTAAAAGGCAGTTGCTCTGCCGACTGAGCTACCAAGTCAGACTGGCAGGGATGGCGGGATTCGAACCCACTATATCGGAGTCAAAGTCCGGTGTGTTACCTTTACACTACATCCCTATGGATGCCGCCATCCGCGTATTTGAGCCGGTTTCCGGCAGGATCATAAAAAAATGGGGTGGGTAATGGGACTCGAACCCACGACACCCGGAACCACAATCCGGTGCTCTAACCAACTGAGCTACACCCACCATAATCGATATGAAATTTGGCACGCCAGGAGGGATTCGAACCCCCGGCCTACTGCTTAGAAGGCAGTTGCTCTATCCACCTGAGCTACTGGCGCGCGTCTTCCGCCGATGCGGGCACTTGGTCGCGCTGCGGCCATGGGACCGGCACCCCGGGTGGAGCGGGCGATGGGAATCGAACCCACGTCCCCAGCTTGGAAGGCTGGTGCACTAGCCGTTGTGCTACGCCCGCAAGCTAAATGATTGTAGCATCCGAAGTCCGGATTGTCAATAGCCAGCGGGGCATTTTTCTCTATTTTCCCTCCGTCGGGTCTTCCTGCGTAAGGTCGTCCCGGGCGGCGGGACGGGAGGGATCCTCGTGTCGGATGATATGGATGACGCCGGTCTGGTCAAGGCTCGCCACGATGGCGCAGGTGATGGGCAAGCCCAGAAGTCCCACGCCGCCGAAGAGCTTCGAGCCCACGAACATGGCGATCAGGGTGATGAGGGGATGCAGGCCCACCTGCCGGCCCACGATACGGGGCTCCATGATCTGCCGGACGACGACCTCTATCACATAAATGAGCAGCAGCCCCACGCCCTTGCCGACGCTGCCGCCCAGGAGGCTGATGACGCCCCAGGGGAGCAGGATCGTGCCGGCGCCGACGATGGGGAAGATGTCGAACACGGCGATGGCCAGGGCGATGAGCACGGCGTTTTGCTGGCGGAGGACGAGCATGCCGATCAGCATCTCCAGGAAGGTGATGCCCATGATGATACCGTAGCTCCGGCCGTATTTGCGGATGACCTGGGTGAAGGTGTTCTTCGCCTCGCTGATGACGTGCCGGGGATGCTCCGGGATCTGCCGGAGGAGGAAGGCGGTCATGCGGTGGAAGTCCAGGGTCATGAAGATGGTGGCGATGACGCAGATGAGGGTGGAGATCAGGCGGCTGGGGAGCTTTGTGAGCCAGGAGGAGAGGGAGGAGACCAGGCGCATGGAGGAGCTGGTCACCGTGGAGCCGATGGAGGAGACCACGGTGGGCATGGCGCTGTCCACCATATCCGCCACCTCGGGGCTGACCCGCTCCGCCAGACCCTCCAGGGAGTCGGAGAAGTTCTCCAGGCCCGGGGCGATGGTGTCGCTGTACAGGGTGGGGAGCCAGGTGACGGCGTCCGCTGTGAAGGAGACGATCTGGCTGGTCAGCAGCACGGCGATACCGCCCAGCAGTGCGAAAAAGATCACGAGGCACAATACCGCCGCCAGATTGTATTTCCAATGATGGCGGACGGTGAGCCAGCGGATGGCCGGGACCAGGATCCACGCGAAGAGAAAGGCCACGAAAAAGGGCCATATCAGGTTCAGCAAGTAGCGGAATACGAGGAACACGATGCCGACGATCACCGCGTAATAAGCGGTGTTTATGATGAATCGGCGGCGGTGATGGATGTCCGACACGGCAAATGACCTTCTCTCATGGCGAAATATGCTGGATCCGGAAAGATTTCCAACTAAGAAGATATCATTCCCGGCGGCGCTTGTCAAATGTCTGATTTTACTTGCTATAATTGAAAATTGTATATATAATATTATTGGCAAGTATTTTCAGAAAGATTAACGATTTTTATGAAGAAGGAGTGCAGCATGGACGTCAGAAGATTCAACAAAGTCCTGGTGGCCAACCGGGGCGAGATCGCGATCCGCATCTTCCGCGCCTGTAATGACCTGGGTGTGCACACCGTGGCCATCTACAGCAAGGAAGACACCTACAGCATGTTCCGCACCCGCGCCGACGAGGCCTACCTCACCGGCGAACACGACAGCCCTCTGGGCGCCTATCTGAATATCGACGCCATCATCGACCTCGCGAAAAAGCACGGCGTTGACGCCATCCATCCCGGCTACGGCTTCCTGTCCGAGAACGCGGACTTTGCCCGGGCCTGCGAGGCGGCGGGGATTAAGTTCATCGGCCCGTCCTCGGAGATCCTGGCCAAGATGGGCGACAAGCTCTCCGCCAAGGAGATGGCCATCAACTGCGGCGTGCCCATCATCCCCGGCTCCACCGTCCCCCTGAAGGACGGAAAGGAGGCCCTGGCCAAAGCCATCGAGTACGGCTTCCCCATCATCCTGAAGGCCGCCGCCGGCGGCGGCGGACGCGGTATGCGCCGCTGTGACACGGAGGACGAAGTGGAGGCCGCCTATGAGCTGGTCCACTCCGAGGCGGAGAAGGCCTTCGGCAACGGTGATATCTTCATCGAGAAGTACCTTGTGGAGCCGAAGCACATCGAGGTCCAGGTCCTGGGCGACGAGCACGGCAACCTCTATCACCTGGGCGAGCGTGACTGCTCCCTCCAGCGCCGCTACCAGAAGGTCGTGGAATTCGCTCCCGCCTGGAGCGTGCCCCAGGATACCATCGCCAAGATCCGCGCCGACGCGGTGAAGATCGCCAAATCCGTGGGCTATACCAACGCCGGCACTCTGGAGTTCCTGGTGGACAAGAACGGCGGGTACTACTTCATCGAGATGAACCCCCGCATCCAGGTGGAGCACACCGTCACGGAGCTGGTAACCGGCGTGGACATCGTCCGGGCCCAGATCCTGGTGGCGGAGGGCTACCCCCTCTCCACTCCCGACATCGGCCTGAGCAGCCAGGACGACGTGCATGTGAACGGCTACGCCATCCAGTGCCGCGTCACTACCGAGGATCCGAAAAACAACTTCGCGCCCGACACCGGCAAGATCACCGCCTACCGCTCCGGCGGCGGCTTCGGCGTCCGTCTGGACGGCGGCAACGCCAGCACCGGCTCCGTCATCAGCCCCTACTATGACAGCCTTCTCGTCAAGATCACCTGCTGGGACAATACCTTCGAGGGCGCCTGCCGCAAGGCCACCCGCGCCATCCGGGAGACCCACGTCCGGGGCGTCAAGACGAACATTCCCTTCGTGACGAACGTCCTGTCCAACGAGACCTTCCGCAAGGGCGGCTGCCACACCAAGTTCATCGACGAGACCCCGGAGCTGTTCGAGTTCGACGCCAAGGGCGGCGACCGCGCCACCCGCGTGCTGAAGTACATAGCCAACATCCAGGTGGCGAACCCCAACGCCGAGCGCCATCAGTACGATCCCCCGCGCTTCCCCGTGGCCAAGGAGCCCGCGAAGTACGAGGGCAGCCTCAAGGAGATGCTGGATAAGCAGGGGCCCAAGGCCGTGCAGCAGTGGGTCCTGGACCAGAAGAAGCTCCTCATCACCGACACTACCATGCGCGACGCCCATCAGAGCCTGCTCTCCACCCGCATGCGCACCCGGGACATGGTCAAGGGCGCGGACGGCATGGCGGATATCCTGTCCGGGGCCTTCTCCCTGGAGATGTGGGGCGGCGCGACCTTCGACACCGCCTACCGCTTCCTGCATGAGAGCCCCTGGGAGCGCCTGACCATGCTGCGGGAGAAGATCCCCAACATCCCCTTCCAGATGCTGCTGCGCGGCTCGAACCTCGTCGGCTACGCCTGCTATCCCGATAATCTCGTGAAGGTCTTCGTGAAGACTGCCGCCCGGGAGGGCATCGACGTCTTCCGCGTGTTCGACAGTCTCAACTGGCTGCCCTCCATGCAGACCGCCATGGAGGAGGTCCTGAACCAGAACAAGCTCCTGGAGGCCACCGTCTGCTACACCGGCGACATCCTGGATCCCCACTCCGACAAGTACACCCTGGACTACTACGTAAAATTCGCCAAGGAGCTGGAGAAGTTCGGCGCCCATACCCTGGCCATCAAGGACATGTCCGGCCTGCTGAAGCCGTACAGCGCCAAGCGCCTCGTGGAGGTGCTGAAGCAGGAGGTGGGCCTGCCCATCCACCTGCATACCCACAACACCACCGGCAACCAGATCGCCGCGTACCTGCTGGCGGCGGAGGCGGGAGTGGATATCGTGGACACCGCCATCCAGCCTCTGTCCAGCCTGACGAGCCAGCCCTCCATGAACGCTCTCGTGGAGGCCCTGAAGGGCCAGGAGCGGGATACCGGCTTCGATACCCAGCGGCTCCAGGAGCTCGCGGATTACTGGTCCGACGTTCGCCTGCGCTATGAGTCCTTCGACAAGGGCCTCAAGGGCCCCGTCACCGATATCTACCGCTACGAGATCCCCGGCGGTCAGTACACGAACCTGCAGCCTCAGGTGGAAGCCCTGGGCCTCGGCGCCCGCTTCCAGGAGGTCAAGGAGATGTACAAGACCGTCAACGATATGCTGGGCGATATCATCAAGGTCACGCCTTCGTCCAAAATGGTGGGCGACCTTGCCATCTTCATGGTGCAGAACGGCCTGACCCCGGAGAACATCCGCACCAAGGGCGCTTCCCTGGCCTATCCCGACAGCGTCGTCAGCTTCTGCAAGGGCCTCATGGGACAGCCTGTGGGCGGCATCCCCGCCTGGCTGCAGGAGATCGTCCTCAAGGGTGAGAAGCCCATCGAGGGCCGTCCCGGCGCTCAGGTCCCGCCCATCGACTGGAAGAAGATCGGCGAGGAGGTCCACGCCTTCTGGCCGGAGGCTCCCGACGAGGACGACCGTCCCTTCATCAGCTACGCCATGTACCCGAAGGTATTCGAGGACTATATCCGCCACCGCAAGGAGTATGGCTACATCATGCGCATGGGCAGCCACGTCTTCTTCAACGGCATGGCTGTGGGCGAGGTCAACCAGATCAACATCGAGGACGGCAAGACCCTGGTCATCAAGTATGTGGGCCTCGGCGATATGAACGAGGACGGCACGAGGAACGTCCTGTTCGAACTCAACGGCATGCGCCGTGAGGTGGCCGTGGTGGATCCCTTCGCCAAGGAGTCCGGTTCCTCCATCGTCCTGGCGGACGAGAACGACGACCGGCAGATCGGCGCCTCCATCCCCGGCATGATCTCCCGTGTGGACGTCCAGCCCGGCGACGAGGTGGACGCCAACCAGGTCCTGGCCGTGGTCGAGGCCATGAAGATGGAGACCAGCATCGTGGCGCCCAAGGGCGGCGTCATCGACCAGGTCCTCATCAAGAAGGGCGACAACGTCAAGGCCGGCGAGCTCTTGATTACCCTCAAGTAATTTGATACAATGGATCCGGGATGGACATCCATCCCGGATCTCTTTTTTTGTGAGGAACGAGCGGTGGAGCTTCCCAAAGGATTTATGATCGAAGACATCGACGGCGGCTTTGCCCTGACGGCGGCCCTGTCCTGTCCCCTGGGTCAGGCCCGGTGCCTGGCCATGACGGCGGCGTCCTGGGTGCGGGACGCGGTGGGAGGCGAGGCTTATATCCTCTGGCCTAACCATGCGCGCCTGGGGGAGGAGGACCTCTGCGCCATCACCTGCAGGGCCACAGCGGAAAACAATATTATGTTAACCTTCAAGCCGAAAGTGGAGGTCCTTCCCGTGTCGGCGGAGGTGTTCATGGAGCGGGTCGTCTCGGCGGCGGTCAGGGACCTGGAGGGGTTTCCCGAGAACCGTGCGGACCTCATCCAGGCCTACTGCGAGCACTGCCGGACGGTGATGAAATTCGTGAACGTCACCTATAGCGGGATGCCCCTGTACGGCTTCGCCTTCGCCGTGGACAAGCACGGCGGCCTGATGGTCATGACCCAGGAGAGCCGCACCGTCGTCACCCTGTACGGCGGGGAGGCGGAGATCGTGAAAAAGAGGGAGGAGCCGGACGGGACGCCGGAGCTCCCCAACATGCCGGGACGGTAAAAATGCCGTTATGGCGCGGCATTGCGGTCATCCTCCAGCCGCTGCCGGAGCTGCCCCCATACATCCACCAAACGAAAGCGCAGATCGTATTCCCGGCCCCCGCCGGCGATGAGATCCGCGCTTTTTTCATCCAGGGACAGGAAGGCGTCGGAGGCGTCCTCCTCCGCCAGGGCCTCGGTGCACAGGGGCGGGAAGACTACGCACCACCAGTTCCGCCCGGCGCCCTCGCCCACGGTCACCCGCAGGGCGGCGTACTCCCCGGCGGGCAGGGTGAAGGTATTGTACCGCCGGGTGGGGAAATACTCCGCCCCTACCTGCACGGACACGTCCCCCAGAGCCTCCAGGTCCTCCTGATGCTCTAGAATTATGTTAACAGCCTCGTCCCTTGTCTCGCAGTCCGCCAGCAGGGGCGTCAGCAGCTCCAGGACCCGGTCCCGGAGCCGGAGCTTCTCGGCCTGGTCGGCGGGGCTGTCGGACCGGCCTACCACGTGCAGGCGGACGAGCTGGTCCGATAGGCGCGCCTGGGTCCGGTCCGCCCACATCCCCGCGGCGAAGGTGAAGCACAGGGCCAGGAGCAGCGCCAGCTCCCAGGGCCGCAGCCTGTCGCGTTTCTTATGCAATAACATCACCGTCCGAAAGAGATCGTTCGTGTCTATTCTGGGCGGTGCCGCGTTTTTTTAAACCCGGCGGGGAGGAAAAGGGCTAAAACCCTGGGGGTTATGGTTGAATTGTCTAAAAAAATCAGTCTTCTCTATGCAGTCGGCGCATTGTATTGAAGTGATTTTTTTGGTAAAATCAAATATCATACAAATATTGTACCTATGTTTACTTATAGGAGGAAACGACATGAAACGTTCCAAGAGGATCCTGGCGCTTCTCATGGCGCTGCTGATGTGCCTCAGCCTCCTCACCGGCGCCGTGGACTACGACGACGCCATGGAGATGGCCGAGGAGCACGGCGAGGTGGAGGCGGCTCCCGTGGAGGAGTCTCCCGCCTTCGAGGCCGAGACGGAGGACGAAGCTCCCGCGGAACCTGCCGACGAGCCTGCGGAGGCACCCGAAGAAGCCCCGGAGGAGACGGCGGAGGAGCCTGAGGAGGAAGCCCCGGCCGAACCCGCGGAGGAGCCGGAGCCTGCCGAGGCCGATGAGGAGGCTGTCCCCGAGCCTGCGGAGGAGCCTGCGGCTGAGGACGCGGACGCGCTGCCGATGGCGGCGGACGGGGATGCTTATACCTACGAGTCAAGCAATCCTTACATCACGACCATGCCCCAGGACCGCGAAGACGTGGACCAGGCCGCGGTGGCGGCGCTGGAACGGATGGCGTTCACGGACTTCGGATATGACAGCGCGAACACCCAGTATTTCTATGCGAAGACGGTCGATTACAGCGCCTTGAGCAGTCTCACCTTCAAGCTGCTCATGGACGTCCCTCAGGACATGGACGACCTGCATCTGTTCGTCTATGGCTTTAACAATAATCAGAGCATGGGGACGAATATGGGCCTCGCGGTGGTCAGCGACGGCGTTTCCGTCACGATGACGAACGAAAACGGACTCAATGTCATCTCGTTGATGGGCGCGGTGTTCCTCCTGGCCTGGGGTCCCAACTCCGGCGGCCCCGGCGGCGGCCCCGGACCGGGGTTCTATCTGCGCGACATGGAGGACAACGAGATCCCGGCGGATCTGAAGGCGAAGGCGGATGGCTACGAGCACTATGCCGGCTATGCCTGGACCGCGGATCAGGACGGAGACTATAGCGTGGATGAAGGAAGCTACGGCCGACCGGCGGGCAATGACATCGACCGACGCACCAGCGACTATGCCGCCTTCACCATGAAGGACGGCGTTATCACCGATACCACGGACGCCGTCAGGCTGTGGGACAGCCCCGATGGGGCGCATCTGGAAGTGGACCAGGAGGGCTTCCGCTTCGTCCGGGAAAACGGCGTTGACGAGAAATACTATATCCTCCTGGCCTGGAACGACCCCGTCTGTGCCTCCGACGTCATCGAGTCCATCGAGGTGGATGATGTGACGCGCTACATCACGGAGCGGAACGAGATGCACGGTTTTTGGGTCCAGGGCTCGGATGATTGGGACAACAGCATCGAATGGGACCGGGTCGAGGCCTCCCCGAAAAGGATCGTTGTGACGCTGAAGGACGGCAGCGTCATAGAAGGCAGCTTCGGCGAGATCATTGATGCCATCAGGGATGAATACGGCGACTATGACTTCAATGTCTTCTGGACGAGCGAGGAGACGCCCTATCTTCAGTGGACTGCCGGCGATCACGAGGCGGAGTTCGGCATCGATGATCTGTCGGTCACATATGGCGTCAAGGTGCTTGCCAACCCCATTGTCAAGGTCGAGGTCGATCCCGTCACCCGGTTCGACACGGAAGTGATAGACTGGAGAAACGGCCCGGGCAGCTCCTTTAAGATCGTCGATTCCGAGCCGGGGCTCATCACGGTTACCCTGACGGACAACACCGTGATCGCGGGAAATCTGTGGAACTGGGACGGCGAGCCCAGCGTATGCGATCAGCTTCTCGAGATCCTCGGCGGCGATTTCGATGATTATACCCTCGCGAGAGTATACGATGATCAGATGCATACCGGGACCAAGTGGGGCGTGGGCGAGCATACGGCCACGCTGACCATCCTTGGCGTCACGGCGGAATACAAGGTGACTGTCGTTGCCAACCCCATCACGAGCCTGACTGTGGACGGCATCACCCGGCTCGACACGGAAGCCTATGAGCGGCGCGGCTATTATAATGACGATAGCCTGATCTGGTACACCATCGATCGACGCCTACCCGCAGAATATCACGGTCGTCACCGCCAAGGGCACCTTCGAGGGTTATCCGTATGAGGTCCGGCAGGAGCTGGAGGCGGCCTATGCGACGGAGGGCTATACCTTCAAAGACTATTGTGTGTCCGATCAGTCCCCCACCGTGGTCTGGACGGCCGGAAATACCTACAAGGCGACATTCTACATGGCGGGCTTCGAAGCGCAGTACGACGTGATCGTGCAGGAGAACCCCATCACGAGCCTGACTGTGGACGGCATCACCCGGCTCGACACGGACACCTATGAGCAGCGCGGCTATTATGACGAGCAGACGGATCAGTATGATGATAGCCTGATCTGGTACTCGACGCCTACCCGCAGAATATCACGGTCGTCACCGCCAAGGGCACCTTCGAGGGTTATCCGTATGAGGTCCGGCAGGAGCTGGAGGCGGCCTATGCGAAGGAGGGCTATACCTTCGAAGACCATTGGGAGTCCGATCAGTCCCCGACTGTGGTCTGGACCGCCGGGAATACCTATCAAGCGACCTTCTCCCTGAGCGGCTTCGAAGCGCAGTACGACGTGATCGTGAAGGAGAATCCCATCGCCGCCGTTCGCGTGTCGGGCATCACCCGCATGGAATCGGATCGCTATACCGAGAATGGCTATTATGACTCCGATATCAATGAGTGGGTCGAGGTCGATGGCGGCTGGAAGAGGCTGGACTGCTGGCCGTGGGACGCGGAGATCACCGTTACGCTGAAGAACGGGAAAGTCTTTACCGGGGAGACGGACGAGGTCCGGGATGAGCTCCGGACATACCTCGAATTTGAGCCGGATATGTACTGGAGCAATGATGAGCGGCCCGGGGATCTCTGGACCGCAGGCGAAATGTACGAGGCCACCTTCACGGTAGCCGGCGTGTCCTGCAGGTATCCCGTCACCGTCGTGGCGAACCCCGTCAAGGACGTGAAGATCCTGGAGGCCAGACGGCCCGTCAGCAGCCGCACCGAGCAGGACTACTACATCGACGCCGAGACATACGAGATGGTTGAGACGAAGACGTGGAACGCCATCATCGGCTGGCCATTCGTCATCCAGATCGAGACCGATAAGGGGACCTTCACCGGCGATCCCGCCACGGCCATGCAGCAGATGAAGGAAGCCTATCCCGAGCTCTCCCTCGAGTGCCACAGCGTCACCTTCGAGACGCCTGACGATCCCTGGGATGTGGGCGATACCGGCAAGGCAATGTTCTATGTCTGCGGCAAGGGATACGAGTTCGACATCCCCGTGGTGGCGGACCCGGTGATCTCCGGAAGCGTCCAGCCCGTTGAGGTCGTGGATTCGCCGGAGAACTACGTCCCCCTGCCCGGCTTTGACGAGGAAAGCGGCCAATTCGTCTGGGGCCTGTTCGACGGCCTCGATGTCGGCCCGCGGGAGGTCAGCGTCACGATCGACGACAAGACCTATGAGATCAAGGCCGCAGAGGGCGACCGACTGAGCGTCATCGAGCGGCTGGAAGCCGCCGTCCATGAGGATTTCCCGTATCTGGACGTGCTCTGGGACAGCGAGCAGACGCCCGGCAATATCTACGGTTTGGGCGAGCATAAGGCATGGCTCGTCATCGACAGCGAGAGGATCGAGTATACGGTCATCGTCACCAGCCCCGAGGTCGCGGTCCAGGCGGATAAGGTGGACCTGACCGGCGCCGCGGCCGATGAGATCGTCAGCGGCGATCTGAAGAAGACGGAGTTCAACAGCGCCGAGAAGATCGTGGACGCGCTGGATGAGGAGGTCCAGAACTTCATCGAAAGTACGTTCTTTACCGACGAGAACGCCCCGACTGTCACCTATGACCTGTACGATGCCAAGGCCGTGCTCCTGGATGAGAACGGCGACGTGCAGGAGGACGGTAACGGCGATCCGGTGGAGGCCTCCGCGGAGGAGCTGCCCTCCGTCATGTACCTTATCCTGCCCTATCCGCAGGGCGTGAACATGGATAACTGGAACGACTACGAGATCATCGTCCTGCACATGATCGGCGAGGGCGAGAACGCCGGTACGATCGAGCGCCTCGAGGCGACCCCCACCGCAGGGGGCATGGTCGTGGCGCTGAAGAGCCTGTCGCCCATCTACGTGGCGGCGATGCCGCAGACGGAGCTGCTCCGGCACGGCGATATCAACGGCGACGGCTTTGTGAACCTGGCCGACGCGGTCCGGCTCATGCGGTACCTCGTCTCCGAGCCCGACTCGGTGGAGCTGGCATACAACGGCAATGTGAACAGCAGCGAGGACGGCAAGGTGAACGCCGCGGACCTCATGCGCCTGATGCGTTTCCTGAACGGCGAGGACGTCGCCATCTACTGATGGCCGGAGAAGGACAGCACAGGCACACATAACGGACCGCCCCTGTGGAATGCTCCACAGGGGCGGTTTTTATCGTATCCAGTTTAATCAAAAGCGTTCTGCCGGGGCGGGGCGGGTCAGCCAGCACTCCCGGTACTGGGCGGACAGGTCCCGGTGGGCGGCCGCCGCGGCGGTGTCGCTGTCGAAGACGCCGAAAACGGCGCTGCCGGTGCCGGTCATGGCGGCCCCGATGGCCCCCAGGTCCAGCAGGCGGCTCTTGATGGAGAGGATGGCGCCCTGGCGCCGGTCCAGCACGTCCTCAAAGACATTGTACATGCGTCGGGCCGCGCCGGGCAGATCCCCCCGCTCCAGAGCGGCGGTGAGGCCCGGCGTGTCCGGGCGGAGGCGGCTCTTCCGCCGGTCGATCCTGCCGAAGAGCTCCGGCGTGGAGATGGCGAAGGCCGGCTTGCAGATGACGATGGCGCAGTCCGGCAGGGGCTGCAGGGGCGTCAGCAGCTGGCCCCGGCCCTCCGCCAGCATGGTACCGCCCATGACGCAGAAGGGGACGTCGCTGCCCACCTTCTCCGCCAGAGCGCACAGCTCCTCCGGGGTCTTTCCCGCGGCGGTAAGCCTGTTCAGCGCACGGAGCACGGCGGCGGCGTCGGAGGAGCCGCCGCCCATCCCGGCGCATACCGGGGTCCGCTTTACCGTGCGGATGGAGGCGCCGAGGCCGGTGCCCTCCAGAAAGAGCCTCGCCGCCCGGACGGCCAGGTTCCGGTCGTCGGCGGGAAGGTAGTGCTGGCCGGGGTCGATGGTGAAGGAGCCGTCCGTCGTCAGCTCGATGTCCAGATCGTCGCCGAAGGCCACGGACTGCATGACCATCCGCAGGTCATGGTAGCCGTCCGGCGTCCGGCGCAGGACGTCCAGGGAGAGATTCAGTTTCGCTGAGGCGTGTTCCAGCATGGGATGTCACCTGATTCCTGTCGGATATATGCATATTATACACGTTTTTTCCCGGGGGGGCAATGTCTTCGGCGAGCCAGCGGGGATAGAGAGAAAATGAAGGGGCTTTTTTGTGCAAGTTGCTTGTGGAAAACCGCGGGTAGATAGATTAAAATACTTATATTACGATTTAATATAGTGAAGGGGAGAGCATATGGATGCACCCATCGTCGGCGGGGTCCTGGCGTTTCTGGGCGGCTGCGCCGTATCGCTGCTGAATTACTGGATCAACCTCCGCACGCTGAAGAAAAGACCCGCGGCCCTGGCCTCCATGTCCATCGTCCGGGAGATCCTGAGCATCATATATCTCGTGGCGGCATACCGTCTGGCAGGGGTGCTGCCCTGGGGCCATGTGCCGCTTTTGATAGGCGCGGCGGTGGGCCTCACGGTCCCGTCCATTGCCCTGGCAGGACGGCTCGCGAAGCTGAACGACGCCCTCTCCGCGGAAGCGGAAAAAACCTCCGTGAAAGGAGACGAGACCCATGAGTGAACCCTCGGAAGTCATACTTCCCATTTTCGGCGTCCTGGACGTCACCGGCGAGGTGGTGGTCATGTGGATCATCCTGGCCGTCGTGGCCGTGATCTCCCTGCTGGTGACCAGGAACCTGAAGGAGCGCCCCGGCAAGTTCCAGAACATCATCGAGACCGGCGTGGAGTATCTGGACAACTTCTTCACAGGGATCATCGGAAGGAAAAAGGCGCGGAAATACTTCTATTTCCTGGGCTCCCTGTTCATCTTCATCATCTTCGCCAACTATTCCGGGCTGTTCCCCGGGGTGGGGATGACGAAGTACGCCAAGGCCCCCACCTCGTCCCTGTCGGTGACGGCGGGGCTCGGCATCGTGACCTTTTTCTTCCTGCTGATCGCCAGCATCCGCGCCAAGGGCGTGAAGGGCTTCCTCAAGCGCTTCTGGTCCCCGGTCATCATCCTGCCGCCGCTGCTGATCCTGGACGAATTCATCAAGCCCGCGTCTCTCGCCCTGCGTCTTTTCGGCAATATCTTCGGCGAGGAGACCGTCACGGAGCAGCTGTATGAGATCCTTCCCATCGGCGCACCCCTCATCATGATGATCCTCTCTCTCCTCTTCTGCGCCATCCAGGCCATCGTGTTCACCATGCTGACCACCATCTACCTGGACGAGGCCGTGGAGACAGAGGACGAAGAATAAACCACCAACACGAAACTTGTTTGAAGGAGAACCAATACCATGACTGATTCCGCAATCATCGCCATCGCCGCCGCTTTCGCCATCGCCGTGTCCACCATCGGGCCCGCCTTGGGCCAGGGCAAGACCGCCGCCGCCGCCATGGAGGGCATCGCCCGCCAGCCGGAGGCCGCGAAGGATATCCGCTCCACCCTCATCATCTCCATGGCGCTGATGGAGGCGCTGACCATCTACGGTCTGCTGATCGCCTTCATGCTGGTGGCCAAGGTCTGACGCCGCCATGACCATTCAGATCTCAGTCACGGTCTGGACGGTCCTCTGCTTTCTGGCGCTGATGCTGATCCTGGACCGGCTCCTGTTCCGGCCCCTGCTGTCCTTCATGGACAAGCGGCGGGAGAAGATCGAGAACGCGAAGCTGGCCCGGAAGACCGCTCTGCAGGAGCGGGAGGAGGAGCTCAGCCGCCGGGAGGAGGCGCTGTCCGCCGCCAAGGTCCGGGCCATGCAGGACGCCTCCGCCGCCCTGGAGGATGTACGCCGGGAGAACGCCGAGCGCATCGCCGGGAAGAAGGCGGAGAACGCCCGAAGGCTGGAGACGCTGCGGGAGGAGCTCGGGACGGAGTCCCGGGAGATCCTGGCGGCCGTGGAGCCGCGGACGGACGAGCTTGTGTCCGCCATCGCCGACCGCATCCGCATCCGCGGCGGCCGGGAGGACGCGTGAGCGTCCCGATCCCGAAAGAAGGAAAAGTAGGATAGGATCCTTGCTATGCATCTGATTTATGTACTCATCAATATCGCGCTGCTGATCGCGATCCTGTATTTCGCGGGGCGGAAGGCCATCGTGAACATCTTCCGCACCCGGCGGGAGGGGATCGACGCGGCGCTGACGGAGGCGGAGACGCCGCTGGAGCTTAAGCCGCTGCCGCCGGAGGAGCAGATCGCGCCGCCTCTGCAGGCGGAGCTGGAGGAGGCCCGGGCCGCGGGGGAGGAATCCCTGCGGGCGCTGGACGAGGTGTACGCCCAGGACAGCGCCGACGAGCGCCGGGAGATGCTCCTGCAGACCCGCACCGCCCTCATCGCCAAGGTGATGGAAAAGACCGCCGCCTATACCGCCTCGGAGGAGTTTCTGGACCAGGTCCGGAGCCTCAAAGGGGTGGCGGTGGACCGCATCCTGGAGACTATCCGCCTGACCCCGGGGGACACGGCGTATCTGGCCCGCAGCGGCCAGCTCTATGTGACCCTCACCTCCGCCGACGAGCTGCCCAAGGCCCTGGTGGAGAAGGTCCGGGTGAAGACCACGGAGATGGTCCGGGCCGCCGGCGGAGAGATCAGCTTCTGGGTCCGGGTCAATCCCGAACTCATCGGCGGCCTCCAGCTCCGCATCGGCGACACCATCTACGATGCCTCCATCGCCAATAAGCTCTACCGCATCGAGAAGGCCCTGAACGACCGCCCCGTCACCGAGGACGACGCGGACTCCATGACCGACGGACTGCTGGCCGCGGTGGGAGACCTGGATATCGGCATCGACGTGTTCCAGGTGGGCCGGGTCATCAGCATCTCCGACGGTATCTGCTGGCTGGACGGCGTGGCGGACATCATGTACGGCGAGCTGGTGGAGCTGGCGGACGGCCAGCGGGGCATGGTCATGGACATCCAGCCGGACCGCGTGGGCTGCATCATCTTCGGCAGCTACGACCATGTGGACAGCTACAGCCGCGTCCGGCGGCTCGATATCATGGCCAGCGTCCCCGTGGGGGAGGAAATGCTGGGCCGCGTGGTGGACGCCCTTGGAAACCCCATCGACGGCAAAGGCCGCATTTGGAGCCGGGAGCGGCGCCCCATCGAGTTCGGCGCTCCCGCCATCCCGGACCGCCTGAGCGTCTCCGTGCCGCTGCATACGGGCATCAAGGCCATCGACGCGCTGGTGCCCATCGGCAGAGGCCAGCGCGAGCTCATCATCGGCGACCGTCAGACGGGCAAGACCGCCATCGCCATCGACGCCATCCTGAACCAGAAGGGCAAGGACGTGGTGTGCATCTATGTCGCCATCGGTCAGAAGCGCTCCACCGTGGCGGAGATCGCGGAGCGGCTGGAGCAGAGCGGCGCCATGGAATATACCACCATCGTCAGCGCCACGGCCTCGGACTCCGCGTCCCTGCAGTATATCGCGCCCTTCGCCGGCGCCGCCATGAGCGAATACTTCATGTACAAGGGCCGGGACGTGCTCATCGTGTACGACGACCTTTCCAAGCACGCTGTGGCCTACCGGGAGCTGTCCCTGCTGCTGCACCGGCCCTCCGGCCGCGAGGCCTATCCCGGCGATATCTTCTACCTCCACTCCCGGCTTCTGGAGCGGGCGGCGCGTCTGTCCCCCGAGGCCGGCGGCGGCAGCGTCACCGCCCTGCCCATCATCGAGACCCAGGCGGGCGATATCTCGTCCTACATCCCCACCAACGTCATCTCCATCACCGACGGGCAGATCTTCCTGGAAACGGACCTGTTCAACGAGGGCCAGCGCCCCGCCGTGAACGTGGGCCTTTCCGTGTCCCGCGTGGGCGGCTCCGCCCAGACGAAGCTCATGAAGCAGGCCGCCTCCAGCCTCCGGACGAACCTGGCTCAGTACCGGGAGCTGGCTGCCTTCACCCAGTTCGGCGCGGACCTGGACGACGCCACGAAGAAGGTCCTGGCCTCCGGCGCCCGGATGATGGCGGCGCTGCGGCAGGACCGCTACGCTCCCCTGGAGGACGGACAGCAGGCGCTGCTGATCCTGGCGGTGTCCTGGGGCTATGCCGACGGTATCGAGCCGGAGGAGATGGAGAGCTTCGGCGCGCGGCTGCTGTCCTGGTTCCCGGCGGAGGAGCCGGGGCTTGCGCAGACCCTGGCCTCCGGCAAAGCGCTCGACGACGATACCCGCGCCGCGGTGAAGACGGCGCTGGACCGCTTCGTGAAGGAGCTCTGATATGGCGAGCCTGCAGGAGCTCCGCAAACGGCTGCGGAGCATTCAGTCCACGGGCCAGCTGGCGGGGGCCATGCGCACCGCCGCCACCGCAAAATACGCCCGGATCTCCCGCGTGCGGGAGGATTTCGACCCCTATGCCCGGGCCTGCCGGGATATGCTGCGGCTCCTGGGGAGCGACGGTCTCGCCCGGCAGACGAATGTCGTCCGGGAGCGGGACGCCGTCCTGGTCCTGGGAGGCAACCGGGGGCTCTGCGGCGGCTTCAACGCCGAGCTGTTCCGGTACCTGGATGAGGACCTGTCCGCCCGGCAGGAGCCCCTTCTCCTGGCGGCAGGAAAGAAGGCCGCCGCCCACCTGCGGGAGCGGGGCCTGGAGTTCGAGGAGTTCCCCCTGTCCGACGTCCCGTCCTACGAGGAGGTCAAGCGCCTGTCCGATCGGCTCCGGTCCCTGTATGTGACCGGGGAGGTCCGTCGGGTCGTGGCGGTCTATCAGAGCTTCAAAAACATGCTGACCCAGATCCCCGCGTCGGCCCAGCTCCTGCCGGAGACCGGCGCTGACGATGGGAAGGAGAGCGGGGCCTTCACCCCGCTGTATCTCCCGGATCGGGAGACCATCGGCGCGCAGCTGGCGGTGAGCTGCTTCGACGCCGGGCTCTTCGATCTCGCCGTGGAGAACGCCGCCGGCGCCCAGGCCGCCACCATCATGGCCATGCGCTCGGCCTGCGACAATGCGGAGGCCTCCGCCGCGGATCTGGAGATCACCATCAACCGCCGCCGTCAGGCCGAGGTCACCTCCAGCGTGATCGAGACGGCCTCCGGCAGTATCCAACAAGGAGATTGATCATGTCTCAAGGCAATATCGGCACCATCACCCGCGTCAGCGGGCCCGTGGTGGATATACAATTCCCGGAGGAGGGCCATGTCCCGGATATCTTCCATGCCCTGGAGGTCACCATCCATGGGGACGTCCATGTGCTGGAGTGCCTGCAGCAGCTGGGCAAGGGCGCGGTGCGCTGCATCTCCATGCGCCCTACCGACGGCATGTCCCGGGGCATGCAGGCGGTGGACACCGGCGCGCCCATCTCCGTTCCCGCCAGCGAGAATATGCTGGGCCGGATGATAAACGTCACCGGCGACCCCATCGACCGGGCGGGCCCCATCCAGGCGGAGGAGCGCTGGCCCATCCACCACAAGGCGCCGGATTTCACGGATATCGTCCCTGCCAATGAGATCCTGGAGACGGGCATCAAGGTGGTGGACCTCATGACCCCCTATGCCCGAGGCGGCAAGATCGGCCTTTTCGGCGGCGCGGGCGTGGGCAAGACGGTCCTCATCATGGAGCTCATCCGCAACATCGCCCACGAGCACGACGGCTACTCCGTCTTCGCCGGGGTGGGAGAGCGTTCCCGGGAGGGCAACGACCTCTGGAACGAGATGAAGGACTCCGGCGTCATCGACAAGACGGCCCTGGTCTTCGGACAGATGAACGAGACCGCCGGCGCGCGTCTGCGCGTCCCTCTGGCGGGCCTCACCATCGCCGAGTATTTCCGGGAGACCGCCCATAAGGACGTGCTCCTGTTCATCGACAATATCTTCCGCTTCACCCAGGCGGGCTCCGAGGTGTCAGCGCTGCTGGGCCGCATGCCCTCCGCCGTGGGCTATCAGCCCACCCTTGCCTCCGAGATGGGCATGCTCCAGGAGCGCATCGTCTCCACGAAAAACGGCGCTATCACCTCCGTCCAGGCCATTTATGTCCCCGCGGACGACCTGACGGACCCCGCCCCGGCCACCGCCTTCTCCCACCTGGACGCCACCACCGTTCTGTCGAGGCAGATCGTGGAGCTGGGCATCTATCCCGCCGTGGCGCCTCTGGAGTCCAGCAGCCGCATGCTGACCCCGGACGTGGTGGGCAAGCGGCATTACAGCGCCGCCAAGGAGGTCCAGCGGGTCCTCCAACGCTATAACGAGCTGCAGGATATCATCGCCATCCTGGGCATGGAGGAGCTGTCCTACGAGGACCGGCTCACCGTCCGCCGGGCCCGGCGGGTCCAGCGGTTCATGAGCCAGCCCTTCCACGTGGCCGAGAGCTTCACCGGCATGCCCGGGGCCTTCGTCCCCATCGGCGAGACCATCAAGGGCTTCGAGGCCATCCTGGGCGGCGACTGCGACGATATCCCCGAGCAGGCCTTCCTCATGGCGGGCACCATCGACGACGTGTACAAGAAGAAGGAGTGATCCCTGTGGCGGAAGCATCATCCCTGACGCTGCGGCTCCTGACCCCCAACGGGACCTCCGCGGAGACCGGGTGCGACGGCGTGCAGCTCCTCATCCGGGACGGCGCGGACGGACAGCGGGGCGGCCTTGTGGGCATCCTCCGGGGCCACGCCCCCGCCGTGATGGCCCTGGGGGAGGGTCCCGTCCTGGCCTATCGGGCCCATGTCCCCGTGTTCCGGGCCATCGTTTCCGGGGGCTTCGCCTCCGTGGCGGAGGACGTGGTCACCGTCATCACCGACAGCGTGACCATCGAGCAGCTCCCGGAGGAACAATAATTATGTAAACGAAAGCACCCGTCTGCCATATGCGGCAGACGGGTGTTTTCGATCTGAGGATCAGTCAGGCGGCGATCAGTAGGTCAGCGCCAGGTGGGTGGAGTCGAGGCCGGCCTCGTCCCGGATGGCCAGGATGTACTGCCCCTCGAAGCCGAAGGCGTCGGTCCAGCGGTCGAACATGGGGTCCTGCGGATCGATGAGATCCAGCCGCCCGGCGAAGTAGGCCAGATTCAGCTCACCGAAAAAGCGCTTCAGCGCTGCGGCGTCCGGGTCGGACTCGTCGATGACCGTGCGTCCGGAGCCGGTGAAGAAGTCCCGGGCATACTCCGCGAAGGAGAGAAGATTTGGGTCTGTCAGACCCCGGGCGGCGGCCCAGGCGGCCACGTCTACCGGTACGGCGTCGTAAGCGAGGTGACCCTCGGAGACCTCGATCACCCCGTACTGGCAGGGGTTCACCGCCAGGGAGGAGGTGGCGATCTCGTAAAAGCCGCCGTCGTCCCGGGCGATATGCTGGCAATGGAGATGCCCGCTGAGGTTCAGGAGCACGCCGTGTTTTTCATACAGCGCCAGGAGCTCGTCGGCGTTTTCCATGACATAGCCGGCGTAGATGACGCTGTTGTGCTTATAGACGTTCTGATGGCTGACGGCCACCACCTTCGCCCCTGCCGCGGCGGCGTCCCGGAGCTGGGCCTCCGCCCAGATGAGGGTCTCCTCCTTCACCCGGTTGGGGGAATCGGAGGTGTTCACGTCCAGCATCAGGATCCGGAGCTTTGGATTTATGTCAACCACATAACTGAGGGAGGCCCCGTCTCTCGCCCGGGCCTGGGCATAGCCGCAGTCCCGATAGATCTCCGCGAATCCCCCGGCGGTGACGCTGTCCACCCGGGTGAAGCCGTCCCCATGGAACCGGGCGGCGTTTCGGTTTTCCAGGTCGTGGTTGCCGGGAATGACCAGCACGGGGATACCGGCCGCCGATACGGCCCGGAGCTTCTCCGCCAGGGCCTCGTGGCTCTCCCGGGCGCCGTTGAAGGTCAGGTCCCCGGCCAGGATCAGAGCGTCCGGATGTCGGGAGATCACCTCCGCCAAGAAGGCTTCCGTCAGCTCCTCGATGTATTCCATCACCTTTCCGTCGGAGCTTCCGATCATATCCCGGTAATACGCGCCGTGGTCGGTGAGGGCGGGAGCGATATAATGGGGGTCCGCGGCGACGATGAGCGTTGCGTCCGGCATGGCGTCTCCTTTCCCCGGCTGGGAGGCCAGCGCGTGGAGCCCCAGGCCGGACGCCGCCAGGAATACGGTCAGCATAAGAAACATGAGCGGCGCTCTTCTGTCCATGGCGGGGCTCCTTTCGCGTTTTTTCCCATGGTAACACAAAAGCGGGGCGTCCGGCAAGGGCGTCCCGCTTTCGCGTGGATGGTTACTGCACGCCGAGGACCTTGTAATCCTGGTCCTCCACGGCCTTGGTGAGGACGGCGTCGGGCACGTCCTGGGCCAGGGTGACGACGGCGGTGCCGCTCTCGTGGCTGACGGCGGCGGACGCGACGCCCTCCAGGGCCTCCAGGGCCTTTTTGACCCGGGCCTCGCAGTGGGTGCACATCATGCCCTCGATGTTCATGGTTTTTTCCATTGTGGTTTCCTCCTTGGTGTTGACGGCCGCGAGCTCCCCGATGGATGCGACCGGATGTTTGACGGGTCTGTCGCCCTTGGCGCTGTGCATGTTGAAGAGGTTGAGCCGAAGAGCGTTGGTCACGACGCAGAAGCTGGACAGGCTCATGGCTGCCGCGCCGAACATGGGGTTCAGCTGCCACCCCAGCAGGGAGATGAACACGCCCGCCGCCAGGGGGATGCCGATGGCGTTATAAAAGAACGCCCAGAACAGGTTTTCCCGGATGTTCCGCAGAGTGGCACGGCTCAGGCGGATGGCGGCGGGGATGTCGGCGGCATGGCTGTTCATGAGCACCACGTCCGCTGCGTCGATAGCCACGTCCGTGCCAGCGCCGATGGCGATGCCGATGTCCGCCGCCGTCAGCGCCGGGGCGTCGTTGATGCCGTCCCCCACCATGGCTACGGGACCCAGCTCACGCAGTCCGCGGATCACCGCCTCCTTGCCCTCCGGCAGGACCCCGGCGATGACGTCGTCCACCCCGGCCTGAGCGCCGATGGCTTTCGCCGTGCGCTCATTGTCTCCGGTCAGCATAACGACGCGGATGCCCATGTCCCGCAGCTCCCGGACGGCCTGGGCGCTGTCCGCCTTCAGGACGTCCGCCACGGCGATGACGCCCAGGAGCGCACCGTCCCGCGCGAAGAACAGGGGCGTTTTGCCCGCCTCCGCCAGAGCCTCCGCGGCGGCGCGCATCTTCTCCGACAGGGGGGCGATACCGGCGATGTACCGGAGGTTTCCCGCCCGGACGGAAGCGCCGTCCACCACGGCCTCCAGTCCGCTGCCGGGCAGGGCGCGGAATTTCGTCGCCTCTCCGGTCGCCACGCCGAGCTCCTCCGCCTCGTGGACGATGGCCCGGGCCAGGGGATGCTCGCTCCTTTTCTCCGCGGCGCAGGCCACGGCGAGAAGCTCCTCCCGGGACACGCCCTCCGCCGGGAGGATATCTGTCACCCGGGGATCCCCGGCGGTGATGGTGCCGGTCTTGTCCAGGGCCACGAGCTTTACCTTCCCCGTCTGCTCCAGGGCCACGGCGGTCTTGAACAGGACGCCGTTTTTAGCGCCGAGACCGTTGCCCACCATGATGGCCACGGGGGTGGCGAGACCCAGGGCGCAGGGGCAGCTGATGACCAGTACCGAGATGGCCCGGGCCAGGGCGTAGCCCACGGTTTGGCCCACCGTGAGCCATACGATCAGGGTGACGGCGGCAATGGCGATGACCGTGGGAACGAAGATGCCGGATACCTTGTCCGCCAGCTTGGCGGCGGGGGCCTTGGTCGCGGCGGCGTCGCTGACCATGCGGATGATCTGCGAGAGGGTGGTGTCCTGGCCTACCCGTGTGGCCCGGCAGGTGAGGAAGCCCGAGGTGTTCCCCGTGGCGGCGGACACCTGGTCTCCGGGGGCCTTATCGACGGGGATGCTCTCCCCGGTGAGGGCGGACTCGTTCACGGCGGACACGCCCTCCAGCACCACACCGTCCACGGGGATGCTCTCCCCGGGCCGGACCACAAAGACGTCGCCCACCGCTACGTCCCCGATGGGGACCTCCGTCTCCGTGCCGTCCCGCAGGACCACAGCGGTCTGGGGCGCCAGCTTCATGAGGCTCTTCAGGGCGTCGGTGGTCCTGCCCTTGGACCGGGCCTCCAGGAGCTTTCCCACGGTGATGAGGGCCAGGATCATCCCGGCAGACTCGAAGTAGAAGTCCATCATATAGCTTTCGACGGCCTGCATGTCCCCATCCGTCTGGGCGCGGGTCATGGCCAGGAGCACATACACGCTCCAGAGGAAGGACACGCCGGAGCCCATGGCAACGAGAGTATCCATATTGGGCGCGCCGTGGAGAACGCTCTTGAAGCCGCTGACGAAGAATTTTTGGTTGATGACCATGATGACGGCTGCCAGCAGCATCTGGACGACGCCCATGGCCACATGGTTGCCGTCGAAGAACCGGGGCAGCGGCCAGCCCCACATCATATGCCCCATGGAGAAGTACATGAGGATCGCCAGAAAGCCGAGAGACGCGATGAGCCGCCGCTTCAGCACCGGGGTGTCATGATCGGCCAGGGCGTCCTCCTCCGGCGCGGCGGCAGCGGCTCCCTTTTTGGAGGCCCCGTAGCCCGCGGCGGATACGGCCCGGAGGATGTCCGCCTCGGCGGCCGTTCCCTCCACGCCCATGGAATTGGTCAGCAGGCTCACCGAGCAGGCGGTGACGCCGGGTACCGCCGATACCGCCTTTTCCACCCTGGCCGAGCAGGCGGCGCAGCTCATGCCCGTTACATTGTATTGTTCCATATCGAATCTCCGATGATCAGGTTCAAAGCTGTTCTTATAATATACCCATTGGGGAAGTATGTCAAAAAGAAGCAGACTGCATGAAATGACTTTGGCAAATTATGAACAAATTGTGAATTTGCACAAAAAGGAGGAAAAAACAGGGGGATATTCTAAAAAAATCATAATTGTAATCCTTTAAAGCATTGTATAGAATTATAATATCAAGAATCAAATAGGGCGAGTTGAGGCTTGCAGAAAAGAGCGCATGAGATACTGCGCCGCCGAAGGAATAACATTATCAGGCAAAGCAGACTGCAAGCGGATCGCATTCTGGAGACATCCGCCGCGGGCGGGGGCCGAAGGTGCAAAGACGGGAGCTTTTCCGTCCAATCTCTCAGGCAAAAGGACAGAAGGTCAGTTTCGCTTTTTACGGCGGAGCTTCGATTAGCCTGGGCATACCTTTTATAGGTACGCTCATTTTTGTTTTTGTATGACGAAGCGGGAGACCGCTCAAAATTAAAAAAGAAGGGAAAGACAACCAATGACATTTGCGGAACTCGTCGGAAAACTCGACAGCTTTGCCTGGGGCCCCATCATGCTGGTCCTGCTGGTCGGCACGGGCGTCTATCTGAGCATTCGCGTCGGCTTCATCCAGTTCACCAGGATCGGCTACTGGATGAGGAACACCTTCGGTAAGATCTTCAAGAAGCAGGAGGCCGGCGCGGGCGAGGTCACGCCGCTCCAGGCGGTCACCACGGCCCTGGCGGCCACCGTCGGCACCGGCAACATCGCCGGCGTCACCGGCGCCATCGTGGCAGGCGGCCCCGGCGCGGTGTTCTGGATGTGGATCTCCGCCCTGTTCGGCATGGTCACGAAATACGCCGAGGTGCTGCTCTCTGTCAAGTACCGTGAGCGCAACGAGCACGGCGACTGGGTCGGCGGCCCCATGTACTACATCAAGAACGGCCTTGGCAAGAGCTGGTCCTGGCTGGGCGCCATCTTCTGCGTCTTCGGCTTCCTGGCCGCCTTCGGCATCGGCAACATGACTCAGATCAACACCATCGCCTCCTCCATCAATACCGCCATCGACGCCTTCGGCGGCAACGTGGAGGCCGCTACCGTCACCATGTTCGGCCAGGTCGTCCCCGTGTCCAGCATCGTCATCGGCGTTATCGCGGCCATCATCGTGGCTCTCGTGCTCATCGGCGGCATGAAGCGCATCGGTCAGGTCACCGAGAAGCTGGTGCCCGTCATGGCCGTCATCTATATCCTCGCCTCCATCATCGTCCTGATCGTCAACATCAAGTACCTGGGTCAGGCCTTTGGTCTGATCTTCGGCAACGCCTTCACCGTCCAGGCCGCCTTCGGCGGCGCTGTGGGCGTCGCCTTCAAGACCGTCGTGCAGAAGGGCGTCGCCCGCGGCGTCTTCTCCAACGAGGCCGGTCTCGGCTCCGCCCCCATCGCTCATGCCGCCACCTCCGAGACGAACCCTGTCAAGCAGGGCGTCTACGGCATCTTCGAGGTGTTCATGGACACCATCGTCATCTGCACCCTGACGGCTCTCGTGGTCCTGCTGGGCTATTGCTCCGGCGCCATCTCCCCCGATTGGGCCGGCTCCGGCGGCACGGAGCTCGTCTCCGGCGCCTTCGGCGGCGTTCTCGGCGCCAAGCTCGGCTCCCTCATCGTGGCGGTGGGCATCTCCCTGTTTGCCCTGTCCACGCTGCTGAGCTGGTCCCTGTACGGCGTCCGCTGCTTCGAGTACCTGTTCGGCGTGAAGGCCTCCATGTTCTACAAGATCGTGTTCGTCATCGTGGTGGTCATCGGCGCCACCCTGAAGCTCAGTATCGTCTGGGACATCGCGGATACGCTCAACGGCTTCATGGCGATCCCGAACCTGATCGCGCTGCTGGGCCTGTCCGGCGTGGTGATCAAGGTCACGAAGGAGCACTTCTCCAACAAGGACAATCTCAAATAATTTCCTTTGATACGGCGGTCATCCCGCTCGCGGCGCATACCGTGAGCGGGATGACCTTTTTTATGGCAGGAAANGGCTCGTGCGAGCCGGTCTTTTGTATGTGGTTTCTGCGCGATGATACTTGCGTTTTATCGCGTCTCCAGGCCATTGCAGCCGGGGTGTATCGACATGCTGCCGGGCTGCGAGGTGTGCCGTCAGGGGGCGATGACGATCACGCCGGCGTAGGTGCCGGGGGCGGCCTCGGTGGGGATTCCGTCCACGGTCATAGTGCCGGACACGGAGCAGCCTTCGCCGATGGTGAGGCCGGAGAGAGTGCTCTCGCCGGTGACGGTCCAGGAGGCGCCGTCCTCCAGGACGACGATCACGCCGTGGGCGGCGGCATAGGAGGCGTCCAGGGCGTAGTCGGTGAAGCCCTCCGCGGCGGCCACGGCGTTCCAGTGGCCGCAGTCATAGCCGTTGACGGCGCCCTCCAGGACGGTGTCGGAGAGGGTGAGGGTCAGATCCCGCTGATAGTCTTCGTGGATGATGTCGCCGACGACCTCCATGCCCGTCATGGTGACGGAGACGCCGGGATACTGCTCACCGTCGGGGACGGCGTTCATGAACATGGTGTCGTTATTGTACACGGTATGGATGACCGCGCCGGTGCCGCGGGGATCGGCGATGAGCCGGCTGTCGGTGAGGCGGATGTCGGTGTTGGTGCTCTTCACCAGGATGACGCTGCCGGCGGTGTGGTCGATGTAGGCCTGCTTCTGTGCGGCATACTCCACGCCCATGTCAAGATCCAGGTCGGTGCGCAGGGTACTGCCGTTCACCACCACGGGGGTGGAGTACAGGGGGAGCTCCTCCTGGGAATAGCCCTCATACGCCCAGTAGGGGGGTAGGTTCACGCTGTGGATCATGATGGCGTTGCGGCCGCCGGAGACCACGGAGCCCAGGTCCTTGTCAGCCTGCGCGGCCTTGTCGGCGTCGGTGAGGTACTGGGAGAGGTTCCCGTCCGCCTCGCCTGCGGCGATCGTGTCCGCCACCACCTTGCCGTAGGTGCCGGAAATGATGCCGATCTCCGCCGCCTCGATGTCGGAGCCATAGAGATACAGGTTGCAGAACAGGTCGGAATAGGCGCCGTAGCCGCCCTCGGTGGTGCGGGCCAGGGCCCCGTAGGCGTAGAGGCTAAGCTCCTCCTGTCCGGCCTCCGTGGCGGGCACGGCGCCGTCCGTGGACAGGGCCGCCCAGTTGGAGCTGACGATGGTGGAGTTGATGTAATAGGAGTGGCCCTGGGAGAGGGCGAGGGTGGTGCGGACGTTACCCGCCACCAGGAGGTTGCCGGGGTTGCCCGCCAGAGGCTGAGTGGGATCGGGGTCCACACCCACGATGACGGAGTCCCGGACCACCAGATCGGACGAGCCGGAGTTCTGGACCGCCGAGGCGCCCACGGCGATGATAGCCTGACCTTCCACGGCCAGGTCGCCGTCGGGCAGGTTCACGGCGCCGGAGGCGGTCAGAGCGCTGCCGCTGCCGTGGAAGCCGTAGGGGGAGGCGGCGCTGCCCTCGCTGGAGGCAACATAGGCCTCGCCGGAGCCCCCCTCGTTGCTGGCGAGCGCGCCCACGGACAGGCACAGGGCAATACACAGGAGCAGGGAAAGTAGCTTGGCTGTTTTTCTCATGGTTTGTCTCCTTTTCTCATTGATGTGTCCACTATATCACAAATCGATCCCGCCGTGGCGGGAATTGTGGACCTGTGCAAAACTGTTGTAACGAGAAACGCGCCGCTTAAAAGCGGCGCGTTGGCGCGGGCGGAGATCAATAGTCCGCGAAGCTGGTGTATTGGGTGGGTTTTGGCTTATAGTGGATGCCGGAGACGAGGCCCATGGCGGCAAATGACGTGAACAGGGAGGAGCCGCCGTAGCTGAAAAACGGCAGCGCCACGCCGATGACCGGCGTGAGCCCGAGGCACATGCCGATGTTCACGAAGATCTGGAAGGTAAAGGCCGCCGCAACGCCGAAGCAGACCAGCATCCCGAAGCTGGAGCGGCTGTGCATCCCCACATACACGCAGCGCAGGATGATGGCCGTCAGCAGGAGGATGACGACGACGCAGCCGATCATGCCCAACTCCTCGCCGATGGCGGCGAAGATATAGTCCGCGTGCTTGGAGTCGATGGCGTCCGACTGGGTCTGGGTCCCCTGATAGAGGCCCGTGCCGGTGAGACGGCCGGAGGAGAGGGCGAGCTTCGCCTGGTTCGGCTCCCAGTTGACGCCGTAGCCCTCCGGATCGATGGTGGGATCGTAGGGGGCCAGGATGCGCTCCTTCTGCCGGGTGGAGAGGACGTGGTTCCACGCCAGGGGGACCACCACCGCCATGCCGGCGATGCCGAAGAGGAACCAGTACAGCTGCAGGCCCGAGACGAACATGGTGATGAGGAAGATGAAAAAGAAGATGAGAGCGTTGCCCAGGTCGCCGGAGATGCCCAGGAGCATCAGGAACAGGATGCCGAAATGGGCGGCGATCTGCAGAACGGACAGGGGCGAGGACAGACTGCGGTAATCCCGCAGGTAGGAGATGTGCTTGGCGGAGAGGACGATGTAGATGACCTTCACGATCTCCGACGGCTGGATGCCGATGCCCAGAAAGCGGATCCAGCTCTTGTTGCCGGTGTCGCCCGCGGAGCCGAAGGGGATGAGGAGCAGCAGCAGCACGATCTCCGTCACCAGCAGCAGAGGCCATTGGTCCGCGATGATGTCCGTGTCGATCACCGTGAAGATGAAATACAGGGCGATGCCGATGATGAGCGCGGCGATCTGCACATAGACCATGGAGGGACGGTTGTAGCTCCGGGTGGCGCTGGAGATGATGACGACGCCCATCACCGAGGCGGCAAGACACAGGAAAAACAGCAGCATGTCCGCCCGGCGCAGAAAAGCGCGGATGTCGGATAGTTTTAGTTTCAAAGGGCTACCCTCTTTTAGGATCATGTGGTATATTAATGTATGGCTGGCGCTCTTTCGCGCCGGGTCGATCTATTGTAGCATACTCGCGGCGATTGCGCAACAAAGGGGCAGGTGAGTACCGAATGGCGGAACACGACGGACACAGAAAACGGATGAGACAGCGCTTCCTGCGCCACGGTCTGGGGAATTTCGACGACCACAGCGTCCTGGAGCTGCTCCTGTTCTACGCCGTGCCGCGAAAGGACACGAATCTCATAGCCCATCGCCTGATGGAGACCTTCGGGAGCCTGGACCGGGTATTCGAGGCTCTGCCGGAGGAGCTGACCGCCGTGGAGGGCGTGGGGGAGAACGCCGCGGCCCTCATCCGCCTGGTGCCCGCCGCCGCCCAGCGGTATCTCATCGCCAAGGAATCACATACTGACATCCTCCCGGACGTGGAGTCCGTGGGGAAGTACCTGATCCCCCGGTTCATGAACCTGCGCACGGAGACCGTCATGATGCTGTCCCTCGACACCAAGCTGAAGGTCCTGGACTGCCGCACTCTGGGGTCCGGCGCCCTGAACGCCGTGGACTTCAGCGCCCGGGACGTGGTGCAGACCGCTCTTTTACATAACGCCCGATATGTGGTCCTGGCCCACAACCACCTCAGCGGCATCGCCATCCCCTCCCGGGAGGATATCAGCGTCACGAAATCCCTGCATTCGGTGCTGTCCTCGGTGGGCGTGGAGCTTCTGGACCATATCATCGTGGCGGGACAGGACTTCGTCTCCCTGGCGGACGATCACGTCATTTGAGACGATCCTTTGGGCGGAACTCGACCAAATCCTGCATTTTTCCGCAAGGAGTTCCGGTGTGGTCGTGTTTTGTGCAGTTATGTCAATCATTTTTTTGATACTATTTGTTTCTGGACACGATTCAGGAATTTGAAAAAAATGGTAATTTCTTCGTTTTGGCTGAAATATCAACGGGAATTTGAATGTTGAAATCTCTGTTGAAAATGTCGATAACTCTTTGCATTAGATAACCCATTATAAGTTATGTAAAGTATTCCTCCGGGGTCCCGCCAAATCGTGGTTCTTCGAGAAGTGCCGAAATACCAAGAAAAACGGCGCACAATAAATTGGAAATATATGGATGATATTGGGCGGGCTGCGGCATAAATATGAGCGATTCGATGCAAATTTCCGGAAATATTACTGGTGGTAATCGACTGAGGTCGGGGAGTGCTCCCCGGCAAAACCGGGATCGATCTCCCGAAGGGGAGAGCGGTCCCGGGTGATTGACATATTTTCGGGCCCGAGACGCTCTGCCGTCAGGGACCCGGAGCGATAAAAAGGAGGTTTTTCCATGCGAGGGATCATTCTGGCAGGGGGCGCCGGGACGCGGCTCTATCCGCTGACGATGGTGACGTCCAAGCAGCTTTTGCCGGTGTATGACAAGCCGATGATCTACTATCCCCTGTCCACCCTGATGCTGGCGGGGATCCGGGAGATCCTCATCATCTCCACCCCGGAGGACACGCCACGGTTCCGGCATCTTCTGGGGGACGGCAGCCAGTTCGGGGTGGAGCTGTCCTACGCGGTGCAGCCCTCGCCGGACGGTCTGGCCCAGGCGCTGGTCATCGGCCGGGATTTTATAGGCGACGACAGCTGCGCAATGGTGCTGGGGGACAATATCTTCTACGGCGAGGGGTTCTCCCGCCTTTTGCGCCGCGCCACCCAGAAGGCCGAGGCGGGCCGGGCGGCGGTGTTCGGGTACTATGTGAAGGACCCGGAGCGCTTCGGCGTGGTGGAGTTCGACGATGAGGGCAAGGTGCTTTCCGTGGCGGAGAAGCCGGAGGCGCCCCGCTCCAACTACGCCATCACGGGCTTGTATTTCTACCCCGCCGGGGTATCGGACAAGGCGGAGAGGGTGGAGCCCAGCGAACGGGGCGAGCTGGAGATCACCTCCCTCAACGACATGTATCTCCAGGAGGACCGGCTGGACGTGCTGCTCATGGGCCGGGGCTACGCCTGGCTTGACACGGGCACCATGGAGAGCCTGCTGGACGCGGCGGACTTCGTGCGGATGATCGAGGCCCGGCAGGGCGTTAAGATCGCAGCGCCCGAGGAGGTGGCCTACCGCCACGGCTGGATCGGGCGGGACGAGCTCCTGGCCTCCGCCGAGCGTTACGGCAAGAGCCCCTACGGCGCACATCTTCGGACGGTGGCCGAGGGAAAGATATACAGTTCCATCAGCAAGGAGAGGTGAGCCATGACCATCATCATCACCGGCGGCGCCGGATTCATCGGATCGAACTTCATATACTACATGCTGAACGCCCACCCGGAGGACCGGCTGTTATGCGTGGACAAGCTCACCTACGCCGGGAACCTGTCCACCCTGGCGCCCATCATGGATAAGCCCAACTTCCGCTTCTGCAAGGCGGATATCTGCGACCGGGAGGCGGTGTACGCCCTCTTCGAGGAGGAGAAGCCCGATATCGTGGTGAACTTTGCCGCGGAGAGCCATGTGGACCGCTCCATCGAGACGCCGGACATCTTCCTGCAGACCAACATCATCGGCACCTCCGTCATGATGGACGCCAGCCGGAAGTACGGCGTGAAGCGCTACCATCAGGTATCCACGGACGAGGTCTACGGGGACCTGCCCCTGGATCGGCCGGACCTTTTCTTCACGGAGGAGACCCCCATCCACACCAGCTCTCCCTATTCCAGCTCCAAGGCGGGCGCGGACCTGCTGGCCATGGCGTACTACCGGACTTACGGGTTGCCGGTGACCATCTCCCGCTGCTCCAATAACTACGGGCCGTATCACTTCCCGGAGAAGCTCATCCCCCTCATGATCATCAACGCCCTGCATGACAAGCCGCTGCCGGTATACGGCGAGGGGATCAACGTGCGCGACTGGCTGTATGTGGAGGATCACTGCAAGGCCATCGACCTTATCCTGCACGGCGGCCGCGTGGGCGAGGTGTACAACATCGGCGGTCACAACGAGATGCGGAACATCGACATCGTGAAGCTCATCTGTAAGGAGCTGGGCAAGCCAGAGAGCCTCATCACCTTCGTGACGGACCGGAAGGGCCACGACATGCGCTACGCCATTGATCCCACGAAGATCCACAACGAGCTGGGCTGGCTGCCGGAGACGAGATTTGCCGAAGGCATCAAAAAGACCGTCCGCTGGTATCTGGACAACGAGGCCTGGTGGCAGCCCATCATCTCCGGGGAGTACATGGACTATTACGAAAAAATGTACGGCAACCGGTGAAAACTTGAGCGGGAGATGATGCCGGCGCTGTCGGAAGCCGCGGTCGATGCCCGGGCCAAGAAGTGAGTCGGCTGATGCAAGAGGAGAAAACGCATGACTATCTCCACGTTCCCGTTGTGGCCGAGGGCGTTGAAACCGAGGAACAGTACCTGGTGCTGAAGGCCATGGGCTGCGATCTGGTGCAAAATGCGGGGCGGAATGCCGGTGCCTTACGCCCTCCAAACGATAAAGACGCGGGAGAGCGACGATCACCATATTGTCATTGGCGTGAGATAAGCAATGATTTAAAGAGAAGACGGTGACATAAGACGACGATAAGGGGCTGTCTCGCGAAGAGACAGCTCCGTTGTTTGTATGCTTGAGGAAAAGCTGCTGGATTAACAAACGTTTATTTTTCTCTTTCGGGATTGCATTTTCGGAAAATATAGATATACTTTATTTCATATTGGAAAGAGAGGTTTCGGAAACATGCACAACAACAGAGAAC
>CAJOIC010000033.1 GCA_905234625.1 uncultured Oscillospiraceae bacterium | reverse complement strand
AGAAATTTACTATTGTCACCCTTATTGCAGCTCTGAGCGTGGCAGTAACGAGAATGCGAACAGCATTATAAGACGCTTCTTCCCGAAGGGGACCGATTTAACAGATGTTACCCAGGCTGAGGTTGATAAGGTCCAGCATTGGATGAATCACTATCCCAGGAAGATACTTGATTGGCGCTGTGCTGCAGATCTTGCAATCTGAGAGCGGCAGCGGCTCAGATCTAGCGCCAGCAATACCGCCCTTTCCCGCGCTGGCGGTATTGCAATCCGGCGCGTAACAAAACCGTATTCCCGCCGTTGAAGACGGTGGGTCTTTTGCCATGGCTGAAAGGTCGGCGGCGCCGGAGCTGGTTGAATTGCAATCTCCTTTCAATACTATTCCCAGGGGCAAATTTGCCCCTGGGAAAGATTTACATTGTTATTCTACTTTTTTCTTGACATTTGCAAGCAATTCCGGCCTTGGCTCCCGGAAAAGTTTTGCTTGTTTCCCAGGAGAATGTAGGGTATAATAATTGCGTATGCCCACGAAATCAGCGCGCCCATCCCCCAGGGTTCGGCACGCTGCGCTACCTGACCATAAAGGGGGTCTTGACCTTGTTAATGAAAACCAGCGACAAAGGCACCATCGATATAGCGAACGATGTTTTTTCCAACATCGTAGGCGACGCGGCCTCCAGCTGCTTCGGCGTGAAGGGCATGGCGAGCCAGTCGAAGGAGAGCGGCATCTGGCAGCTCCTTGTCCGGGAATCCATGTCCAAGGGCGTCACCGTCCATTACAGCGAGGACGGTACCGTGGCCGTAGAGCTCCACATCGTGGTGGATCACGGTGTGAATCTCTCCGCCGTCAGCGAGAGCATCATGTCCGAAGTCAGCTATAAAGTCACCGCCGCCACCGGTGTCATCGTCAATCAGGTGGACGTATACATCGACTCCATGAATATGGACTGAGCTCACGCTCGACCCGCCCATGGAGCGGGTGCATTACTATTCCGCTGAGAGGTATGGAACTTTGAGAGAATACATCGACGGCGCCGTATTCCGGGACATGGTCCTGTGCGCGTACGACGCCCTGTCTGCCAACGAGCAGACGATCAACGAACTGAACGTCTTCCCCGTCCCGGACGGCGACACCGGCACCAACATGTGCCTGACCATGAGCTCCGCTGCCGCGGACCTGCGGAAGAACGGCCCCTCCCCCACGCTGACCGCCACCGCCGACCGCGTGGCCTCGGCGCTGCTCCGGGGCGCCCGGGGCAACTCCGGCGTCATCACTTCCCTGCTCTTCCGGGGCATCTCCAAGGGACTCAAGAAGCTGGAGACCGCCTCCGCCGCCCAGTACGCCGCCGCCATGGGCACCGGCGTGGACGCCGCTTACAAGGCCGTCATGAAGCCTGCCGAGGGCACCATCCTCACCGTCAGCCGTCTGGCTGCCGAGGCCGCGAAGAACTGCGCTGAGCAGACGGCGGACGTGGAGGAGGTCCTGGAGTCCGCCCTGGAGAGCGCCCGGGTGGCCCTGGCGGACACCGTCCACCAGAACCCCGTCCTGACGAAGGCGGGCGTGGTGGATGCCGGCGGTCACGGCTATGTCATCATGCTGGAGGCCATGCTTGGCTACCTGCGGGGTCAGATCGCCGTCAGCGAGAACGGTCCCGCCGCAGCCCAGAAAAAGGCCGACTTCTCCGCCTTCGCCACGGAGGACATCAAATACACCTACTGCACCGAGTTCATCGTCCGAAAGGCCAACGGCAAAAACGTGGACCTGCTCCGGGCCTACCTCGATAATATCGGCGACTCCCTTGTCATCGTGGAGGACGACGAGATCATCAAGACCCACGTCCACACCAACGACCCCGGCAAGGCCTTGACGAAGGCCCTGTCCTACGGTCAGCTCATCACCGTGAAGGTGGAAAACATGCGGGAGCAGCACACCTCCCTGGACGCGAAGGCCGCCGAGGAGAAGTCCGCAGAGCCCGAGGCCCCCGCATCCGGCGAGCCGGAGGAGGAAGCCCCCGGCGTGCCCGAGCCCGTGGCCGCGGAGAAGGCCATCGGCGCCGTGTGCGTCTGCGCAGGCGACGGTCTGGAGGAGCTCTTCCTCCAGCTGGGAGCGGATCAGATCGTCTCCGGAGGCCAGACCATGAACCCCTCCACGGAGGATATCCTCCGGGCGGTGAACCGGACCCCCGCAGAGACCGTGTTCGTCTTCCCCAACAACAAGAACATCATCATGGCCGCCGAGCAGTGCGCACCCCTGACCACAAAGAGGGTCATCGTGATCCCCACGAAGACCGTGCCCCAGGGCGTCTCCGCCATGATGCGCCTGTCCCCGGACAGCTCCCCCGAATCCCTGACCGAGGAGTTCAGCGAGGCCATCGGCACCGTCCATACCGCCCAGGTGACCTACGCCGCCCGGGACTCCGAGTTCGACGGTCACGACATCCACGCCGGCGAGTACCTCACCCTGATGGATGGTGGTCTCGTGGGCTCCTTCCAGGACGTGAAGGAGCTGGTGGACCGCCTGGCCGAGACCATCGAGCCTCTGACCCCCGAATTCATCACCGTGTATTACGGCCAGGAGGTAGCCGACGCCGACGCCCAAAGCTTCAGCGATGCACTAGGCGCCCGCTTCGGGGACGCGGAGACCGCTCTCATCCGAGGCGGCCAGCCGGTGTACTACTACATAATCTCCGTGGAGTGATCCTCATATAAACAGGACCTCCCCTTCCCAGGACGGGAAGGGGAGGTCTTCTTCGTTTGTCGGGGTTCAGTCGGTCTCCGCGCCGGGGATCCTCTCCGCCGCCGGACGCATGTTGGTCACCAGGGCGTAGCCCCAGGCCAGCTGCTGCACCGCCACCGCGCCGTAGCATACGCTCACGGCCAGAGTGTGCTCGTCCACCGCAGACATGATGCACAGGAAGGTCCCCATGAAGCAGCAGAACACCGCCAGCCTGGGGCTGGGCTCCCCGTAGAAGTAACCTGCGATGTAGTAGTAGGACAGCAGCGCCGCACACACCGCCAGGATCTCCACCGCGTACCGCCACAGCACCGGGTCCGACGCCGCGGATTTATACTCCGCGATGAGCCAAAGCCCGCCGAAGAGGATGAGCAGCGCCACCCCCACCCGCCGGGGACCTGCCTTTTCAGGGTCCTTCAGGTTCACGGCCACCAGCACCGTGCCGATGGCGGCCAGCATTGCCCCGGCACCGCTGAGACGCCGCACCGTGGCCTGGCTTTCCGGCCAGGCGGTGAAGAGCATCATGACTCCCGCCGCGAACAGGAGCACCGCCGGGACCACGCACACCGCCGTGTAAAGAAACGATTTTCCCGCCAGGGCCTTCTCCGGCTCCGCAGGTATCTCACAGCGCCGCAGGCTGAACGCCGCCGCGCCAAGACCCGCCGCCATCAGCACGATGACCGCCGCCACGATGTAGCTTATGGGCCTGCCCTGCTCCGCAAGCCCCGTCTCCGCGTCCAGGATCTGCATATCCTGGAGCCAGCGCAGCAGAAAGCCCAGCGCTCCGGCCACCGCGGTGAAGCCTGTCAGTTTATATGCCTCGCTCTGCATATCCTTCTCCGATCATTCATAAGATTGTCCGTAGCTGATTTTATACCCGGGACGAGCCCGCGTCAAGTCACGGAGGGAACAAATGCGCATGAAGTCACACCACATTGCCCTGCGGCTGCTCCTGTGGGCAGGGGTATTCGCCGCCCTTCTCATCCTGTTCAAGACCTTCGGCGTCACCGCCGTCCGGGCGGTATCCGACGCTGAGACCGTCCTCACCGTCCAGACCGAGGAGGGTCCCGTAAAGATGACCATGGCGGAGTATCTGCCCCGGGCCGTGGCCGCGGAGATGCCCGTCTCCTTCGGTCCCGAGGCCCTGAAGGCCCAGGCCGTGGCCGCCCGGTCCTACGTCCTTGCTTCCCGCCGGCACGAGGACGCCGATATCTGCACGGACAGCGGCTGCTGTCTTGCCTATCGGACGGAGGACGACCTGCGCGCTTTCTGGGGCGGGGACTTCGAGGCGAACATGGCCGCCGTCACCGCCGCCGCAGCCGCCACGGACGGACAGGTCCTCACCTATGACGGGGAGATCATCCAGGCCGTATTCCACGCAAGCTCCGCCGGGAGCACCGAGGACAGCGCCGCCGTCTGGTCCGCCCGGCCCTACCTTGTGACGGTGTCCAGTCCCGAGACCGCGGAGACCGTGCCGGACCTCGTCACCGACGTGACTTACACGCCCGCGGAGCTTTCCGAACGCCTGGGTCTTGCGCCGGACGGCCCGCCGGAGACCTGGCTGGGCGATCCGGAGGAGGACGCCGCCGGACGGGTACGCACCCTCGCCATCGGGGGCCAGACCTTCACGGGCGCCTATCTGCGCGGCGCCCTGGCCCTTACCAGCACGGACTTTCTCGCCCGGTACGACGAGGACGCAAACGTCTTCGTCTTCACCGCCGCCGGGAAGGGTCACGGCGTGGGCATGAGCCAGGTCGGAGCCAGGCTCATGGCGGATCAGGGCTGGACCTACGACGCCATCCTGGCCCACTACTATCCGGGGACCGAGCTGACGGCGCCGTGATCCCGCGGCTTCAGATCCACCGACCCTCGCCGTCGGCGGGGTGCCACTTGCCGTCCTCACCCTTCTGTGGCAGGGTCAGGGTATCGCTGGTATAGAACACCTCGAACTGGCTGGTGACCAAGAGCTTCCCGTTTTCGTCGAAGACCTCCCCAACGCACAGGGCGGTGGTCCGGCCGTTTTTGATGAGGCGGGACCGGGCCTTGAGCTTGCCGCCCACACCGGGACGGAGATAGTGGATGTTGGCGGATTGGGTGAGCATACTGCGGCCGGTAGTGGCCGTAGCCATGCCCGTGACGCAGTCGCACAGGGCGAACAGAAGGCTCCCGTGGGCCACGCCCTGGGGATTGAGGCTCTGGCGGCCCATGTCCACCTCGCACTCACAGTAGCCCTCCTCCACCACGGTGAAGACGATGCCGTTGTGCCGGTTGAAGCCCTCGGATTCGTTCATATACGTCTTGAAAAGGTCCATATCCAGCATGGATGCCTACCTCCGTCAAAAAGAAAGGGCAGTATTTTCTGCCTTTTGGAAGTATAGCATTCACACGACAGCCTCGTCAACCCTTTCCACCGCGGGGAGGCCGTCCCGCAGCGTCACGGCGGCCCTGTCTCCGGGGACCAGCTCCCCCTGCAGAAACAGCTCCGCCAGCCGGTCCTCCACCCTCTCCCGCAGGACGCGGCGCAGGGGCCTCGCGCCGTAGCGGACGTCGTATCCTGCCTCCGCCAGGGCGCGGAGGGCCTCCGGCTCCACGGTGAGCTCCACCCCTCGCTCCCGGAGCCGAAGGGCGATGCCTTCGAGCATCCCCGCCGCGATCTTCTCGATCTCCTCTGACGCCAGGGGGCGGAAGACGATGATCTCATCCATCCGCCCCAGAAGCTCCGGGCGGAAGGTCCTCTCCGCCTCCTCCATGGCCTTTTTCCGGACGGCCTCATACCGGGCAGAGATCCCCTCCGAGCCGGAAAACCCCAGGGGATGCCCGCCGCCCGCCGTGCCGCCCACGTTGGAGGTCATGACCACCACGGTGTTGCGGAAATCCGTCTTCCGGGACCGCGCGTCCGTCAGCACCCCCTCCTCCAGGATCTGCAGCAGCAGGTTCAGCACGTCCCCGTGGGCCTTCTCGATCTCGTCCAGCAGGACCACGCTCCATGGCCTGCGCCGGACCCGGTCGGTGAGGTACCCGCCCTCGTCGTGGCCCACATACCCCGGCGGCGCGCCGATGAGCCGGGACACGGCGTGCTTTTCCATATACTCCGACATATCCACCCGGATCATGGCCTCCGCGTCGCCGTAGACCGCCTCCGCCAGGGCGCGGCAGAGCTCCGTCTTCCCCACCCCCGTGGGGCCCAGGAACAGGAAGCTCCCCACGGGCCGACGGGGATCGGACAGACCCACCCGGCCCAGGCGGATGGCCCGGCAGACGGCGGACACCGCCTCGTCCTGACCGATCACCCGGCGGTGGATGACCTCCTCCAGCTTTGACAGCCGCTCTCGCTCGCTCTGGGTCAGGGTCTCGACCGGCACCCCCGTCCACCCGGACACCACCGCCGCCACATCCGAGGCCCGGACCTGCTTTTCCCCGCCGGACGACCGCAGGACACGCTCTCTCTCCCGGAGCCGGGACGCCTCCTCCAGCTCCCCCTTTCGGAAGGCCTCCTCCCGGGCAGCCCGCAGGGCCTCGGGGGTCTCCCCCGCCGGGTCCGCTCCCGGTCCCATCCGCACGAGACTCGCCGCCTCGTCCATGAGATCGACGGCCTTATCCGGCAGGAACCGGTCGGGGATATACCGGACGGAGAGCTCCACCGCCGCCCGGATGGCCTCGTCGGTGATGACCAGGCGATGATGGCCCTCGTACCGCCCTCGGAGCCCCGTCAGGATGCGGACGCTCTCCTCCCGGTCCGGCTCCTCCACCAGCACCGGCTGGAAGCGGCGCTCCAGGGCGGCGTCCTTCTCGATGTGGCGGCGGTACTCCTGGACAGTAGTGGCCCCCATGAGCTGGATGAGGCCCCGACCCAGGGCAGGCTTCAGGATGTTCGCCGCGTCGATAGCCCCCTCTGCCGCCCCCGCGCCCATGATGGTATGGAGCTCGTCCACGAACAGGATCACGTCCCCCGCCCGCTGGATCTCCTTGAGCACCGCCTTGAGCCGCTCCTCGAAGTCGCCCCGGTACTTCGTCCCCGCCAGCATGGAGGGTATGTCCAGGGCCACCAGACGCTTCCGGGCGAGCTCCTCCGGCACGCCTCCGGAGACCATCCGCCGGGCCAGCGCCTCCGCCACGGCGGTCTTCCCCACCCCCGGCTCCCCGATGAGTACGGGGTTGTTCTTCGTTCTCCGGGACAGGATGCGGACGACCCTCCTCAGCTCCCGTTCCCGGCCGATCACCGGGTCCAGCGCTCCTCTCTGAGCCAGGGCCGTCAGGTCCCGGCTGTACTGGTCCAGGGTCTTGGTGGGCTCCCGACGGGCCTGAGCGGGGCGTACCGCGCCGATATCCGGCGTACCCGGGACCTGCTCTGCCCCGGCGAAGACGTCCATCACCGCCGTGTAGAGGGCGTCAGGGTCCGCTCCGGCGGTCACCAGGGCGAGGCATCCGGCGGAGTCCGGCTGCCGCAGCACCCCCAGGAGCAGATGCTCCGTGCCCACGAAGCCGTGGCCCAATCTCCCCGCGTCGGACACCGCCAGCTCCACACACCGCTTCGCCTTGGAACTGAGACCGTGGGCGGGAGGCCCCGGAGTGCCACGTCCGGAGGCTGCGATCACCTCCGTGAGGACCTTTTCCTCCAGGCCCGCCCGGCGCATCACACGGCAGGCCAGCCCCTCCCCCTCCCGCAGGAGCCCCAGGAGGATATGCTCCGTCCCCACATAGCTATGACCAAGCTCCGTGGCCGCAGCCCAGGCGCCTTCGATGGCCGCCTCCGCGCGTTTTGTGAATCGTTCTTTGCTTTTCATGCGATCCCCTCCGGGGGGATTATAGCCCAACATATGCGAAGAAAAGAACAATAACCTGTTGATTTTTTGTATTTTTGTGATAATATGTGAATGTGTCAACAAATACATTGGAGGTATCATCATGGCTTACAGAATCACCGACGCCTGCATCTCCTGCGGTTCCTGCGCGGATCAGTGCCCGGCCGAAGCAATCTCTCAGGGCGACACCCAGTATGTGATCGATCCCGACACCTGCCTGTCCTGCGGCGCCTGCGCCGAGCAGTGCCCCATGAGCGCTATCGTTGAGGAGTAATTCTCCCCCCAACAAAAAATGCATCCGCATATCGCCCGTCTTCGTGAAGGAGACACACCATGAAGCAGCTATGGCCCGGCGGCCCTCAGTATGAGGACGATCCGGCTTTTAAGATAACCACCGACTCCGTCCTGCTCTCCAGCTTCGCCTCCGGAAACATCTTCTCCCGGTGCGCGGACCTGGGCTGCGGCGGTGGGCTCCTGACGGTGCTGCTGCACCACGCCTGTCCCGAAGCGGTCTTCCTGGCCGCGGATATCCGGGAGGACGCTACGGCTCTTTGCCGGAAGAATTTCCAGGCCAACCGCATCCGCGGGCAGGTCCTCTGCGCCGACGTGCGCTCCCACCGGGAGCTGGGAGAGGGCGGAAACTGCGACCTCGTCGTCTGCAACCCGCCGTACTACTATAACGGCCCCAAATCCCCCGATCCCGCCAGAGCCGCCGCCCGAGGCGGCGCCCTGTCCCCAGCCCAGTTCTCCGGGGCGGCCTCGTACCTGCTGAAAAAGGGCGGGGAATTCTGCCTCGTCCACAAGCCGGAATTCCTGACGGACATCTTCGCCGCCATGCGTCTTGCGGACATCGAGCCAAAGAAAATGCGCTTCGTTGTCCACCAGGCCGACAGCGCCCCCTCCCTGGTGCTCATCTCCGGCCGGCGGGGCGGCCGTCCCGGCCTGACGGCTCTGCCGTCCCTCATTCTCCGGAACGCCGACGGCTCCCCCTCCGAGGAGGTCCGGGCCATCTACCACATGCACTCCAAATGACATTAGACCGCACCGTCCAACATGAACGGTGCGGTCCTCTTTTTACGTCATTCGTCGGATTCGTCCTCTTCCTCGTCGCCTTCCTCTTCGTCCTCTTCCTCGTCGTCCGCGCGCTGCCTGCAGGCTGCCCGGGCCACCAGGATGCTCAGCTCATACAGGCCCAGCATGGGCACAGCCGTCATGATCTGACTGAGGACATCCGGCGGGGTGATGATGGCCGCCACCAGGAACACCACCAGCACGGCGTACTTCCGGCCCTTCACCAGGATCTTCGGATCCAGAAGACCCAGACGGGACAGCAGGAAGCTCAGCACCGGCATCTCGAACACCACGCCGAAGGCCACCAGCATCCCCAGGATGAAGTTCATGTAGTTGTTGAAGGAGATGCTGGCGGTGATATCCCGGGAGCCGTTGAAGCTGTAAAGGAACTGCAGCGTCAGCGGCAGGATGAGGAGATAGCAGAACGCCACGCCCAGGATGAAGAACACAAACCCCGCCACGATGGCGGACCGGGCGGAGGAGGCCTCCTTCCGGGTGAGGCCCGGCTGCACGAAGGCCCAGACCTGCCACAGGATGAAGGGCGACGACAGCACGAGCCCCAGCACCAGCGACAGCTTCATATAGCTCGTCAAAAGCTCCGAGGGAGACAGATAGACGAACTCGAAGCCCGTGCTCAGCGCCAGGGCGGCGTCCACGAACCGCTGTATAAAGACGAAGCACAGCACCGACAGCGCGACGAACACGAGAACGCTCCAAAAGAGTCTCTGGCGCAGCTCCCGCAGATGTCCCGCCACGGTCATGGCCTTATCGTCCTGTTTTTTAGCGGCCTTGCTCAACGCTCGGGGTCGTAGGGCTTCTTCTCATCCTCGGCGGTCTCCTCCGCCGCGGCCTTGGTCGACTTTCTGGGCTTTTCGTCCTCGTCGTCATCCTCATCGTCTTCGCCGAGGCCCTTCTTGAAGTTGCCCACGGTCTTGCCCAGGGATTTCCCCAGCTTCGGCAGGGCCTTCGGTCCGAAGATCAGAAGCGCGATGGCCAGAACGATCAAAAGTTCCCATATTCCAGCTTTCATTTAAGTTTCCTCCTGTGTATTCACGCCGGCCTCGTCAGCCGGTCCGTTTTCTGTTTCTTCCGGGGCCGGGTCCGGCTCCGGTTCCTTCTCCACGGCGGTGCGGATCTCCTCCGCCGCCGCTTCCGCCTCCCGCTCCAGGGCCTCCGTCTCCTCGGCGACGGATTTTTCAAGGTCCCGGCCCATGGTGCGCAGATCCTTCCGGATACCCTCCACGTCCTCCTTGATGTCCTTGAGCTCGTCGAAGTCCTCCAGCTCCTGGGTGGCCTCGCGGATATATTTCTTCACGCCCCGCACGGCCTTGCCCAGGGCGCGCCCTGCCTGGGGCAGTTTGTCCGGCCCCAGCACGATCAGGGCGATGATGAGGATGATGACGACCTCGCCCCATCCCAGTCTCGCTCCCATGCGCTCGCCTCCCTTACTCCGTAACGGACGCCTCGGTCACAGCGTCCGGCGTGGGCAGCGGCGCCAGGGACACCCTGGGCAGCGGGGTCCGCGCCTCTTCCTCCTCCGGGACGGTCGCCTCCGTCACCGCATCCGGCTCTGCCGGCGCAAACGTGGGACTGGGTGTGACCAACACCGCCTCCTCCTCGGGAACGGAGGCCTCTGTCACCGCATCCGGCTCTGCCGACACGGGCTCCGCCGTGGTCTCCTTCTCGGGAACGGAGGCCTCCGTCACGGCGTCCGTCTCCGCAGAGGCTTCGCCGGGAAGCGTATCCTCCACTGCCGATACTGCCGAAATGCCCGTAGCCGGGTCGAAGCTCATGCAGGCGTTGATGGCCGCCAGGGTGGCATCGGAGGTGACCGTGGCGCCGGAGATCGCGTCCAGTCCGGCGCCGTAGGCCTGGACGCCGCTGCGTCCCAGGAACTGGGCTCTGTACCAATCCTCCAGCACGCGGTCTCCGCGGCCTTCGGTCTCCATAAAATTCTCGTCGCCGATGACGATGCCGGTGACGACACCGTCGTTATCGAAGGCCATGAGCACCACGATGGGCCCCTCGCCGAAGCCCGTAGCCCGGACGATATAACCGCCGTCCGTCCGCCACCAGCCGTCGATGCCGGAGCCTCCGCCCATCCAGACGGGGTTTTCCGCCCCCAGGGCGAGAAGCTGCTCCGCTGTCAGAGGGATCTCCTCCGCCGCGGTGTCCGGGTCCTCGGGCAGGAGAGCGGACATATAGCTCACGGCCTTGTTCACGCCGCTGACCACCGCGCCGGAGCTGACGGACGCGCCGGTGACGCTGTCGATATTCTGTTTGAGCACCAGCATCCCGCTCTTACCGGAAAACTGCTCCGTGAAGCCGGGCTCCCGGGTTTTTGCGCCCAGACCGGAGGTCTCGGAAAAGTCCGAGCCACCCACGGAGACAGCGGTGATGGCGCCCGTCATATCCATGCCCACGGTGACCTCGATCTCCCCGCCGAAGCCCACCACCGTGATCTGGCTCACATAGCCGACGACGTTCCCGGCGGCGTCATACGCCTCATAACAGTAATCCACGGGATCGTCCTCCCCCAGGGGCAGCTCCGCCATGGCTGCGGCCTCTGGCATGACGGCGGTGCGCGCCGCGGCCTGGGCCTCCAGAGCGGCGGCTTCGATGGTGTCCTTCGTGACGGCGTAGACCCCGGCGATGGCGAAGCTCATGACCATGGCCACCAGCATCAGCATCACATAGGGCTGAAGCAGAATTTTCCTGAATCCTGTTTTCATACACAGCACCCTGCATACTCTCGATATTTTCTCACTTCCTTATCATAGCACGCCACCTGTGCCCACGCAAGAAAAAAACATACAAATTGCATTGCCAAATAACCGTTTATTAATTATAATGAGAGTATGAGTAAAAATTTTGACGAGCTGTTTGGTGAGATCGTGATGATCCTCCGCCGGGACTATGCCGGCGCGGAGCTGACAGGCGACCGCCTCGATCCCCGATACTACAATCAAGCCGTGGGCCAGGCGTGGAAGGACCGGCGGCTGGACGAGCTTCTGTTTCTCCGGTATGTCAGCCAGATGCTGGCCTGCACCGGGGACAGGCATCTGCGGCTCACGCTGCGTCCCTCGGCGGAGTATGCCCCCTGGCAGCCGGGTTTTTTCACCCGGCGGTACGGGGACGACCTATACATCACCGCCGTGACGGGGGACGACCGGCTCTCCGTGGGGGACCGGATCACCGCCGTAAACGGCGCCTCCCCCGCCAGACAGCGCAGGTCCATCCAGAAGGATTTTTTCTACGCCCGAGAGCCGGAGCGGGAGGACTGGCATGGGCTCCTCAAGATGGCCCAGGTCATGGACGTGACCCATGCCGACGGTACGACGGAGCGGCTGGAGCTGCGCCGCCTGCCGAGGACGGACGCCGCCCCGGCAGTCGGCATCCGCGAGACGGAAAAGGCTCTCATCCTGGACCTGCGGAACGTGCCGGACTTCGACGAGGACGAGCTGCCCTCTATTCTGTCCCGCGTCTGTCGGGAGGACATCCCCCTGTCGGCCCTTGCGGACACGGAGCTTTTCGTGAACTACACCCGGCTCAACTGCCTGGTGAAGGCCGCCGGGCTCCGGGGCGTCGAGGGAGCGGAGGGCTTCATCACCGAGCTGCGGGAGAAATCCGGCAGGGGGCTTCTTCCGGAGAACGATGACGACGGCACGGTGGTCCGGGGCCTCGGTGATAAGCCCGTGATCGTCCTGACGGACACCTGGACCCGGGACGGCGCGGAGACCCTGGCTCTCGCCGCCAAGCGCGCAGGGGCAGTCCTCATGGGGCGGCCCACCCTGGGCACCATCGACCTCTGCGGGGACGTGTCTCTGGAGCTGGACGAACGCTTCGTCCTCACCTGGCCCACCGCCGTCACCAAATCCGCCCGGGAAGGCCGGGGTGTGCTGGGCAAGGGCGTCGTGCCGGACGTGTACGTCCCCTGGACCCCGGAGGAATGCCGTCGGGACGTGCTCATGGAGCGGGCACTTGACTACGTTGAGTAAGAACTGAAAATACACCACCATCAAAAAGGAGAATCGCATGGAAAACAAGAAGAAGAAAATGCTCTCCCGGCGTGACTTTCTAAAGGGCGCCGGAGCGGCCACCGTGGGCGCGGCCGCCGTGGGCATCCTGGGGACGGGCGTTTTCGCCTCCGGCGAGACGGACGCTGTCTCCGGCGCCACCGTAGAGGAAGAGGAGCCCCGCTCCCGGCAGGGCGGAGCCTCCGGCGGCGGCTCCGGCGAGGTGACCCCGGGCGAGGTCACCACCGGCGAGCGCGTATGGGGCTATTCCGGTCCCGGCGACTGGCTGGGCAAGGCCCCGGAGATCGGCTCTCTGTCCATTGCCCGCACCATCGAGTGCGATGTGGCAGTCATCGGCCTGGGCCACTCCGGCGTCCAGGCGGTGCTGGGCGCTGCAGAGAAGGGCGCGAAGGTCATCGGCGTGGAGAAGCACCCCAAGGACACCCACTCCTGGTTCGGCGAGGACTTCGGCGCCTGGAACTCCAAGGTCCAGGTGGAGCAGGCGGGCTTCGGCCCCTATGATCTGGGCGAGGTGGTGGACGAGTTCGTCACCCGCTCCGGCGGCCGCGTCTTCCCGGAGATCATCCGGCTGTACGTCTACAATTCCGGCCCCACCATGGACCGGATGCTGGAGGTGGCCGAGGAGATGGGCGTGGACCCCAGGGTCTACACCTACGACAACACCGAGGACGGCTGGCTCATCATCCAGGCCAACTTCGACTATGACAAGTGGGCCTCCGGCGCGGACATCTACGACTGCCTGCGCAAGGACTATCCCATCTGGCCCGGCACCAAGACCTGGGCGGCCTCCTGCCAGTTCATGGGAGAGTACAACGATCACATGGTGGCGGGTGTTGCGGCCAACTCCAAGCTCCCCCTGGTGAACCAGGCGTGCCTTGACAAGTGCGTCCGGGATTACGGTACGGAGCTCATGTACGGCACCTCCGGCGTGGTCCTGGTGCAGAACGACGACGGCGACGTCACCGGCGTCATCGTCCAGGACGATACCACCGGCGAGTACATCCAGCTGAACACCAGCAAGGGCGTGGTCATGGCCGGCGGCGACTATGCCGGCAACAAGGAGATGAGCTGGGCCCTGCTGAACGAGTACATGGAGAGAAGCGAACGCGCCGGCGGCTCCGTGGACCGGTTCTATTCCTCCGGCCGGGACGGCTCCTCCGTCAAGATGATGTGCTGGGCGGGCGGCTTCGTGGAGCCCGCGCCCCGCGGCACCATGGTCCTGGGCGGCGGCCCCGGCGGTCCCTGGGGCACCAACTCCATGCTCTGGCTCAACGCCGAGGGCAAGCGCTTCTGCAACGAGGGCAACGTCACCGGCGCGCAGACCGCCTGCGCCCGTCAGAAGCGGGGCATCGCCTGCTGCATCGTGGACAAGAACTGGATGAAGGCCCTGTGCGCCTGCGGCCTGGAGCACGGCGGTCCCAACGCGGGACGTCCCCAGTTCTATCAGGATATCATCGACGGCATGGCCGCCATCCAGCCCGGCAGCCGGGGCAGCGTCATGGGCTGCACCGTGGCGGAGCGCATGAGCGCCGGCGTCATGTGCGCCAACACCATCGAGGAGCTGGCGAAGATGATCGGCTACTCCGACGATATCGTCCCCAACGTGGTGGAGAGCGTCAAGCGCTACAATGAGCTGTGCCACGCGGGAGTGGACTCCGACTTCGGCAAGCGCGCCGAGGCCATGATCCCCGTGGAGGAGGGTCCCTTCTATGCCTGCTCCGGCTCCGTGGGCGGCGGCGGCGCCAGCGTCAGCATGGTCACCATGTCCGGCGTCATGACCAACAACCGCCTGAACGTCACGGATCTGAACGGCAACCCCATCAAAGGCCTCTATACCTGCGGCAACTCCCTGGGCGGGCGCTACGGCACAGGCTACAATACCCCCTGCGCCGGCAACTCCATCGGCATGGCGGGCACCCACGGCCGCCTGGCAGGTCAGTTCGTAGTCGATGATAATTGACGATCCAAAACCCTGCTGAACATCAGAAACGGGAGCGGTCCTTTCGGACCGCTCCCGTGCCATTTCTGTATTCTGCGTATCACGAAGGTCCGCCGGAGGCCTCGCCGGACGCGGAGACGTACTCCTCGGGACCGAACCAGTCGTCGGCCACCTTGCCGCCCAGATAATCCTCCACGATGACCCGGGCCGCCTTGGAGCCGCCCCACATGCCGGAGGTCTGGCAGGTGCCGCCGCCGTAGACCTCGCCGTCCCAGCCGGAGCAGCACACGCCCGCGGCGAACAGGCCCTTGATAGGGGTGTAATAGGGGTCGCAGACGTTGGCGTTATAGTCGATGCGGATGCCGCCGTTGGTGTTCAGGACACCGGAGGACAGGCGCAGCGCGTAGTAAGGTCCCTCCCCCAGAGGGATCATATAGGACGCGGCCTTGCCGAAGTAGCTGTCTCCCTCGCCGGAAGCGCAGTCGGCCTCGTACTGCTCCACGGTGGATTCCAGCCGGTCCGGATCCACGCCGATCTTCTGAGCCAGCTCCCGGATCATGTCGGCCTTGCAGACGTTCTCGTTGTCAGCGTATTTCACAAACTCGCTCTGCAGGTCGCAGGGCGCGCCCACCAGGGCGTCGGAGAACTGGGAATAGTGACGGGTGCAGCCGCCGTTCTCAAAGTGGGAGATGAGGCCCTGGCCCATGATGGAGAAGACCTTGCCCGCCAGCTCCACCATCTTGCCGGAGGCGGCTGTGTCGTTGATAGCCTCGCTGGTGAAGCGCAGGCCGTACTGGTTCACATAGAGGTTCGCGGGCTGCATCGTGGCAGCTACGCCCAGGGCGGAATCGTACTCGAAGCCCTTGACATTGTTGAAGAGGCTGGACACGGTGATGCCCTTGCACTGGCCGTGGGCGGTCTGCTCCACCAGGAGGTGACCGTCGCCGTCCTGGCCCTCGCCCCAGCCATGGCACTTCTCCTGCACGTCCTGGCCGGTATAGTAGCTCAGGAGGGCGAAGTTCGTGGACAGGCCGCCGGTGGCCAGGAGCACCGCCTTGCAGCTGATGGTGGTATAGGTACCGTCGGCGTTCTTCACCTGGATGCCGGTGACCTCGTAGCCGTCGTCAGACACCACCAGGGCGGTGGCGCGGCAGTTGAGGTACAGGTCGATGTTCTTATAGGCGGGATCGCTCTCCACCTCGGCCCGGAGCTTCTGGATGGGGATGCGGCCATTGCCGCCTTCATAGAACATGCCGCTCCAGCCGATATTGTGCTTCGTGAAGAGCCAGGCGGAGTTCTTGCCCCGATCCAGGGACATTTCGGCGATGAGGATGGGGTCCTTGATATAGCTGCTGGCGGCGGCCTGGGTATAGCCGGACTTATAGGCCGCCTTGCGGTCGGAGGCGCCGCCGGAGGGGGTGTTGCACTCGGCGTAGTTGGTGGAGCCGCCGCAGTCGGCGTTCTTCTCCAGAAGGACGATCTTCGCGTCGGGAGCCTGCTCCGCCAGGATCATGGCGCCCATCATGCCGCCGATGCCGGTTCCCACTACTACCACGTCCGCCGCAGCTGTAAAGGAGGCGGTGTGGAGGATGCCGATCTCATCCGGATTCGCGAAGGTGGTGTACTTCGTGCCGCCGGCCACAGGGGCGCTGTACTCCTGCTCCGCAGCTACGGCGGTGGCGGCGGTAACTGCGTCAGGCTCCGCGTCCGCCAAGGCAACGCCCCCCAGCACGCTGACAGCCGCAACGCCCATGGTCGCCGCACCGGCGCCCTTCAGAAAGTCGCGCCGCGCGATTTTTTTGTCGAGCTTGCTCATGATATGTTCCTTTCCCTTTCCGACCGGGGCCGAGCCTCCGGACGTGTTTGATTAATGGACCTTTATATTGTATAATATCCTCAGTTGTTTTGCAATAATAATCCGATAAATCTTGGCATTTCCCTTCCCAACGGGACCGGAACGTTTTATAATGGGACTACACCAATGCAAGGGGGCTGAACCATGCGCATCCTCGTAGCGGAGGACAACCGCTCCTACTGTCGGGCGCTGTCCGCCATTCTGGAGCACGCAGGCTATACCGTGGACGCCGTATATAACGGCAGCGACGCTCTGGAATACGCCGTGGCGAATCTTTACGACGGTCTTATCCTGGACATCATGATGCCCGGGCTGGACGGGGTGGAGGTCATCCGCCGCCTCCGGGCCGCGGGAGTGTCCGTCCCGGTGATGATCCTCACCGCCAAGACCCAGGTAGGGGACCGGATCGAGGGCTACGACGCCGGGGCGGACGATTACCTCCCTAAGCCCTTCCACTCCGAGGAGCTCCTGGCCCGGGTGCGGGCGCTGCTGCGGCGGCGGCCCTCCTACCGCCCGGACACACTGACCATCGGGGATGTGGTTCTGGACAGCGGCGACCACAGCGTCACCGGTCCCGCGGGCCGGGTGAAGCTCACCGGCAAGGAGTATCAGATCCTGGAGCTCATGGCCAGGGACCCGGGGCGCAGCGTCTCCACGGACGAGTTCTGCAAGCGGGTCTGGTGCTGGGAGGACATGCCCGACATGAGCGTCGTCCGGGTCCACATCTCCTCCCTGCGGAAGAAGCTTGACCAGGCCGGGGGCTCCCTGTCCATCCGGGGCGAACGGGGCGTGGGCTACTCCCTCCAGGAGGCGGAGCGGTCATGATCTCGAACCTCCGACGCCGCTTCATCCTCATCGTCATGTGGTCCTTCCTGGCGGTGCTGCTTCTCATCCTCCTGGGGGTGAATCTCGTGAACACCCGGAACGTCTACGTCGGCATCGACCGCCGTCTGGACTATCTGGCCGAAAGCGATATGGGCCCCCCTGTTGGCATGGTCATGAGCACCCCCCAGCAGATCCGCAGCTGGGTGGATCTGAACAGCGCGGGCATCATGAACGAGGCCAGCTACTTCATCTTCTCCGGGGGCATGACGGGCCCCATTCTGAACCATCAGCTGGAAGTGCTCTCCGCCGCTGCGGAGCTGGACGCCTCCGCCCTCATCGCCAGCATCCTGGCAGACAGCCGTGACCGGGGGGACGTGGGGCCCTACCGCTACTATGTGGCGGTTCGGGAAACACCTTATAAGCTGGTCTTTCTCCGGTGCGAGACGGAGTTTTCCTCCATACGCTCCCTGTGGGACACCTCCCTGCTGGTGGGGCTCATCAGCTTCCTGCTGGTGCTGGCCATGGTGACCCTCCTCTCCGGCCGGGCCATCCGTCCCTTCGCGGAAAACATCGAGAGCCAGCGCCGATTCATCTCCAACGCCAGCCATGAGCTCAAAACGCCTCTCGGCGTCATCATCTCCGACCTGGATATGCAGATCATGGAGGACGGGAAGACCTCGGAGTGGCTGGAAAACGCCCAGCTCCAGGCGGACCACCTCTCTCTGCTCATCGACCAGCTCACCACCTACTCCCTCCTGAGCGAGAAGAAGCAGCACGACGCCGACCTGCCCGTGGACCTCAGCGCCCTGGGAGAGGGGATCCTCTCGGACTTCCGGCCTCTGGCCCTGTCCCGAGACCAGACCGTCACGGCGGACATCGAGCCCGACGTCACCGTCACGGGAAACGAGGAGGCCCTGCGGACGCTGCTGTCCGTCCTCATGGACAACGCCGTCAAATACACCCCCGAAGGGGGCGGCATCCGTCTGGTCATCCGGCAGGACAAACGCGCTGTCATAGAACTCACCAACGACTGCGACGGGCTGACCGCCCCGGACCTGGACCGCATCTTCGAGCGCTTCTATCGAGCCCCGGGGCATCGCGCCGCTCAGGATGGCCACGGCCTGGGCCTGTCCATCGCCCAGGAGATCGCCTCCATGTACGGCGGCAGTATCCGGGCCGAGACACGGGACGGGGGCCGCTCTGTCACCTTCACCGCAGAGATAGGATAAAGCCATGAAACGACGAATACTCCTCCCCCTCCTGCTGGCGGGCTTTTTGCTCCTGCCAGCCTGCGCCAGCCGGAACGCCGCGGACTTCTACGCCGGCGAGGACGGCATCGACCTGGACCTCACCCGGCTGAGCAGCACCATGGTCTACTCTGAGGTATACAACATGCGCTACGAGCCCGAGGAATACTACGGCAAGGTGGTGCGCATCCAGGGCCTCTTCTCCGCCTATGAGAACCCCATGACGGGGGAGCCCTACTTCAACTGCATCATCCCGGACGCCACCGCCTGCTGCTCCCAGGGCCTGCAGTTTTTCCCGGCGGATGGGGACAGTCTCGTCTACCCGGACGATTATCCGGAAAACGGCGACACCGTCACCGTGGTAGGGACCTTCTCCCGGGACGAGCAGAACGTCTACATGTGCGCCATCACCGACGCCACCATGGAGCTGACAACTTCGGAATGACGGACTGGATTTCTCTTAAAACGCGCAAAAACAGCGCCTCTCTTGCGGGAGGCGCTGTCTGTTTTACGGATTTACTTGTGGGCCGCGTACCAAGCGCTGAGATCCACGCCGATGCTCTCCCACTCCTCCGCGGTGGGGCCGAAGTTGGGAACATCGAAGCTCCAGCTCTCATAGGGCACGGGGATGGGGATGACTTCCATCTCGCTGCGCAGGCGGTGCTTGGAGAACTCGCTGTACTGCGGGCTGGACAGATAGTCGTGACGCAGGAACTCGTCCACCTCAGTCATGTCGCCCTGGGCGCTGCTGTCGGCAGGCGCCTCGGCAGAGGCGGCAGCGGTGGGAGCCACGGAGGTGTTGGGCTCACCGGAGGAGCCTCCGAGGGTGATGTAGAAGCTGCCCATGAAGTCGGTGAACATATGCAGATGCCACATCTTCCACTCGTCGCCTTCCTTGATGAAGTCGCAGCCGTATGCCTCATAGATGGTATTGCCGGACTGGCCGGATTCGGCGATCATGCCGGGGGAGTACCAGAAGCCCTTGGCAGTCTTGCCGTCCTCGGCGATCTCAATGATGGCGGTGGTGGTGACATGCAGCAGCAGCTGGCCCACGCCGCCGTAAACCTCCAGGATCTGGTCGTCGGTCCAACCGGAGACGTCGATGCCGTTGTTCTGGCAGTAGCGCTTGGCGCTGGAGAGCCAGGATTCGTCATGGCCGGTCACATAGCCGTCCCAAATGGAACCGTAGCCCACCATGAAGCCCTGGTTCTGGCCGAAGGAGGCCGTGGCCTGATTCTCGGGCTCCTGGACCCAGAGCTCTTCCATTTCCTCGCGGTGCTCGCCATAGCAGTGGTACATGACGTGACGGTTCATGATGTTCTCCACCGCCTGCACGTCCAGCGCGCGCTGAGCGTCGGAGGCGATCTTGGCGATCTCCTCGTCGGTGTAGGCCAGGGCGCCGATGCCGAGGGAGGCGATCATCGCGATGACGCAGACGAGGCTGAGGATGATTTTCAGTGATTTTTTCATGTTGCTCCTCCATTCTTATGAACTTGGCCGCAGCGGGCCATATCTAAATCCATATTATAACATCAACATAAAATTAACGTTAAGCCGCCTCTGTTTTGGTCATATTCACAACAATTTCGTTATATCTTTGTCGGTTTTGCCTTTCAGAAAAAAATCGTTTGACGAAGGGCGCGTATTCCATTACTATGGAGGGTAGAAATGAGGGATCCTATGAAGAAACTGATATGGGTCCTGGTAGCGGCGGCTCTGATCCTGGCGCTGCTGCTGGGTATCCCCCTGCTCTCCCGGCTCATCTACGGCCGCTCCCAGCAGGCCACGCTCTTCGCCTGGCAGCTGAAGAAGGAGAGCTACTTAAACGACTACTATTTCACCGAGTACCTCCTGGAGAAGCGGCAGCAGAATACGGCGGAGTACGAGCTGCCGGAGGACGTGGAGCTCACCTCCTCCCTGGTCCGCCAGGAGGTGGCCGAGATGCCTCTGTACATCCTGAACGGCGCCGCCCAGTCGCAGCTCATGGTCTTCTACTTCCCCGGCGGGTCCTACATCGACCAGCCCCGGGGGGTGCACTGGATCTTCCTGGACAGGCTGGCCCAGGAGCTGGACTGCACGGTGGTGGTCCCTATCTACCCCAAGCTGCCGGACAGCAACGCGGAGACCTGCCTCGCGGCCCTGGAGGAGACCTACACCCAGTTCATGACGGGCATGGTCCACGGGGAGATCGTCTTCATGGGAGACTCCGCCGGGGGCGGTCTCGCCCTCTCCTTCGCCATGTGGCTGCGGGACGATGGGATCGAGGGACCGGACAGGCTCATCCTCATCTGCCCGTGGGTGGACGTGACCCTGACGAACGACGAGATCCCTGTCTACGAGAAAAAGGACCCTGCCCTGGACTCTCAGCAGCTGAGAGGACTCGGGGAGCTTTGGGCCGGGGAGCTGAGTCCCCGGGACCCCGCCGTCAGTCCCCTCTTCGGCGACTTTGAGGGTCTGGGCCATATCACCATCCTCACCGGCACGGCGGAGCTACTCTATCCTGACATCATGGTCCTGGACCGGCTCCTCACCCAGCAGGGCATCGATCACGACACCTACGTGGCGGAGGGCATGTTCCACGTCTGGCCCCTGTACATCGGCTACGGCATCCCCGAGACCGAGGAGGCCTTCGACTATATCCTCCAGGCCGCCGCGTCCTGAAAAAAAGTTGATGAATCAATATGACGGCGAAGGCTCATGCCCTCGCCGTCTTCTCTTTTCAAAACGTCCAAAATACGATCGGGATCATTCCTCCGGCTCCCGGCGACGGGTGTCCTCCTCCATGGACTTCTCGCGCTCCGCTGTACCCGTCACTTTATAAGGCACAGTATGAGCCCGTAGACCACGCTGGCGGCGATACCGTAGACGATGACGGGACCCGTGATGGAAAACATTTTCGCCGCAAGGCCCAGGACGAAGCCCTCCGACCGATATTCCATGGCCGGGGATGCCATGGCGTTGGCAAAGCCCGTGATGGGCACCAGGGTTCCGGCTCCGGCGAAGCGTGCCAGCCGGTCGTACACGTTCAGGCCCGTCAGCAGGGCGGACAGGAAGATGAGGGTCATGCTCACCGCCGTGGCGGCGGCCTCCTCGTCGAGGCCGGCCACCTCCCCGTACAGAATCGACAGGGCCTGTCCCAGGCAGCAGATGAGGCCTCCCACCGTGAAGGCTTTTACAAGGTCCGCCCCCAGAGGGGACTTGGGCTCCCGGCGCTTTACCAGCTCCGCGTAGTCTTTGTTGGACATATTCATTAAAAATCACCTGTGCCTAGTATTCGGCACAGGCGGTAAAATTATGCGGTCGGTCAGTTGTCCACGGTGAGATTGTCGATACCGTGCTGCTCGAATTCCTGGTAGTACTCCTCCATGCGGTCGGCAAGCTCCGTCTCGTCGTCGGCAGCGATGCCCTCGCCCTCCATGTCGCGGCGGGCCAACTCCTCCGCCAGGATATCGAAGAACACCGCGTCCTCATAGTCCGCGATGGCCTCGTGGATGCCCCCCTCCCGGTATGCCTTGGAGGGGAAAACATGCCCCTGCCAGGAGTCCATCAGCGCGGTCATCCCCACGCCGGGACAGAGGGCAAACAGCTTCTCCAGCACGTTGTCGTAGTCCTCGAACCGGTCCTCCCCCCTGGCGGAGTTTAGGATCCAGTCTCCGATATATACAAGGTCCAGCAGCCGCCGGAATTCTTTCTCGCTGAGCTCTATGGTCATAAGCCGCTCACCTCCCCGATATCATTATAGCGCGCGGACGCGCCTGACGTGAGCCAATGATGGGCACAAGTATTATAACACGATTCATGCACATTGCCCATCATTTTTTCCTTGTTTTAGCGAGGGATTTATTATATGATATGGACTATGGATATGAAAGAAGCGATTATTTCCATCACCGGCATCCAAAACGACCCCTCCGGCGAGAAAGACGCCGTGGAGCTGGTCACCGCCGGACAGTATGGATTCGAAGACGGCGAGAGCCGCTTCACCTACGAAGAGAGCGACCTGACCGGCCTCAGCGGCACACGCACCACCTTCACCATCAGCCCCATGGGCGTCGTGCTCCGCCGGGAGGGGAGCCTGAACTCCGAGATGGTGTTCGAGCAGGGCCGGAAGAACTTCTTCCTCTACGAGACCCCCTTCGGCAGCGCCACCATGGGCGTGGACACCCGCCGGATCGACACCCGCCTGGGCGAGCACGGCGGCGACCTGGAGCTGGACTACGACATCGATTTCAACCACACCCTCATGGGCCGCAACAAATTCAAAATCAACGTAAGAGAGAATCCCAATGGCTGATTTGACAGAAAGAGCAAAAACGAAGATCGACGAGCTGATCAAGGCAGCCGTCCCCGCCCTGGCCGAAGCCTCCGGCTCGGTCAGCATCCCGAAAAACACCCAGAACGGCGACTTTGCCGCCAACCATGCCATGGCCGGCGCCAAGGCCCTCCGGGCGGCGCCCCGTAAGATCGCCGAGGATATCCTGGCGGGCCTGGAGCTGGAGGGGACCTGGTTCACCTCCGCCGAGGCTGCCGGCCCCGGCTTTCTGAACTTCCGCCTGGGAGACGGCTGGTACAGCGACGTACTGGAGGCCGTCTTCTCCGAGGGGGACGATTACGGCCGCGCCGACGAGCGCAACGGCAAGCGCGTCATGGTGGAGTTCGTCTCCGCCAACCCCACCGGACCCATGACCATCGGAAACGCCCGGGGCGGCGTCCTGGGCGACACCATGGCCTCCGTGCTGGACTGGTCCGGCTGGGACGTCTGGCGGGAGTTCTATGTGAACAACGCCGGACACCAGGTGGAACTCTTCGGCCGCTCCGTGGAGGCCCGGTATCTCCAGCTCCTCCTGGGAGAGGATGCCGTAGAGTTTCCCGACAACGGCTACCACGGCGACGATATCCGCGCCCTGGCCCGGGAGATCGCCGACGCGGAGGGGGACAAGTATCTCTCCATGCCCGCCGAGGAGCGTCAGAAGGCCTTCATCGACTACGGCATCCCCCGGAACATCCAGCGTATGAAGACGGACCTGGAGCGCTACCGCATCAGCTTCGACAAGTGGTTCCTGGAGACGGACCTCCACGATTCCGGCTATGTGGCCGAGACCGTGGGCATCCTGGAGAAGGCCGGACACACCTACGAGAAGGACGGCCAGCTCTGGCTCCGGAACACCGACTTCGGCGCGGACAAGGACGAGTGCATGCGCCGGGCGGACGGTACCTGGACCTACTATGCCGTGGACATCGCCTACCACCGCAACAAGTTCGTGGAGCGGGGCTTCGACCGGGTCATCGACGTCTGGGGCGCGGACCATCACGGCCACGCCATCCGCTTCGGCTCCACCATGACCTGCCCGGAGCTGGGCCTGAACGGGCGGGCTCTGGAGTTCCTCATCATGCAGATGGTGCGCCTGACCCGGAACGGCGAGACCATCAAGGTATCCAAGCGCACGGGCAAAGCCCTGACCCTGGCGGACCTCATGGACGAGATCGGACCCGATCCCTGCCGGTTCTTTTTCAACGCCAAGCCCGACAATCACCTGGAGTTTGACCTTGATCTGGCCGTCCGGCAGGACAGCGAGAATCCCGTCTACTACGTCCAGTACGCCCACGCCCGCATCTGCTCCCTTCTGAATACCCTGGCAGAGGACGGACTGACCGTTCCCTCGAAGGCCGACGCCGCCCTCCTCACCGCTGACCAGGAGCGGGACCTCATCAAGGCCATCGCCTCCTTCCCCGGAGAGATCCGCATGGCGGCGGAAGACCTGGACCCCTCCCGCATCAACCGCTATGCCACGGAGCTGGCCTCCCGGTTCCACAAGTTCTACAATGCCTGCCGCATCCGCGGCGAGGAAAAGACCGTGGCCGAGGCCCGGCTGGCCCTAGCCGCAGCCACCCGCATCGTCCTGCGCAATGCCCTGCGTATCCTGGGCGTCTCCGCGCCGGAAAGCATGTGAACCTCTTCTCTTATATTTCTCGCCCCCGGTCAAAAAATGACCGGGGGTTTATTTATCGCCATCTGAGCGCAGTATATAATTTTTCAAATTAATCCATTATAATTCAGTCCATGTTTAAGCCTATATTTTCACAAACATTCCTCGACAAATCTCGGAGATTTACTATTGACACCTTCTTTTAACTGTGTTAATGTAAATATATTGCATAAAGTAGTGTTTTGATTATCACAGAGGAGGGATTCCATATGAAATCCACCGGCATTGTGCGTAAGGTGGACGAGCTTGGACGCATCGTTCTCCCCATTGAGCTTCGGCGGACGCTCGACATCGCTGAACGCGATTCTCTGGAGATCTTCGTGTCCGAAGATACCATTATCCTTAAGAAATTCCAGCCCACATGCGTCTTCTGCGACAGTTCTAAGAACATCATCTCCTACAAGGGCAAGAACGTCTGCTCCACCTGCGCCTCCGCTCTGGGCGCCAAGGGCTGACGCCTGCGGCTCGGTTTTCAAGGCCGATAGATCCACTTCGTAAACAATAAAACCCGGAACATCATGTTCCGGGTTTTTGTTTTGTCTATCGCGTCAGACCAGCTCGATGACGGCCATCTCCGCGGCGTCGCCGCGGCGGTTGCCGGTGCGGGTGATCCGGGTATAGCCGCCTTCGCGGTCGGCATACTTGACGGACAGCTCGTCGAAAACCTTCTTCGCCACATCCTCGCGGGTGATGAAGCGCAGGGCCAGACGATAGTTGGCGAGGCCCTTCTTCTTCCCGAGGGTGATCATCTTCTCGGCCAGGGGACGGATCTCCTTGGCGCGGGTGACCGTGGTTTCCATGCGGCCGGTATCCAGCAGATCGGTCACCTGCTGGCGAAGCATGGCCATGCGAGCGGCCGTCGGCTTGCCGAGCTTACGTGTTCCGGGCATTTTCGTTTACCTCCAAAAGTGAGTTTCGTATTGGTACAGCGGGTCACTTGCCGTCGTCGTCGCTGGCGAGGGACAGCCCCATCATGGCCAGCTTCTGGATGACTTCCTCCAGGGACTTCCGGCCCAGGTTCCGAACTTTGATCATCTCGTCCTGGGTCTTGGAGACAAGGTCCTCCACCGTGTTGATGTTTGCGCGTTTAAGGCAGTTGAAGCTGCGAACGGAAAGATCCAGCTCCTCGATGGTCATCTCCATGATCTTGTCCTTGACCGTCTCGGTCTTCTCCACCACGGTAGAGCCCACGCTCATGGTCTGGCTCAGATCCATGAACAAAGCGAAGTGGTCGCAGAGGATCTTCGCGCCAAGGGACACGGCGTCGCGGGGGGAGATCGTCTTATCGGTCCAGATCTCAATGGTCAGCTTGTCATAGTCCGTCTGATTGCCCACGCGGGTATTCTCGACGGAGTAATTGACCTTCAGCACCGGGGTGTAGATGGAATCAATGGGGATGACGCCCGCCACCACCTGGGCGGGTTTGTTTTTGTCCGCGGTCACATAGCCCCGACCGTGGGAGATGGTCAGCTCCATGGAGAGCGACGCATCCGGACCCAGGGTGGCGATATGCATATCGGGATTGAGTATCTCGACCTCCGCGTCCGCCTTGATATCGCCTGCCTTGACCTCGCACTCGCCGGCCGCCTCGATATAGACGGTCTTGGCGCCCTCGCTGTGGAGCCGCGCGATGAGACCCTTCAGGTTCAGAATGATCTCGGGCACGTCCTCCTTGACGCCGGGGACGGTGGAGAACTCATGCTGCACGCCGGCGATCTTCACCGTGGTGACAGCTGTGCCGGGCAGGGAGCTGAGCAGGACCCTGCGGAGAGAGTTTCCGAGAGTCGTGCCGTATCCGCGCTCCAGCGGCTCCACGACGAACTTGCCGTAGCTCTCGTCAGCGGGGCTCTCGACGCACTCGATGCGGGGCTTCTCGATCTCTATCATGGTACATACCCTCCTTCAAAATGTACGCTAAAAAGCGCGTTGCGGTGTTTCAGCTTACCAACTTGTGAGGGTCTTACTTGGAGTAGAGCTCGACGATAAGATGGTCCTCGACCTCAAAGTCGATATCATCACGCGCGGGCAGAGCGGTGACTTTGCCCTGGAGGCTGTTTTTGTCGCGATCGAGCCACTTGGGAGTGGTGACGAACGCGTCCTCTTCCTTCATGGTCTTGAAGCGGGCGGTGCCGTTGCTCTTCTCGCTGACGGCAATGACGTCGCCCACCTTCACCATGTAGGAGGGGATGTCGACGCGCTTGCCGTTGACGGTGTAGTGACCGTGGGTGACGAGCTGGCGTGCCTCGCGGCGGGTGGACGCCAGGCCCAGACGGAAGACCACGTTGTCCAGGCGGCGCTCCACCAGGGACATGAGGTTATCGCCGGTCTTGCCGGGCATCTTGGCGGCCTTCTCGTAGTAAGCACGGAACTGCTTCTCAAGAACGCCGTAAACGAACTTCACCTTCTGCTTCTCATTGAGCTGCAGAGCATACTCTGACTTCTTGGTCCTCCGCTGGCCGCCGGGGTTCCGGTTGGAGATGTTGGACTTCGCCTTGCCGGTATAACCCATGACGGCGGGAGAGATGCCCAGAGCGCGGCAGCGCTTGAGGACAGGCTGCATATTTCTAGCCATATTCTTTGAACCTCCCTTACATCAGACGCGACGACGTTTGGGCGGACGGCATCCGTTGTGAGGGATGGGCGTCACGTCTTTGATCATCGTCACCTCAAGGCCGGCCGTCTGCAGAGCGCGGATGGCAGCCTCACGGCCGCTGCCGGGACCCTTGACGAACACTTCGACGGTCTTCAGGCCATGCTCCATGGCGGCGCGGGCCGCGGTCTCAGCGGCGGTAGCGGCCGCGAACGGAGTGGACTTGCGGCTGCCGCGGAAGCCCATACCGCCGGCGGAAGCCCAGCTGATGGCGTTGCCGTTGGTGTCGGTCACGGTGACCATGGTGTTGTTGAAGGAAGAGCTGATATGGACCTGGCCCTTCTCGATATTCTTGCGCTCTCTGCGGCGAGTGCGGACTTTCTTGCCCTTCTGAGCAGTTGCCATTTCTCTCTTCCCTCCTTACTTCTTCTTATTAGCGATGGTGCGCTTCGGACCCTTGCGGGTGCGGGCGTTTGTCTTGGTGCGCTGACCGCGGACGGGCAGGCCCTTGCGGTGACGGGTGCCGCGATAGCAGCCGATCTCCATCAGGCGCTTCAGGTCCATGCCGTTCTGACGGCGGAGGTCGCCTTCCACGATGTAGTGGTTGCCGATATACTCACGCAGCTTGGACTCGTCGGCCTCGGAGAGGTCCTTGACGCGGGTGTCGGGATCGACCCCGGTCGCTTCCAGTATCTTCTTTGCGGAGGTCCTGCCGATACCGTAGACATAGGTCAGGCCTATCTCGATACGCTTGTCCTTGGGCAGGTCAACGCCAGCGATTCTTGCCATTTTTTTGCAATCAATCCTTTCTTGAAGATAGGCTCTCAGCCTTGTCTCTGCTTGTGCTTCGGGTTGGGGCAGATCACCATAACCCGGCCATGGCGCTTAATGACCTTGCATTTCTCGCACATGGGCTTGACACTGGGTCTGACTTTCATAGGTTTCAGCCTCCCTAAATTACTCTGTGCTTATTACGTCGTTTACTTCGTACGCCAGGTGATGCGGCCTCTCGTGAGGTCATAGGGTGACATCTGCACCGTGACCTTATCACCCGGAAGGATGCGGATAAAATTCATACGAAGCTTGCCGGAGATATGGGCGAGGATCGTGTGCCCGTTGCCGATATCCACCTGGAACATGGTGTTGGGCAGGGATTCGACTACCGTACCCTCCAGCTCAATAACATCATCTTTCGCCAAGAAGTTTCTCCTCCTTCGCAGCGGCCTTCGCCGCCTGTGCTAATGTCGTTCGGATCACCTTGTCGCTTGCGGGCTCTTCCGAGCCTCGCAGGACGACGCGTACGTGTTTGGGACTTTTGCTTTTGGGGTCCGCGAGCCTCCGGTTTTTGCCGTCGCACAGGAGGAGTCTCCCCTCCCGGACGCCGACCGCCAGAAAGAGCTTGCCCCGGTCGTGCCCCGCCAGGGACTCGACCACATCGTAGGGCTTGGGGTCAAGCATACAGGTCCTCCGCATAGGTGAGGATCTCCGGCTCGCCGTCGGTGATGGCGATGGTGTTCTCGTAGTGGGCCGCGAGCTTCCTGTCCTTTGTGACGACCGTCCAGCCGTCCTTCAGGACCCGGACCTCCCACGTGCCCTGGGTCACCATGGGCTCCACCGCGATGGTCATTCCGGCCAGGAGCCTGGGCCCCCGTCCGGGTTCGCCGTAGTTCGGGACCTCCGGTGCCTCGTGCATGACGCTGCCGACACCGTGGCCCACATAGTCCCGGACGATCCCGAAGCCGTTTTTTTCAACGTATTCCTGGACCGCGTGGGATATGTCGCCGATGCGGCAGCCCGCACGGGCAAACTTGATCCCCTCGAAGAAGCTCTGCCGGGTGACGTCGATGAGGCGTTTCGCCTCCTCCGACGGCTGACCTGCAACGTAGGTGCCGGCGCAGTCGCCCACAAAGCCCTTGTATGTGGCGCCCACGTCCACGGAGACGATGTCTCCTTCCTTCAGGACGCGCTTGCCGGGGATGCCGTGGATCACTTCCTCATTTACGGAGAGGCAGACGCTGGCAGGATATCCGCCGTACCCCAGGAAGGTGGGGGTGGCGCCGCTCTTCTCGATGAAGTGCCGCACTTCCCGATCGATCTGAGCAGTCGTGATGCCGGGGGTTACCATTTCCCGCGCTAAGCTGCGGGCAGCCGCGGTAATTCTTCCCGCCTGTCGCATGATCTCGATCTCACGGGGGGATTTGATCGTTATAGCGCTCATATCCCCAGTGCTTTCTCTATCTCAGCCGTGGTAGCCTCGATGGTGGGCTTATTTCTCACGGTCTTGAGCTTGCCTCGCTCCTCATAGAATTTGATGAGGGGCTCTGTCTGGGCGTGGTAGGTCTCAAGCCGGGCCTTGACGGTCTCGGGCGCGTCGTCCTTGCGGATGGTCAGGGGCTTGCCGCACACGTCGCAGACGCCCTCCTGCTTGGGAGGATTGTTCACCACATGGAAGCTGGCGCCGCATGCCTCGCAGGTGCGGCGGCCGCTCATGCGGTCGATGATGGTGGCGTCATCCACCTCGATGTCCAGGGCCGCGTCGATCTCGACGCCCTGCTGCTCCATGGCCTCGGCCTGGGGTATCGTGCGGGGCACGCCGTCCAGGATGTAGCCGTTCGCACAGTCGGGACCCTGCAGGGCCTCCGCGATGATGCCGATAATGACATCATCGGGGACCAGGGCGCCCGCGTCCATGAAGGACTTGGCCTTCAGGCCGATGGGCGTTCCGGCCTTGACGGCCGCCCGCAGGATATTGCCCGTGGAAATAGTGGGGATGCCCAGCTTCTTGGAGAGGATCTCCGCCTGGGTGCCCTTACCGGCGCCGGGAGCGCCGAGCATGATGAGCTTCATATCAGCGCACCTCTCAGTCCAGGAAGCCCTTGTAGTGCCGCATCAGCATCTGGCTCTCGAGAGCCTGGACGGTCTCCAGCGCGACGCCCACCACGATGATGATGGAGGTGCCGCCCAGGGAGATGCCCACCCGCTGGGCCACGTTGGAGTAGATGCTCACGATATAGGGCACAGCGGCGATGATGCACAGATACAGGCTGCCAAACAGGGTGATCTTGTTGAGGACCTTCTGGATGAACTGGCTGGTGGGCTTGCCCGGGCGATAGCCGGGGATGAAGCCGCCGTTCTTCCGGAGGTTGTTGCTGATCTCGATGGGGTTGAACTGGATCGTCGAATAGAAGTAACCGAAGAAGACGATCAGCAGCGCATAGAAGATGACATAGGTCCAGGTGTTGGTCTTGGAGATATACTGGGCGAAAGCACCGGTGGCCCCCACGAGCTGCACGATGGTGGCGGGCAGGCTCACGATGGACTGGGCGAAGATGACGGGCATGACGCCGGACATGTTCACCTTCATGGGCAGGTGGGTGCTCTGGCCGCCATACATCTTACGGCCGACCACGCGCTTGGAATACTGCACGGGGATGCGGCGCTCCGCGTCGTTCACGAACACGATCAGGATGATCATGAGCAGGGCTCCGACAAGCTCCAGCAGCGCGGCCCACCAGGTCAGGGTGCCGTTGGAGATATTGGAGACGGAGGTGATGACGGCGGAGGGGAAGCGGCTGACGATGCTGGCAAACAGGATGATCGAGATGCCGTTTCCGATGCCGAACTCGGTGATCTGCTCGCCAAGCCACATGATGAGGGCGGAGCCGGCGGTGAAGGTCATGACGATGACGATGGCCGCCCAGACGCCCTGACCGTCGCTGGTCAGCAGGCCGTTGTTGCGGATGAGGACGTAGTAGGCCCAGCCCTGGAGAAGGGCGATGCCCACGGTGGTGTAACGGGTGATGGAGGCGATCTTCTTCCGGCCTTCCTCTCCTTCATCCTTCGACAGCCGCTCCAGGTAGGGGATCGCTACGCAGAGCAGCTGGATGATGATGGAGGAGTTGATGTACGGCTGGATGCTCAGCGCGAAGATAGTCGCGGAGGAGAAGGCGCCGCCGGACATGACGTTGTACAGGCCAAGGACGGTGTTTTCCAGAGACTGGAAATACTGCTGGAGGTACGCCACGTTGACATACGGTACGGGGACGGCGTTGCCCACGCGGTACATCAGGACGATGAACAGCGTGAAGAGGATCTTCTTACGGATATCCTCGATACGCCAGGCGTTGGCGAATGTCTTGAACAATTACACCACCTCAGCCTTTCCGCCTGCGGCCTCTATCTTTTCTTTGGCAGAAGCGGAGAAGGCCTTGGCACGCACCGTGAGTTTTTTGGTGAGCTCGCCGTTGCCCAGGATCTTGACGCCATACTCGCACTTGGAGAGCACGCCGGAGTCCAGCAGGACCTGCGCGTCGATCTCAGCACCGTCCTCGAAACGGTCGTTGAGAACGCTGACGTTCACAGACTCGAGGGGTTTGGCGAAAATGTTGTTGAAGCCGCGCTTCGGGACACGGCGGGCCAGAGGCATCTGGCCGCCCTCGAAGCCGACGCGGACGCCGCCGCCGGAACGGGCCTTCTGACCCTTGTGGCCGCGGCCGGCCGTCTTGCCGTTGCCGGTGGCGTGGCCCCGGCCTTTGCGCCAGGCTGCCTTGCGGCTGCCGGGAGCGGGGGAAAGTTCATGAAGTTCCATTGGTTGCCCCTCCTTATTCTTCCGTGACCTTGACAAGGTAGCCGATCTGGGCGATCTTGCCGCGGGTCTGGGGGTTGTCGGGCTGCACGGTCTTGTTGCCGACCTTGCGCAGACCCAGGGAAGCGGCGGTAGCGATGTGCTTGTCGTTCCGACCGTTCAGGCTCTTGACGAGCTCGATGGTGATCTTATTAGCCATGACCGCTCCTCCTTAACCCAGAATATCGCTGGGCGCCTTGCCGCGGACGGCAGCCACCTGCTGCGCGTCACGCAGGGAAAGCAGGCCCTGCATGGTGGCGGCCACGACGTTGCCGGGGTTGTTGCTGCGCAGGCACTTGGCGCGGATATCGGAGATACCGGCGGCCTCCATGATGATGCCGGTACCGGGGGCGGCGGGCTTGAGCAGCACGCGGCCGGCGCCGAACTCGCCGATGACCTCGTGGGGGATCGTGGTCCCGGACAGGGTCACGTTGGTCAGATTCTTCTTGGCGTCCTCGAGGCCCTTGCGGATAGCCTCGGAGACTTCGTTTGCCTTACCGGTGCCGAAGCCGACGCGGCCCTTGCCGTCGCCCACGACGCACAGAGCGGCGAAGCGCATGATGCGGCCGCCCTTGACGGTCTTGGCGACACGGTTGAGGGAAACTACTTTTTCCACGAACTCGGGAGCTTCCTGCTCCTCGCGGTTGCGGCGGTTGCCGCGGCGATCGTTGCGATCATTCTGATAAGCCATTTTCGTTTCCTCCTCCCGCTTAGAATTTCAGGCCGCCCTCGCGGGCGCCGTCAGCCAGTTCCTGGACGCGGCCGTGATACACATAGCCGCCGCGGTCGAACACCACGGTGTCGATGCCCTTGGCCAGGGCGCGCTCGGCGACGAGCTTACCGACAGCGCGGGCGCCTTCCTTGTTGGAACCGGAACCCTCGAAGCCCTTCTCATTGGAAGCGGCGGCCACCAGGGTGTTGCCGGCCACGTCGTCGATGATCTGGGCATATATGTGTTTTTCACTGCGGAAGACGCACAGACGGGGACGCTCGGGAGTGCCTTTGATCTTGAAGCGCAGTCTGTAGTGACGTCTGTCACGCTTAGCTCTCGTATTGGGTCTTGAAACCCATTCAGCACACCTCCTCTTACTTCGCGCCGGTCTTGCCTTCCTTGCGGATGATGACCTCGTCAGCGTACTTGATGCCCTTGCCCTTGTAGGGTTCGGGGGGACGCTTGCCACGGATCTCAGCCGCAAACTGGCCGACCTTCTGTTTGTTGATACCCTTGACGATGATCTGGTTGGGGTTAGGCACCTCGGTCTGGACATCGTCCGTATCGGGGATGTTCACGGGGTGGCTGTAGCCAACGTTCAGGACAAGGTTCTTTCCTTCCTTGGAGGCGCGGTAGCCGACGCCGTTGATCTCCAGGGTCTTGGTGAAACCTTCGGTCACACCGACGACCATGTTGTGGAGAAGGGTACGGGTCAGGCCGTGCAGAGAACGGTTCTGGGCCTCGTCGTTGGGACGGGCCACGGTGACGACGCCGCCGTCGACCTTGATCTCCATGGTGGGCTCAAGCGCCTGAGTCAGCTCGCCCTTGGGTCCTTTGACGGTGACGACGTTCCCCTCGGCGACCTTCACGTCGACGCCGGCGGGAATGGTGATGGGAGCTCTACCGATTCTAGACATATCGCGTTACCCCCTTACCATACGAACGCAAGGACCTCGCCGCCGACATGGAGCTTGCGGGCTTCCTTGTCGGTCATGACGCCCTTGGAGGTGGAGATGATGGCGATGCCCAGACCGCGCAG
>CAJOIC010000032.1 GCA_905234625.1 uncultured Oscillospiraceae bacterium | reverse complement strand
GGACCCTGTCCTCCAGCGTCGTCATGCTCACCACCCTGCTGTCCGCCTTCACCCTCACCTTCTGGCTGTGGCTCCTGCGGAGCATGGGATACATCTGATACCCCAGATCAGCGCCATTCCCCGATGGTCACGGCAGCTTTGCCAGGCGGTCCAGGCCCTCCCGCAGCAGCGCCCGGGGCATGGCGATATTCATGCGGACATGTCCCTCCGCGTTCCCCACGAAGGACGTGCCGTCCTGCACCACAACGCCGGTCTTTTCCGCGATATAGGCGGCGGCGCGCCGGTCACCGGGGAGGTACGCCGACATATCCGCCCAGGCGAGATACGTGGCCTCGGACGCGGTGAAGTCCGCCGCCGGGAAGCGCCGGGCGAAAAACGACGTAAGCAGCTCGAAATTCCCGTCCAGATACTCCCGCAGCGCCTCCAGCCAGGGTCCGCCCCGTGAGAAGGCCGCCGTATGCGCCGCCATGGACATGGGCCCCAGGCCGCTGGACAGCAGCCGCGTCCTGAACCGGCCGCGCTCCGCGCCGTCCCGGATGACCGTCTCCGCCAGGGCAAGTCCCGCCAGATTGAAGGTCTTGCTGGCCGACATGCAGACCACCAGCTTCTCATAGTCCGGCATCACCGTGCCCATGGTGATATGCCCGACGCCCCGGCGGGTCAGGTCGCAGTGGATCTCATCCGACACCAGCCACAGGCCGTTTTTCTCCGCGATGTCCCCCACGGCGGCAAGCTCCTCCCGGGTCCAGGCCCTGCCGGTGGGGTTGTGGGGGTTGCAGAAGATCAGGAGCTTTGCCTTGGGATCGGCGGCCTTTTTCCCCAGATCGTCAAAGTCGATGACATACCGTCCGTTTTCCCTGCGCATGGGAGAGCACATGAGCTCCGCGCCGCTGCGTTCGGCGGCGTCGGCGAAATGGCTGTAGGACGGCGTCAGGATGAGGATCCCGTCCCCGGGGCCCGTCACATCCTCCGCCACTTGGCACAGGGCCGCCACCACCCCGGGGGCGTAGACCAGCTGCTCCCGGGGAAAGCGCCAGCCGTACCGGCTCTCGCACCAGCCGGAGAAGGCGGCGTACAGGCTCCCGTCGAACTCCCCGGTATAGCCCAGGATGCGGCGCTCCAGCCGCTCCCGGAGGGCGTCGATCACCTCCGGCGGCGGCGCGAACTCCATGTCCGCCACCCACATGCGGATCAGGTCCTCCTCCCGGCAGGGCAGCTTCGTTCCCGCGCCCCCCACCGCGTCCCGGGCCAGCTCCACGTTCACGGCGTTGGTGCCGCGGCGGTCTATGATCTCGTCAAAGTCATAGGTGTACATATCGTTTTGACCTCTCGTGTCCATGGTATTTATACCAAGTATAGCACCGACGGAGGGTTTCCGTAAAGCGGCCGGGGCGGCGTTGCATTTTTCGGCGGGACATGGTAAAATTATGTTTTGTGTAATCAAGATAACAGGCAGGTATTTATATGGCCGATTTGAGACATGAGATCCAGAGGCGGCGCACCTTTGCGATCATCTCCCACCCGGACGCCGGCAAGACGACGCTCACGGAAAAGCTCCTCCTCTACGGAGGCGCCATCCAGCTGGCCGGCGCCGTCAAGGGCAAGGCGTCCGCCCGGCACGCCGTCTCCGACTGGATGGAGCTGGAGAAGCAGCGCGGCATCTCCATCACCTCCTCCGTCATGCAGTTCGAGTACGACGGCTGCTGCATCAACATTCCGAGGACACCTACCGCACCCTCATGGCGGCGGACAGCGCCGTCATGGTCATCGACGCCGCCAAGGGCATCGAGCCCCAGACCCGGAAGCTCTTCAAGGTCTGCGCCATGCGGCATATCCCCATCTTCACCTTCATCAACAAGCTGGACCGGGACGCCCGCTCCCCCTATGACCTCATCGAGCAGCTGGAGACGGAGTTCGGCATCGGCACCTACCCCATGAACTGGCCCATCGGCTCCGGCCGGGATTTCAAGGGCGTGTATGACCGGAAGACCGGGCATATCCTGGCCTTCACCGACTTCCACCGGGGCTCCCAGCGGATCTCCGCCATCGAGGCGGACCTGACGGACACCGCGGCCCTGGACGAGCTCATCGGCCCCCGGCTGCGGGAGGATCTCGTGAACGATGTGGAGCTGCTGGACGGCGCGGGCTTCGACTTCGATCTCGACAAGGTCCGCTCGGGTCAGCTCTCCCCGGTGTTCTTCGGCTCGGCGCTGACGAATTTCGGCGTGGAGCCCTTCCTGAAGAGCTTCCTGGAGCTCACCACCTCCCCGTTGCCCCGGCAGGCGGAGGAGGGCGTCGTGGACCCCTTCGAGGACAATTTCTCCGCCTTCGTCTTCAAGATCCAGGCCAATATGAACAAGGCCCACCGGGACCGGATCGCCTTCATGCGCATCTGCTCCGGCCGGTTCGAGCGCGATATCGATTATTACCATGTGCAAAGCGGGAAGACCATGCGGTTATCTCAGCCCCAGCAGATGATGGCGGAATCCCGCCAGATCATCGACGAGGCCTACGCCGGGGACATCATCGGCATCTTCGACCCCGGCATCTTCTCCGGTCACCTACGAGGGCATCCCCACCTTCGCGCCGGAGATCTTCGCCGCCGTGGAGCGCATCGACACCATGAAGCGCAAGCAGTTCGAAAAGGGCATGACGGAGATCGCCCAGGAGGGCGCCATCCAGATCTTCCACGCCCCCGGCAGCGGCCTGGAGGAGGTCATCGTGGGCGTCGTCGGCATCCTGCAGCTGGAGGTGCTGGAGTACCGCCTCAAGACGGAATACGGCGTGGACGTGCGCCGCCGGGGCCTGCCCTACCAGTTCGTGCGCTGGATCGAGAACACCGATATGGACTTAAGCCGCCTCAATCTCGGCACGGATTCCCGCTGGGTCCAGGACTTCAAGGGCAACAATCTCCTGGTCTTCGGCGGACAGTGGTCCATCCGCTGGGCGGAGGAAAAAAATCCCGGCCTCATCCTCCGGGAGTTCAAACAGGATTGACAGGCCTCCCGGCTCTCCGCATCATGCGGTCAGAGCCGGGAGCTTTTTTACCGCCGCCAATCTTAATAAAAAGATAAACGTCCGTCTCTTGCATTCCCGGCGGAGCGTGCTATGATGGGTCATGGCAGATTTTTACCGGGCGGGGCGAAACTGTTTTTTGCCGCCGCGCGTCTTATACTATAAGCAGAACAGATCCCGGGAGGTCCTTATGAAAAAAATCATCTCATGTATAGCCGCCGGCGCGCTGGCGCTGGGGCTTTTCACCGGCTGCGCCGCCAAAAACGGCGGCGAGGTCGTCTCCGTGGAGTCAGTGAGCATGATCACCGGCGTCGGCGCGGCGGGTCTGGCGGACAGCTACGCCGGAAAGGTGGTCTCCGGCGAGACGGCGGAGCTCAAGAAGGACGCCGACAAGACCGTGCTGGAGGTGTTCGTCCGGGAGGGCGACATGGTAAAGGCCGGGGACATCCTCTTCTCCTATGACACCGAGGCCATGCAGCTGTCCCTTGACAAGCTCTATCTCGACCGGGAGAGCTACGAGAACACCATCGCCGCCGCGGAGAGCGAGATCGAGGAGCTGGAGAGCCAGCGCTCCAAGGCAAGCTCCTCCGATCAGCTGAGCTACACCCTCCAGATCGACGCCCGCAAGGCCGACATCCGGGAGGCGGAGTACAACATGGCCCTCAAGGACAAGGAGATCGCCTCCATGGAGGCCTCCATGGAGAAGACGGAGGTCACCTCCCCCATCGACGGGCGGATCATGAGCGCCGGGTCCACCGAGGACGACAGCGACCTCTCCGGCGACATGAGCGGCAGCGGCACCTCCGACGCCTTCGTCACGGTCATGGACGTGAGCTCCTACCGGGTGGAGGGCCACATCAACGAGCTCAACCGCGGCGCCGTCACGGAGGGGATGCGGGTCATTGTCCGCTCCCGCACGGAGGCGGATCGGTACTGGACCGGCGTCATCGACAGCATCGACTGGGAAAAGCCCGTGCAGAACAACAGCGGCATGATGGTCTACGGCGGCGAGACCGACGACATGACCGCCTCCTCCAAATACCCCTTCTACGTGGTGCTGGACAGCACCGAGGACCTGCTCCTGGGCCAGCACGTCTACATTGAGCCGGACCTGGGCCAGGAGGATGGCGCGCCGGGGCTCATGCTCCCGGCCTGGTACATCACGGAGGACGGTTGCATTTGGGCGGCGGACGCCAGAGACAAGCTGGAAAAGCGCGCCGTGGAGCTGGGCGCCTATGACCCGGACACGGACGAATACGAGATCCTATCAGGTCTTGACTATACCGACTACATCGCCTTCCCCACGGAGGGCCTGGCCGAGGGCATGGACGTGGTCTACTACGACGAATCCAGCTTCGGCGGCGAGGACTTCGGCTTCGACCCCGTCTGGGAGGAGGTCTACGGCTACGACGAAGGCCTCTACGACTACGATTTCGAGGCCGGGGAGGTCAGCGGCGAGCTCGAAGTCGGCGAGGCCTCCTACGGGGACGGGGACACAGAGGACGGCCTTTTCGCCGAGGACGCGGTCCCCATGGAAGACGCGGAGGGCTGACATGCTGCTGGAACTGCGTGATATCTGCAAGGACTATCCCCAGGGCAAGGACGTGGTCCGTGTGCTGAAGCATGTGGATTTCTCCATCGACGAGGGGGATTACCTGGCCATCATGGGGCCCTCGGGCTCCGGAAAGACCACTCTCATGAATCTCATCGGCTGCCTGGACACCCCCACCAGCGGCGCCTATCTCCTGAACGGCGAGGATATCTCCCGGGCCGGGGAGAACAAGCTGGCGGACATCCGGAACCGGACCCTGGGCTTCGTATTCCAGAGCTTCAACCTGCTGCCGAAGCTCACCGCCCGGGACAACGTGGCCCTGCCGCTGCTCTACGCCGGCGTTTCCAAGCGCGAGCGCAGCCGCCGTGCGGAGGAGGCCCTGGCCGCCGTGGGCCTGGAGGACCGCACGGGCTTCTATCCCACCCAGCTCTCCGGCGGACAGCAGCAGCGGGTGGCTATCGCCCGAGCCATGATCAACCGGCCCAAGCTCCTCCTGGCGGACGAGCCCACCGGCGCCCTGGACACCGCCTCCGGCGAGCAGGTCATGGACCTTTTCGACGAGCTGAACGCCGCGGGCACCACCATCGTCCTCATCACCCACGAGCCCGCCGTGGGCGCCCGGGCCAAGCGCCTGCGGCGCATCCTGGACGGCGAGCTGACACCGGAGGTGACTGCCTCATGAACGGAAAGACCGCATCCCGCAAGGGCGTCAAGGCCCTTGTCATCACCCTGATCTCCCTGGCGGCCGCAGCGGGCGCCGCCTTCGGCGTGGTGAAGCTCCTTCAGAGCAGCCGGGGCGAGGTGAACGTCTATCCCGCCTCCTACTTCATCACCGGCGCGGACTGGGCCAACACCGCCCAGACGGACGGCATCGTGTCCACCGACCGCATCCAGTCCGTCTATCTGTCCGACACCCAGGTCATCACGGACATCTACGTCACCGAGGGCCAGGCCGTGAAGGCCGGCGACCCCATCCTGGCCTTCGACACCACCCTGAGCGAGCTCAGCCTCCAGCGGCAGAGCATCAAGATCGACCAGCTGGAGCTGGACATCCAGAACGCCCGGGACGAGCTGGCGAAGATCAACACCTACCGAATCGGCACCGGCTCCTCCGGCGGGTACAGCTACACGGTCCCGGAGATCACCGTGCCGGAGACCGTCCTCATCCCCGCGCCCGCCATGCCCTACCAGCGGGCGGAGGACGCCCCCGGCACCTACAGCGAGCCTCTCGTCTACCTCTGGAACGACGCCGGGGTCTTCAGCGCCTCCTTCATCGGGCAGGCCATGGCGGAGGCCATGACGAACCGCAGCCGCCTTCTGTACGGCGAGGACGCGGCCCCCACGGACCCCGTCCCGGTGGACCGGTGGACCCCTCCGCCCCCATAGAGACCCAGGCCCCCGAGGAGACCAAAGCCCCCGAGGAGCCCGAGACCCCCGAGGAGCCCGAGACCCCCGAGGAGCCTGAGACCCCCGTGGAGCCCGAGACCCCCGCGGAGCCCGAGACCCCCGCGGAGCCCGAGACTCCCGTGGAGCCCGAGACCCCCGCAGAGCCCGAGACTCCCGAAGAGCCCGAGACCCCCGCGGAGCCCGAGACTCCCGAAAAGCCCGAGGCTCCCGAAGAGTCCGAAACTCCTGCGGAAGCGGACGAGGAGCCTGAGGGAGAGGGCCTGGCCGCGGCGCACTTCCAGCTGCCGTCCCTGCGGCTGCTGGCCCCGGCTGTGCGGCGATCGCCGGGCGCTCCCGCTCCCACCGGGGACCCGGAGACCGCGGCCACGCCCGTCCCCTCCGCCGCGCCCCGGCCGGACATCGATCCCGCCCTGCTGGCGGAGCTCATGGACCCCACGGTGTACGTGGTGTTCGAGGTCCGGGAGGGCGACGCCCTGAACGGGACCCTCCTGCGGGTATGGGAGCTGGCCATCAGGGTGGACGCGGAGGGCGTCTGGTCCTTCCGCATGGTGGAGCCCAGCTATGACCCGGGAGACGCCGACGGCGAGTTTATCCCGGACGACCTCGCGGATTTCGACGACTTCTATTTCGACGACACGGTGTACTACACCGCCTCGGAGATCGCCAGGATGAAGACCCAGGTGAACCAGCGGCTCCGGGACCTGGAGCTGGCCCTCAAGCAGGCGCGGCTCGAATACGACCGGCTGGAGTACGAGCTGCAGAACGGCGAGGTCTACGCCAAGATCGACGGCGTGGTGAAGACCCTCCGGGAGGAGGACGAGGCCCGGGCGGAGAAGAAGCCCCTGGTGCTCATCTCCGGCGGCGGCGGATACTACGTCACCGCCGTGCTGGGAGAGTTCGACCGGGACTCCATGGCCATCGGCGACACCGTCACCGTCCAGAGCTGGGAGAGCGGCGAGACCGCCGAGGGCGTCATCACGGAGATCTCCCAGTACCCGGACGAGTCCAATCGCTACTGGTATTACAGCGAGGGCAACCGGAACGTGTCCACCTACCCCTTCAAGGTCTTCGTCAATGAGGACGCCAGCCTCCGGGAGGGGGAGTCCGTCACCATGTCCTACTCCGCGTCGGGGCGGGACGGCGGCTCCGGCATCTACCTGGAGCTGCCCTTCGTCCGGCAGGAAAACGGCAAGAGCTATATCTTCGCCCAGGGCGCCGACGGGCGGCTGGAAAAGCGCTTCGTCCGCACGGGCCAGAACCTCTGGGGCTCCTATATCGAGATCCTGGAGGGGCTGACGGAGGAGGACTTCATCGCCTTCCCCTACGGCCGCGCCACCGTGGAGGGCGCCGGGACCCGCACCGCCGAGCCGGACGAGCTGTATTCGTCCATGTACTACGGATAAGGGAGGCGAAAGCATGTTTGAAAATCTGGCCCTGGCCTTCCAGGGCATATGGAGCCACAAGCTCCGGTCCTTCCTGACCATGCTGGGCATCATCATCGGCATCGCCTCCATCATCACCATCGTGTCCACCATCAAGGGCACCAACGAGCAGATCAAGGAGAACCTCATCGGCTCCGGGAACAATGCCGTCACCGTCCTGCTGAGCCAGGACAGCTGGGAGTACGACTGGGAGTGGTCCCCCATCCCGGACGGCGTGGCCCCCATCCGGGAGGACACCCTGCAGGCCCTGCGGGACATCGAGAACGTGGAGGAGGTCTCCCTCTTCAGCCGCCGCCGGTACAACAGCCAGGTCTACTATCAGAACACCGCCTTCAACGGCTTTCTCATCGGCGCGGACGAGCACTACTTCGACGCCGCCGGGTATAAACTGAGCTACGGCCGCCTGTTCCTGCCGGAGGACTTCACGGACTTCCGCAAGGCGGTCCTCCTGGACGGGCAGGCCTGCACCGCTCTCTTCGCGGGGGCTTATCCCATCGGGCAGATCCTGGAGATCCAGGGGGAGCCCTTCACCGTGGTGGGCGTGGTGGAGAAGCGCCAGTCCACGGCCCTGGAGATCGAGACCCTCCAGGACTATTACACCTACGCCGACACCTCCGGCGGCGCGGTGTTCGTTCCCCTTTCGGACTGGCCCATCCTCTTCCGGTTCGACGAGCCGCAGAACGTGGTCCTGCGGGCCGCCAGCACCGACGATATGACCTCCATCGGCCAGAAGGCGGAGGAGATCCTGAAGGCCCAGGTCAGCCGCCCGGACGACACCATCGCCTACAAGAGCGAGAATCTGATGGAGCAGGCCGAGCAGCTCCAGGCCCTGGCAAACTCCACCAACCGCCAGCTCCTCTGGATCGCGGGCATCTCCCTTCTGGTGGGCGGCATCGGCGTCATGAACATCATGCTGGTGACCGTCACGGAGCGCACCCGGGAGATCGGCCTCAAAAAGGCCATCGGCGCCCGGAAGCGCCGCATATTGTGGCAGTTCCTCACCGAGGCCGCCGCCCTCACCAGCATCGGCGGTCTGCTGGGGGTCATCGCGGGCATCGTGTTCAGCCGGGTGATCTCCTCGGTCTCCGGCACCCCCTCCGCCATCAGCATCCCCGCCAGCGCCGTGGCGGTGGTCTTCTCCATGCTCATCGGCATCCTCTTCGGCATGATCCCGGCGGTGAAGGCCGCGAACCTGAACCCCATAGAGGCCCTGCGGAGGGAATGAACCGCACTACGAAAAAAGAGCCGCAGATCGCGGCTCTTTTCTGTTGGCAGAACCGGCCCCCTGTGGTACTATGGAGGCGCGATCCCTCGTTAAGGAGGTATGAAATGAAAGCAACGAAACGCGAGCTGGCCTACGCCGCGCGGCATTTCGGCGAGGTGCACCACACCACCCTGGACCCGGAGGGGCCGGGCGTGGTGCGCATCCACCTGGTGCCGCCCCTGGTGCGGGACGGGGAGATCGGCGCCAGCGTCGCCATCCTGAACGGACAGGACGTGGTCCCGGTGAACACCGCCTGGAGCATCCTGCTGACGGAGTTCATCCGCGCCGTCAACGAATACAGCGGAAGGCCCGTGACCGACGAGGACGTGGGTCACATCCTGGACGCCGCCTGCGCCGGAGCGGGGAAGGTCTATCCCCTGGTGAGCAAAAAGCGGCTGCGCCGGGACATCCTCACCATCATGGAGACCTTCCGGCAGGTGGCCGCCGGGGAGGAGCCGGACACGCCCATCGGGTATCTCACCCTGGGGGAGTACGCCCCTCGGATGCGGGCGCCCCACCGGATGGACCTGATGGTGAGCGCCATGACCCGGGACGGCCTCTGGCACTGCAACCAGCAGTGCGTCCACTGCTATGCCGCGGGCCAGCCGGAGGCGGAGGAGGAGGAGCTTTCCACCGGGGAGTGGAAGCGGATCCTGGACCGCTGCCGGGAGGCCTGCATCCCCCAGGTCACCTTCACCGGCGGGGAGCCCACCCTGCGGGACGACCTGCCGGAGCTCATCGACCACGCCCGGTGGTTCATCACCCGGCTGAACACAAACGGCATCCGCCTGACGCCGGAGTACTGCCAACAGCTCCGGGAGGCCTCCCTGGACAGCCTGCAGATCACCTTCTATTCCTCCGACGAGGCCATCCACAACGAGCTCGTGGGAGCGCCCCGGTTCCGGGACACGGCGGCAGGCATCGGGAACGCCCTGGCGGCGGGACTGAGCCTCAGCGTGAACACCCCCCTCTGCACCAAAAACCGGGACTATGTCTCCACCCTCTCCTGGCTGAAGGACAGGGGCGTGCGGTATGTCACCTGCTCCGGCCTCATCACCACCGGAAACGCCGCTTCCCCCGCCTCGGAGGCCCTCCAGCTGACAAGCGCGGAGATCCGGGACATCCTGCGGGAGAGCGTGGATTTCTGCTTCTCCCACGATATGGAGATCAGCTTCACCTCCCCCGGCTGGGTGGACGATGCTTTCTGCCGCTCCCTGGGCATCACCACCCCCAACTGCGGCGCCTGCCTGAGCAACATGGCCGTCACTCCCGGGGGCCATGTGGTCCCCTGCCAGAGCTGGCTGTCCGGCGAGCCCCTGGGCCACATGCTCCGGGACGACTGGGCGGACATCTGGAACGGCGAGGCCTGCCGTGCCCGGCGGGAGATCTCCGCCCAGATGCGCTGCGAGTGTCCCCTGCGCATACCGTCAAAGCACCGGGGAGGTGACGCGTCATGAAAAAACGGAGCATCGCCCTGCTCACGGTCCTGTGCCTGTTCCTGCTGGTCCCGGCCCTGGCCCAGCCCGCCAAAGCCGCGGACCTGGACGAGATCCTGCGATACGACATCACCGTGGATGTGAACGACGACGCAACCCTGCGCATGGTCTACCGCATCGACTGGAAGGTGCTGGACTCCACCTCCGAGGGGCCCCTCACCTGGGTGGAGATCGGCATCCCCAACGACCATTATCTCTCCCTGCGGGGACTGAGCCCCGCCGTGGAGGATATCCGCTATTCCTCCTCCGGCGGAAGCTATGCCCGCATCGACCTGGACCGGGCCTACTATGCCGGCGAGGTGGCCGAGATCGAGTTCGAGCTCATCCAGGACTACATGTACCAGGTGGATATGCTGACGGAGGGGGAGACGGTCTACCGCTTCACCCCCGGCTGGTTCGACGATATCGAGGTGGACGCCTTCACCCTCCGCTGGAACGGGGACAAGGTCCTGAGCCGCTCCCCCGACTGCCGCGTGGAGGACGGATATCTCCTCTGGACCGGGGCCCTGGCCAAGGGGGAGACCGTGGACGTCACCGTCGTCTACCCCAACGACGCCTACGCCTTCGATCTCACTAAGGAGATCGCCTCCGGCCAGGAGGATTCCGACGGCGGGTTCTTTGCCCTCGTGTTCGGCTTTGCCTTCCTCGGCGGCATCGCCTTCCTGATCATCGGCCTCATCAAGGCCTTTGACCGCTCCGCCAACTTTGCCGACGGGAGCCGGAAGAAGATCACCCGCACGAAGATCGTCTACTACCCCGTATGCCAGGGCTGCGGCTCTCCCCGCCCGGAGGGCGCCAGCAACTGCCAGTACTGCGGCCGGAGCTTCATAAAGAGCGAGGAGATCATCAAGGAGACGGACATCCCCCGGGAGGAGAAGGCCATCCGAAAGAAGACCGCCGCCGGCCTCTACCCCTACGCCTCCGATCCCAACACCTTCCTCCGGGTGCGTGTGGTCAGCGTGCCCGTCGTCCGCTCCTCCCCGTCCTCCCGGGGCGGCGGATCCTCCTGCGCCCACAGCTCCTGCGCCTGCGCGTGTGCGTGCGCCTGCGCCTGCGCCGGCGGCGGCAGGGCGGGCTGCTCCGCCAAGGATTTCTACGATACCCGTCTCAAGCTCCGGCAGCTGAGAGCCCGGTGCGCCCGCCGGGGCTGAGCATCCGTATCCCCCCAAAAAAGAATACGCCCGGTCCGCGGCAGCCGCAGACCGGGCTTTTTCATGTTTCCATCATGGACCGGAACAGGCGGAACACCGACCCCCCGTCCACCGCGTCCGGCCGGGCCATGGCAAAGCACATCCGCTCGGGATGCCATTGCACGCCCAGCACCGGCAGGGTCTCGTGGACCACGGACTCCGGCACCCCGTCCAGGGCCCGGGATGTCGCCACGAGGCCGTCTCCCAGGCGGCCAAGACCTTGATGGTGCATGCTGTTCACCGTGTATCGCCGTCCGTACAGCCGCTCCATATCCGACCCCGGCAGGCTGACGACGGGATGCGTCACGTCCCGCTGTCCCCGGTGCAGGGGCGTCGTGGGCAGGTGCTGGACGATGTCACCGCCGAAGAGGACGTTCAGCACCTGCACGCCCTTGCAGATGCCCAGGACGGGCTTCCCCGCCCGGAGGAAGGCCTCCGCCAGCCGGAGCTGGGCCTCGTCCAGGGGGCGGTCGATGTCTGCGGAGCCGCAGTTTTCCGCGCCGTACAGGGCGGGATCGATGTCCCCGCCCCCGGGGAGGATGAGACCGGAAAAGCCCGCGATATCCCCCGGTGCAAGGGTGGGGACCGGGTCGAGCCCCACGCCTCTCGCCGCGGCGATATAGCGCTTTACCGCCTCCGGCGCGCCGGCGACGGCGACCCGCGGCGACGCCTCAGAGGTCATAGGCGATCACGTCCTCCAGGGTCTCCCGGCGGACCGCCACCCGGGCCTTGCCGTCCTTCAGCATGACCACGGCGGACCGGGGCACCCGGTTGTAGTTCGAGGCCATGGAGTAGTTGTAGGCGCCGGTGACCAGCACGGCGATGGTATCGTCCACCTCCGCCTTCTGGAGGGCCATGTTCTCCCCGATGAGGGCGTCGGACTCGCAGCAGCGGCCCGCGATGGTGACGATCTCGTCCTGGGGCTCGGCGGCCTTGTTGGCCACCAGAGCCGTATGCTCCGCGCCGTAGAGGGCATAGCGGGGATTGTCCGTCATGCCGCCGTCCACGGCCACGTATTTCTTGTATCCGGGGATGACCTTGATGTTCTGCACGGTGTACAGGGTGATCCCCGCGTCCGCCACGATGCTGCGCCCCGGCTCCATGAGGACCTTCGGCATGGGCAGGGACAGCGCCTTGCATCGCTCCGTCAGGTGCTCGCAGATATCCCGGATGCAGGCGTCCAGATCCACCTCCGGGTCACGGAAGACATAGGGCACAGCGATGCCGCCGCCCAGGTTCAGCACCTCCGCGGCGTAGCCCAGCCGGTCCCGGATATCCGCCATGTACTGGGTCATGATATCCACCGCGTCCAGGAAGGGCGCCGCCTCGAAGATCTGGGAGCCGATATGGCAGTGGAAGCCGATGAGCCGGACGTTGGGGGTCTCCAGGGCCTCCTGGGTGATCTCGAAGGCCTGGCCCGTCTCGATGGCCACGCCGAACTTGGAGTCCACGCGGCCGGTATTCACCGCCTCGTAGGTGTGGGGGTCGATGCCCGGGGTGATGCGCAGCAGCACATTCTGGGTGACCCCGTGCTCCCCCGCCACCCGGGAGATGCGGTGCAGCTCCTCGAAATTGTCCACCACGAAGCAGGCGATGCCCGCCTCCACCCCCATGCGGATCTCCGCCAGGGTCTTGGCGCTGCCATGGAAATAGAGCTTCGAGGCGGGAAAGCCCGCGCTCAGCGCGGTGTACAGCTCACCGGCGGACACCACGTCCGCGCCGATGCCCTCGTCGTCCGCGATGCGGTAGATCTCCCGGAAGCTCAGGGCCTTGCTCGCCATGAGGGGCATGCTCCCCTCCGGGAAATATTTCGACATGGTATCGGCGTAGCGCCGCATGTTCCGGCGCAGACGGGCCTCGTCCATGACGTACAGGGGCGTGCCGTATTCCTCCGCCAGGGCAACGGTGTCCACCCCCGCCACGGTCAGATGCCCGGCGGCGTTGATGGCGTGATTGTCCTGAAGCATGTTGTTGTCGTGCAGCATAGCGTCCTCCCGTCAGGAGGCGCTCTCCGAGGCCTCCTCCATGATCTCATAATATTCGCTCTCGTCGGCGAACAGCATGTAAACGCCGTCCACCAGTCCGTAAAATCCCGCTGATGTGAAGTATCCGCGCATCGTATCCGACCTCCCGTGTTTTTTCTTCTGAGGATAGGATACGATATGTGCTGTCCCATAATCCGTACAGCTACTCCCGCACAAGGACCCTGATCCAGCCCTTGGTGCAATGGGTGCGGAAGAAGTCCGGCATGGGCTGGACGAAGTCCTCCCGACCGTCGGAGACGTTCAGGAAGCGGTACCGCCCGTCCGGCTGGCGGAGAAAGGTGATGAAGTGGGGGGTCCGGCCCTCCCAGTAGCGCAGGATGCCCGCTTCGCTGGCGGCGGCGGCCTCCAGGGCCCTGCGCTTTCCGCCGACGAAGCGGTAGGACAGGTAGCGGTTCAGATACCGCCGCAGCTTCCGCATGGGGGTGGGGCCGGGGATCTGGAGGGGGAACATGGCGTTCATCTCCCGGCGGACCTCGTCGAAGGGCACGTCCTGTCCCGCGGCCCGCCGCAGATTGAAGGCCGCCACCCAGCCGCAGCCGTTCACGTCCGACGTCATCCCCCGGTAGGGGTACGCCCGGAGGGCGTTCTGATCGACGATATACCCGTCCCCGGAAAAGCCGTGCATCCCTCTCACCTCCGTCTTATGCGCGTAGCGCTCTTATTGTACCAAGCTTCCGCGGGAAAGGCAAGACGCAGAAAACCACTTTACGAAACAGGGAAATTGCGATATACTTTTAAAAATAGATATAACGATCTATTCATCATCAAAACAGAGACTGTCCGCGCCCGGCGGACAGGAGGGATACGATATGACATACATCCTCTATAACCCACTGGCCAACGGCCGCCACGGAGAGCAGGGCCTCGCCGCCGTGCGGGAGGCGCTGGCGGCGGAATCGCCCCAGGCCGTGGACGTCACCAAAACCGACGCCGCGGCGCTGCTGATGGGCCTGACGGCGGAGGACAAGGCCGTCGTATGCGGCGGCGACGGTACCATCCACCGCCTGGTGAACGGCCTGGAGGGGAAGGTCCCCGCCGTGCCCGTCCACGTATGGCGCTTCGGCACCGGCAACGACTTCCTCCGGGACGTGACCGTGGATTCCGATACGCCCGACGCCCAGAGCGTGCTCCTAAACGACTATATCGGCAATCTCCCGGTGGTACGGGTGGGGGACAAGACCCTCCGCTACCTGAACGGCTGCTCCGTGGGCGTGGACGCCGTGGTCTGCGGCATGATGGAGGAAAACCGCCTCGCGCCGAAGAAATCCGGCTACGCCGCCACGGCGCTGCGCTCCTTCTTCCGGAGATACAAGCCCATGAGCGGCCGCGTCACCGTAGACGGCGAGACCCGCTCCTATGACCGCATCTGGATGGCGGCCTCCATGAACGGACGCTATCAGGGCGGCGGCATGAAGTTCGCCCCGGGCCAGGACCGCACCGGCGACACCCTGTTCTGCATGGTGTGGCACGGCACCACACCCCTGGGCACCCTCCTGCGCTTCCCCTTCGTCATCCCCGGAAAGCACACCGGGTTCCCCTTCTGCGATATCCGCATCGGCCGGGAGATCACGGTGGAGCTGGACGAGCCCACCATGATCCAGCTGGACGGCGAGGTGATGGACGGCGTGACGGGCTATACCGCCCGCAAGTGACCTCGCCCGTTCCCCCATAGAGGACCTATCATATGACAATGGAAGAACTCCGGCTCATCGTAGCCGGCAAGCTCATCAAGCTCCGGCAGCAGGCGGGCATGACCCAGGCGGAGCTGGGCGAAAAACTCAATTATTCCGACAAGACCGTCTCCAAATGGGAGCGGGGGGAGTCCATGCCCGACGCCTTCGTGCTGACCCAGCTCGCCAAGATCTACGGCGTCACGGTGGACGGCCTGCTCAGCGAGCAGGAGCCCTGGCAGGACCCCATCCGAAAGGAGCGGGAAGCGGAGAAGGCCGCCGCGCCGAAATTCTCCAGCACGGTGGTGACCATGGTGGCCATCGCGGGGATCTGGACCATGGCGGTGCTGCTGTTCGTCATCATTTGGCTCGTGCACGACAGGCTCCTGTGGCTCATCTTCGCCACCGCCGTGCCCGTGTCCCTCGTGACGCTGCTGGTGCTGAACTCCGTCTGGAACAAGGGGCGGCACAACATGATCATCGTCATGCTCCTGGTGGCGTGCGTCTTCGCGCTGGTGTATCTGTTCCTTCTGCCTGCCAATCCATGGCAGCTCTTCCTGGTGCTGATCCCGGCGGAGCTCGTGGTGGTGCTCAGCTTCCATATCCGGAAGAGAGAACACTAAAACCATTGAAAACAGCGGGATTCTCCGAATCGTAGAGTGCCCCTCCTCAAAGGCGTAGACCTCGGTCCGCGCCTTTTTTATTATGGGGAGAGCCCCTTCCCCAACCGTAGGTTGCCCCGGCCGGGCGGAGGAGGTATGCTATAAAGGCAAAAATCTATCGGAGGTCACACCATGAGCGATTATATCCTGAGCTGCTGCTCCACCGCCGACCTGTCAAAGGAGCACTTCGTCAGACGCGATATCCACTACGTCTGCTTCCACTACTTCCTGAACGGCGTCGAGTATCCCGACGATCTGGGCCAGTCCATCCCCTTCCCGGACTTCTACAAGGCCATGGCGGATGGCGCGGAGACCAGCACCTCCCAGGTGAACATTTCCGAGTATCTGGACATGTGGACCCCCTTCCTGGAGAAGGGCAAGGACGTCCTGCACCTGACCCTGTCCACCGGCATCTCCGGCACCTACAACTCCGCCGAAAGCGCCGCCGCCATCGCCCGGGAGCGCTACCCGGAGCGGAAGATCTACGTGGTGGACTCCCTGGGGGCCTCGTCGGGCTACGGTCTTCTCATGGACACCCTGGCCGACAAGCGCGACGCCGGCATGAGCGTGGACGAGCTCCGGGACTGGGCGGAGGCCAATAAGCTCCGCCTGCACCATTGGTTCTTCTCCACGGACCTGTCCTTCTACGTCAAGGGCGGCCGCATCTCCAAGGCCGCGGGGATCTTCGGCGGTCTTTTGAGCATCTGCCCCCTGCTGAACATGGACGACCTGGGCCGGCTCATCCCCCGGGAGAAGATCCGCACCAAGCAGAAGGTCATCCGCACCATCGTGGACCGGATGCAGGAGACGGCGGAAAACGGCCTGGACTACGACGGCAAGTGCTTCATCTCCATGTCCGCCTGCGAGGAGGACGCCCGCGAGGTGGCCCGTCTCGTGGAGGAGCGGTTCCCCAAGCTCAACGGCAGGGTCCTCATCAACAACATCGGCACCACCATCGGCAGCCACACCGGCCCCGGCACCGTGGCCCTGTTCTTCTGGGGCGTGCCCCGGACGAGATAAGGCTTGATTTTTTCCATATACTGCGTCATAATATACCCAGCTTCAATAAAATCTCTGTCAGAGTAGGAACGGCGCGTCAAGTGCCACAGGATGGGAAGTTGTCTGTGGACGAAGGCGAGACCCGCCGCGGTGCCGTATCCGCTTCCGCTGCCACCGAAGGACGCACGGTACCCCCTTTTGTGGCAACTGTCACAAAGGGGGTATTTTTATGTCCAGAAAACCCGGCGTTCGTACCGTAGTCTACCTAGGGGTCCTCACGGCCCTGGAGATCGTCCTGAGCCGCTTTCTGTCCATCAGCGCCTGGAACATGAAGATCGGCTTCAGCTTCGTTCCCGTGGCCGCGGCGGCCATGCTCTTCGGCCCCCTGGCCGGGGGGATCGTGGGCGCCCTGGGGGATCTGCTGGGGGCGGTGCTCTTTCCCATCGGGCCCTATTTCCCCGGCTTCACCCTGACGGCCTTCCTCACCGGCGCCGTCTTCGGGCTCTTCCTGCACAGGCGCCGCACCGCCCTCGCCACCCTGGGGGCCGTGGCGGTGAACCAGCTCCTCCTGAGCCTGCTTCTGAACACCCTGTGGATCTCCCTGCTGTACGGCTCGCCCTTCCTGCCGCTGCTCACCACCCGGCTCGTCCAATGCGCCATCCTGGCGCCGGTGCAGTTCGCGGTGCTCCTGCTGATGAACAAGGCGCTGGAAAAATACGGAAAGAGGCTTCTGACATGACCTACGCCGACGCCGTCGCCTACATCGAAAACTACACCTGGAGCAAATCGCGCCTGGGTCTCGAGCGGACCCGGGCGCTGCTGCATGCCCTGGGGGACCCTCAGAAAAAGCTGCGCTTCATCCATGTGGCCGGATCCAACGGCAAAGGCAGCACCTGCGCCATGCTGGAGCGGGTCCTGCGGGCCGCGGGATATCGCACGGGGCTGTACATCTCTCCCTACATCCAGGACTTCCGGGAGCGGATCCAGCTGAGCGGGGAGTATATCCCCGCCGATGCGCTGGCCGCCCTCACGGAGCGGGTCGCCGCCGCGGCCGACGCCATGGAGGACCACCCCAGCCAGTTTGAGCTGGTCACCGCCATCGGCATGCTGTATTTCGCCAAGGCGGGCTGCGATCTGGTGGTGCTGGAGGTGGGCATGGGCGGCGCCCTGGACAGCACCAACGTCATCGACCCGCCGGAGGCCGCCGTCATCACCAACATCGGCCTGGAGCACACGGAGTACCTGGGAAGCACCCTGGGGGAGATCGCCGCCACCAAGGCCGGCATCGTAAAGCCCGGCTGCGACTGCGTCCTGTACGACGGCGCTCCGGAGGCCGCCGACGCTGTCCGCGCCGCCTGCCGGGAGAAAGACGTGCCCCTGACCGCGGCGGACTTCTCTCAGCTCCGGCTCCTGTCCTCCTCCCTGGAGGGGCAGCGCTTCGTCTACCGGGACCGGACGCACGACCTGGCCCTGCTGGGGCCCCATCAGCTCCGGAACGCCGCCGTGGTGCTGGAGACGGTGGAGGTGCTGCGGCGCCGGGGCTGGTCGATCCCGGAGGCAGCCGTGGAGGAGGGGCTGCGGACCGTCCGCTGGCCCGCGCGGCTGGAGGTCCTGGGCCGGGAGCCTCTGTTCCTCCTGGACGGGGGACACAACCCCCAATGCGCCGAGGCTCTGGCGGACAGCCTCCGGGAGCTCCTTCCGGAGCAGAAGGCCCTGCTCCTGCTGGGGGTCCTGGCGGACAAGGACTGGCAGCGGATCGTGGAGATCGTCTCCCCCCTGGCGTCGGAGTTTCTGTGCCTCACCCCGGACAGCGACCGGGCCCTCCCCGCCGGGGAGCTGGCGGCGTATCTTACCGGCCTCGGCCTGAAGGCCCGGGCCTGCGGCAGTCCGGAGGAGGGCATCGCCGCCGCCCTGGAGGAGGGAGGACCCGCCGTGGCCTTCGGCTCCCTGTATATGGCGGGGGGCATCCGTTCGGCCTTCCCCGGGGCGTACCGCCGCCATCTTCGGAAAAAAGGCCGGACCGCCCGGGAGAGCATGACCCCCATGCGCCGGGGCTTCCTCTCGGACCGGATCGTGCGGAACGTCCGGAGCCTCCCGGAGTTCCAGGCCGCGAAAACCGTCATGGTCTATCGGGCCGTGGGCGGGGAGGTCCGCCTCCAGGCCCTGGAGTCCGACCCCGGCGGCAGACGGCTCGTCTATCCCCGCTGCGCCGAGGGCGGGACGCTGGAGGTACTCCTCCCCCGGGACAGGGACGCCTGGGTCCCGGGACCCTACGGCATCCCGGAGCCGGACCCCGCCCGATCGGAGCGGATCGATCCCCGGGATATCGATCTCGTCCTCTGCCCCTGCACGGCCTTTGACGAGGCCGGGGACCGCCTTGGCATGGGGGGCGGATACTATGACCGCTTCCTGCCCGCATGCGAAAACGCCTTCCTGGCCGCCGTGGCCTTCGAGGCCCAGCGGGCGGCGGAGATCCCCGCCGAGCCCTGGGACCGGCCTATGGACGCCGTCGTCACGGAAGCAGGCGTTCGCCGAAACAATAAAAAACTTTGAGATCATAAAAAAAAGTAGCTTTTTGCCGCGGGGGATGCTATAATAGCTTAACGAATTATGTCTACCACCCAGCCGCCAAAGCGCGGCTGCTTCCCCAGAGCCCGCAGGGCCGCAAGCAGGAGGTTGATAATATGACGGATCTCACCGAGCAGCAGGAACAGGAAATGATCGAACGCGCCAAGGCGGGCGATCCGGAGGCCAACTACCAGATGTCCCTCTGGGCTCTGGAGCAGTCCATGGCCGAGCCGGACGAGGAGCGCTGGAACCGCCTGGCGGCCAAATGCCTCGTAAAGGCGGCCGAGGCGGGCTATGAGCCGGCCAAGGAGAAGATGAACGAGCTCCTGGCCCAGACCGCCGATTCTCCGGAGCCGGAGTCCATCCGTCCCCAGGCGTCCCCCCAGGAGACGTATGCCCCCCAGGCCGCTCCCGACGCCCGGACCTACAACGCTCCTCAGACCGCTTCCGACGCCCAGGGGCAGCCCGCCCGGGACAAGGCCGCCGCGTTCAAGGCGAAGGCCGCCGCCGCGGGCAGCGCCATCGCCGCCGGCGCGGGAAAGCTGTTTGCCAAGATCAAGGGCCTCTTCTCCAAGTCCGGGACCGAACGGACCGCGGACGGCGCCGCCGCCCCCGCCGACGGGAAGAAGTCCGGCTTCTTCAACTTCTCCCAGTGGGACGACGCCAAGTGGAAGCGGATGCAGCTGGTCTGCGTCGTCATCTGCGTTATCCTGGCGCTGCTCATCATCATCCTGCTGGTCACCGGCAAGAGCAAGAAGAACAAGGAGGCGGAGGAGGTCATCCCCACCCCCGTCGCGGAGACGGTCACCCCCGTGCCGGCGTCCACGCCGGAGCCCGTCCTCTATCCCGACGCCGCCACCCGCGAGGAGATCGCCGCCGTGGAAAACCTGGTCCAGCCTGATGACGGCGACTTTGTGGACGCGGCGAAGACCGTCACCGTTTCCACCAGCGGCAGCGTTCTGAACCTGCGCAGCGGCCCGGGTCAGAGCAACACCCAGGTGGGGTCCCTGCCCAACGGCACCACCCTGGACGTCTACGCCTACAAGAACGGCTGGGCCCTGGTGAAATACAACGACACCTGGGGCTGGTGCAGCAACGATTACCTGAAATAAAAAAACGGCGGACTGTGATCCTTCACGGTCCGCCAAGTCTTAGGGTTGTGGGATAAAGATATGAGCCGGGTCCTCCGGACCCCTTGGATAAGCTGTATCTAAAGCATACCGCCTGAGCGCGGATTTGTAAAGAGCGAGATAGATCGAATGGACACTAGTTTTGTCGAGGCGCTGGAAAACCGCGCCCGGACCATGCTGCCCCCCGCCACCGTCATGCGGATCGAGTGTCTGGCGGACGGGGGCGACGCCGCCATGGCGGCCCTGCTGGAGGATGTCCAGGAAAAGGGCCTGTTGGGCGAGGAGTTGTGCCCGGAGCCCTGTGAGACGGTGGTCTTCCCCGACCGGGTCCTGCTGCGGTGCGGCGGCTGTCCCCGGCTGGAGGAGCTGCCCCGGATCGCCGGGATCGGCTTCGGACGGGACGCCCGCGAGGCACGCCGGAACGCCCTCTACGCCCTGACCCTGCCCATGGATCACCCCAACGCCCGGTGGGACGGCTGCCTCGCCGCCCAGGCATGGGGCGAGGGTCCCGTGCGGGACGTACAGATCTCCTGCATCCTGGACCGGGTCGCCTACGCATGATAACGACGGAATATGGAGCGAGCCTCCCGTTTTCGGGAGGCTCGCTATTGTTTATTCCACCAGGCTTCCCAGAACATACCCGGTCTGGCCCCGGAAGATCACCCTGTACCAGCCGTTTTCCTGGCCGGTGACCTCCAGTACGTCGCCGCCCATGGCCAGGCCCAGGGAAGCGTAGTCCGTGCCGGGACCCGAGCGGATATTGCCGTTCATGCGCATGGTCACGGTGCCCGTCACCGGGGCGTCGGCAGGCGCCGGGGTCGGAGCGGTCTCCGCCGGGACAGGAGCGTCGGTAGCCGCGGGGACCTCATCCGAGCGGAGCAGCTCCGTGAAGACATAGACCTTGTATCCGTCGAACTCCACCTGGCTCCAGCCGCCCACGATGCCGGTGCGGTGCAGCTCCCGTCCGGCGCCGGCGGTAGTCACCACGTCATACTCCGTGCCGGGACCCAGGCGCAGGTTCGCGCCGCTGTCCACCACCACCGTATCGTCCACCTCTTCCACGTCGATATACAGGGTCAGCGGCGTGGGGGTGGGGGTGGGCTCCGGCTTCTGCATGGAGATCTGGCTCGTGGGGACATACCCCGTCTGACCATTCACCTCCACCTGCATCCAGCCGTCCAGGATGCCGGTGCGCGGAAGCTCCGCACCGTAGGGCACCGTGGCAATGACCTCATAGCGGGATCCGGGTCCGGAGCGGACCTCCAGGGAGACGGCCGTGACATACACCACGCCCTCCGCCTCGC
>CAJOIC010000031.1 GCA_905234625.1 uncultured Oscillospiraceae bacterium | reverse complement strand
CATATCACCTGTTCCGAGATGGGGGTATAGCTCAGCTGGGAGAGCGCTTGAATGGCATTCAAGAGGTCAGCGGTTCGATCCCGCTTATCTCCACCAAAAATGGGCATTTCAGAGCGGCTTGTTTCAATGAAACAGGCCGCTCGCCTTATACGCGATGTTTCGACATATCATGCCAAACAAGCGTGTTCCCTATCAGGGCGTTTCGGTTTTCCGAGACGCCCTTTTTTCCCGGATAATGCGTCTCATCGTGAGAAGCATTTCCTTGTAACAGAGCGAGTCGGTTTTCCCGGCTCGCTTTTTTCATATACATCACATCTCACAGGAGGATCACTCATGCACAAGACCAAACTGTATCGGCGCGGCGGGCTGGTTTCCTGTATATCCGACGATTCCGCACATAGTTATTTGACCTTCAAACAGTCGTTGTTTATTGATAGGTCCGCAGAATGTCCTCCGCGGCCTCGCGCTGGGTGACGCGCTTGTCCATGGCCTGACGGCGGATGTATCCGTGGGCGTCCTCCTCCGTCATATGCAGCCGCTCTATGAGAAGCCACTTGGCCCGGTTCACGATCCGCAGCTCCTCGATCTTCTTCTCTACCGTGACCTGCTTCTCCTCCGCCCGGCGCAGCCGCTCCCGCAGGGAGCAGAGCGTCCGCAGCATCTGGGTCATGGTCTGCTCGCTGACCGGCTTCGGCAGGGTGACGACGCCGGATTCCATGACTTTGTAGTAGATCTCGTCTTGCAGCTCCCGTTTGACGAGAAGCAGGACGGCGGCATGGGACTTCGCGCAGGCGTCCCGGGCAAGCTCCGTTCCGAACCCGTCCGGCAGCGGCGTGTTCACCAGCACGATATCGTACGCCGTTTCCAGAAGACGCCGCTGGGCCTCGCCCGCAGTCTTCACGATCGTGACCGGCCAGAACTCCGAGCCGGGAAGGAGCGAGGCCGTGACGGTATTGAATTTTTCCGACGCCGATACGATCAGCACACGGTATGTATCTTCCCGAAAGATCATGCCTGCCCCTCCTTTCCTCAGAATTCTGTTTGAGTCAGGTTTGCCGCGCTCTGTACGCCGCGAGGATCGCGTCCGGGATGTGCCGCCGAATAAATTCGCTCCCTGCCGCCGCGGAGACCGCTGCGCCCAGGGTTCGCGGTAGCGCCGCGAAGCCGGGGATCCTGGCGCGGTCCGCGGCAAGGATGTTCACATTGGTCGGCGCGGGCGGGTCGAGCTTTTCGGAAAGCCCCTCCAGGCCGGCGTACATCACCAGCGCAAAGGCGAGGTAGGGATTGGCCATGGGATCCGGGGAACGCAGCTCCAGCCGTCGGTATTCTTCGGCCGCCGCCGGGATGCGGATGAGCTGGGATCGGTTCTCCGGCGACCATGTGACAAAGCGGGGCGCCTTGTCACGGCCGAGCCGCTCATAGGAGTTCTCCACCGGGTTCAGAAACAGCGTCATATCCTGGATCCGCCGCAGGATGCCGGCGACCAGATGGGGCAGAGGGTCAGACTGTCCGGTGCTGACCGCGGAGACGTTTATGTGCATACCGCTGCCGTCATGCTCCGCCAGGGGTCGGGGCGAAAAATCCGCCCACAGCCCGTACTGCGCGGCGATGGTGCTGACCACCGCCTTGAAGGTCACCGCATTGTCCGCCGCCGTCAGGGGATCGGCGTAGCGGAAGTCGATCTCGTTCTGCCCCGGACCGCTCTCATGGTGAGAGGTCTCCGGCAGGATGCCCATGCGCTCCAGCGTCAGGCAGATCTCCCGCCGGACGTTCTCCCCCTTGTCCGCCGGGGCGATGTCCATGTACTCCGCGTTGTCGTAAGGGATCTTCGTGGGCAAGCCGTTTTCATCCAGCCGGAACAGATAGAATTCGATCTCCGAGCCGATGCGGAAGGAAAAGCCCTGCTTCTGCGCGGAGAGAACCGCCTGCCGCAGGACGCGGCGGGTGTCGCCTTGGAAAGGCGTTCCGTCCGGGTGGGTGATATCGCAGAACATGTGCGCTACGCCGCCCTGCTGGGGCCGCCAGGGGAGTTGGGTCAGCGTCCCCGGATCGGGATGGAGCAGCAGATCCGAGCGCACCTCGCCGCCGAAGCCCTCGATGGCGGAGGCATCGAAGGCAATGCCGTACTTGAAAGCCCGCTCCAGTTCATTCGGCATGACCGCGACATTCCTCTGTCGGCCGAACACGTCGCAGAAGGCCAGCCGGATGAATTTCACGCCCTCCTCGCGGATATATTCCATGACCTCTTCCTGTGTATATTTCATAAGATCAGCTCCTTCAAAAAAGCAAAAAGCGGACCTCGTTGTCCTTTCGGTAACGCCATACTATAGGAATTATAATCGGCGAAGCGGCGGCTGTCAATCGCGATATGCACAAAATATTCTAAATCTTGTCATAAGAAATTCTAACATGTTGCCGAATTGACAAAGCCATTTGCCAGGTGTATCATAGGCGCATCGAGAGACATCGACGTCTCAGAGGGTACTTTCCTCTGTCCGTCGGTGTCTCTCTTTTTTATTTCGGAAAAGGAGATTTTTACCATGACACAGGTTCCTGAAATGTTCGGCAGCAAGGTATTCGACGATCGGGTCATGAAGGCCCGGCTCTCCGCCGACGTATATAATTCCCTCCAGAAGACCATCGCGGAGGGACAGAAGCTTGACCTCTCCGTGGCGAATGCCGTGGCCGCGGCCATGTGCGCCTGGGCTGTGGAGAACGGCGCGACCCATTTCACCCACTGGTTCCAGCCGCTGACCGGCGTCACCGCCGAGAAGCACGACAGCTTTATAAGCCCCGCGCCGGACGGGCGGGTCATCATGGATTTCTCCGGCAAGGAGCTCATCCAGGGCGAGCCGGACGCGTCGAGCTTCCCCTCCGGCGGCCTTCGTGCCACCTTCGAGGCTCGGGGCTATACCGCATGGGATCCCACGAGCTATGCTTTCATTAAGGATAAGACCCTGTGCATCCCCACGGCCTTCTGCTCCTACAGCGGCGAGGCGCTGGACAAAAAGACGCCGCTTCTTCGCTCCATGGACGCCATAAGCCGCCAGGCGCTGCGGGTGCTGCGGCTGTTCGGAAACGACGATGTGAAGCGGGTCGTCACCTCCGTGGGGCCGGAGCAGGAGTATTTCCTCATCGACCGGGCCATGTATGAGAAGCGCAGGGACCTCGTCTATACCGGGCGCACCCTGTTCGGCGCCCGGGCGCCCAAGGGCCAGGAGCTGGACGACCACTACTTCGGCTCCATCAAGCCCCGGGTCCAGGCGTACATGAACGACCTGAACGAGGAGCTGTGGAAGCTCGGCATCCTCGCCAAGACCGAGCACAACGAGGTCGCCCCAGCCCAGCACGAGCTCGCCCCCATCTACACCACCACGAACCAGGCCACGGACCACAACCAGCTCACCATGGAGATCATGCAGCGGGTGGCGTGGAAGCATGGCCTTGTGTGCCTGCTGCACGAAAAGCCCTTCGCCGGGGTGAACGGCTCCGGCAAGCATAACAACTGGTCCATTGCCACGGATACCGGCGTGAACCTGCTCTCTCCCGGCGCGACGCCCTATGAGAACGCCCAGTTCCTGCTGTTTCTCGTGGCGGTCATCCGGGCCGTGGACGAGTACCAGAGCCTTCTGCGCCTGTCCGTCGCCACGGCAGGGAACGACCACCGCCTCGGCGCGAACGAGGCCCCGCCCGCGGTCATCTCCATCTTCCTCGGGGACGAGCTGACGGCCATCCTCGACGCCATCGAGACCGACACGCCGTATGCGGGCGTGGAGAAGAAAAAGATCCGCCTCGGCGTGGACGTCTTGCCCCGCTTCACCCGGGACACCACGGACCGCAACCGCACCTCGCCCTTTGCCTTCACGGGCAACAAGTTCGAGTTCCGCATGGTTGGCTCCTCGAACTCCATCGCCTGCGCGAATATCATGCTGAACACCGCCGTGGCGGAGATCCTGCGGCAGTTTGCCGACGAGCTGGAGGCCGCGTCGGACTTTGACGCCGCCCTTCGCGCCCTCATCAAGAAGACGATCCTCGACCACAAGCGCATCATCTTCAACGGCAACGGCTACGACGACGCATGGATCCGCGAGGCGGTCGAGGAGCGCGGGCTGCTGAACCTGAAGACCACACCGGACGCCATGGCGACCCTGCTGGACGAAAAGAATGTGGCGCTTCTGACCTCCCACAAGGTCATGACGGAGGCGGAGGTCCGCTCCCGGTACGAGATCCAGATGGAGAACTACGTCAAGACCGTCCGCATCGAGGCCATCGCTATGGGGGACATCGCCCGCAAGGAGATCCTGCCCGCGGTGGAGTCCAGCGTCGACCGTCTCGCGCGTGGCATTGCAGCGAAGAAGTCCGTCGATCCCGGCCTGCCCTGCGTCCACGAGATGAAGCAGCTCCGGAAGCTCTCGGTCATCACCGACCGGATCGACGAGGCCACGGAGGCGTTGGAATCCGCCGTGACGGAGCTGGACATGAAGGACGATGTCACGGAGCAGGCGCTCTATATCCGGGACGAGATCCTGCCGAAGATGGCGGTGCTCCGCGCCCCCTGTGACGAGGCCGAGACTACCTCGGCGGCCAAGTACTGGCCCTTCCCGACCTACGGCGAGCTGCTGTTTTCAGTCAAATGATAAGGAGATCCCATGACAGTTGAATTCTGGTTTTTGATAGGCGCGGCCCTGGTGTTCTGGATGCAGGCGGGCTTCGCCATGTGCGAGACGGGCTTCACCCGGGCCAAGAACGCGGGCAACATCATCATGAAGAACCTGATGGACTTCTGCATCGGCACGGTGGTGTTTTCCCTGCTCGGCTACTCCCTGATGATGGGCGAGGACACGCTCTTCGGTCTCATCGGAAAGCCCAATCTCGATCTATTCCTGCACTTCAAGGAGTTTATCGCCACCCCCGGAGACGGGAGCTTCACCGGCGCGTCCACCTTCGTGTTCAACCTGGTGTTCTGCGCCACCACCGCCACCATCGTCTCCGGCGCCATGGCGGAGCGGACGAAGTTCTCCGCTTACTGCATCTATTCCGCGGTGATCTCCCTGGTGGTCTATCCCATCGAGGCTCACTGGATCTGGGGTGGCGGATGGCTGAGCCAGCTCGGCTTCCATGATTACGCCGGCTCCTGCGCCATCCACATGGTGGGCGGCATCGCGGCTCTCATTGGCGCGATCTGGCTGGGGCCGCGCATCGGGAAGTACAAGACCGATCTCGGCGGGAAGATCATAAAAGTCAACGCCATTCCCGGCCACAACATCCCCATCGCCGCCCTGGGTGTGTTCATCCTGTGGCTGGGCTGGTACGGCTTCAACGGCGCGGCGGCCACGACCCCGACGGAGCTTTCCTCCATCTTCATGACCACTACCATCGCTCCGTCCCTCGCCACCTGCACCACCATGATCTACACTTGGGTCAAAAACGGCAAGCCGGACGTCTCCATGTGCCTGAACGCCTCGCTGGCGGGGCTCGTGGGCGTCACGGCCGGGTGCGACGCGGTGGACGCCCTGGGGGCGGCTGTGATCGGCATCGTCTCCGGCTTTCTCGTCGTGATCTTTGTCGAATGGCTTGACCTGAAGCTCCACATCGATGACCCCGTGGGTGCGGTGGGCGTCCACATGGCAAACGGCGTCTGGGGCACGCTGGCGGTGGGGCTTCTGGCAAACCCCGACGCCCCTGCCGGACTGCGCGGCCTGTTCTACACCGGCTCCTTCGCGCAGCTCGGACTGCAGCTCATGGGCGTCCTGTCCGTGGGGCTCTGGGCGGCGGTGTGTATGGTGATCTTCTACTCTGCCATCAAGAAGTTCCACGGCCTGCGGGCCTCGGCGGAGGATGAGCTGGCGGGTCTTGACGTGAGTGAGCACGGCCTGCCCAGCGCCTACGCGGACTTTGCTTCCGCAGTGGAGAAGTATACCGCTTACGCTCCGGCGGACGTGCCCATCGTGGCCGTGACCGGGCAGACGCCCGTGGCGGAGGCCATCCCCGTGAAGAAGGTCCCGACCTTCGGCGCGGACGGACACAAGTATACCAAGGTGGAGATCGTCTTCCGGGAATCCCGCCTGTACGCCCTCAAGGAGGCCATGGCCAAGCTGGGCGTCACCGGGATGACCGTATCCCACGTCATGGGCTTCGGCATGCAGAAGGGCAAGCCCGAGTATTACCGCGGCGTCGAGATCGAGACGAACCTCATGCCCAAGGTACAGGTGGATATCGTCATCAGCAAGGTCCCCGTCCGGGACGTGATCGAGATGGCCAAGAAGGTCCTGTATACCGGCCACATCGGGGACGGCAAGATCTTCGTCTACGACGTGGAGAACGTGGTCCGCATCCGCACCGGCGAGGAGGGCTACGACGCGCTCCAGGACGATGAATGATAAGGAGACAAAACCATGTGCGCCATTATGGGCTTCACCTCGCAGGCGCTGAGCGAGGAGGAAATACGACAATTTTTTGAGCGAACCAAATCCCGGGGGCCGGACATGTCCCGCATCGAGGAAGCCGGCCCCGGCTTTCTGTGCTTCCACCGGCTCGCCATCATGGGCCTCCACGAAGAGGGCATGCAGCCCTTCCACCTGGACGGGGACATGTGCGTGTGCAACGGCGAGCTGTACCTGTTCCGCCCCCTAAAAGCGGAGCTTGCGAAGGAATACGACTTCGTCAGCAACTCCGACTGCGAGATCATCCTGCCGCTGTACCGCAAATACGGCTTAGGCATGTTCGCCATGCTGGACGCGGAGTTTGCCATGATCCTCTACGACAGCAAGCGGAACGACTTCATCGCCGCCCGGGATCCCATCGGCATCCGGCCTCTGTTCTACGGCTATCTCGGGGACGGCTCCATCATCTTCGCCAGCGAGGCGAAAAACCTCGTCGGCCTGTGTGACGAGATCATACCCTTCCCGCCGGGGTACTATTACGCGGACGGGAAGTTCACCCGCTACGCCGATCTGACCACGATGGAGAAATATGTGGACGATGATCTGGATACCATCTGCGCGAACATCCGGGAGAAGCTCATCCTGGGCATCGATAAGCGCCTGGACGCGGACGCGCCACTGGGCTTCCTCCTCTCAGGCGGCCTTGATTCCAGCCTCGTCTGCGCCGTGTCCGCCCGGGTACTGGGAAAGCACGTCCGCACCTTCGCCATCGGCATGGACATGGACGCCATCGACCTGAAATACGCCCGCATGGTCGCGGACTACATCGGCGCGGAGCACACGGAGGTGTATATGACCCGGCAGCAGGTGCTGGACTCCCTGGAGGAGGTCATCGCCATGCTGGGGACATGGGACATCACCACCATCCGCGCCAGCATGGGCATGTACCTCTGCTGCAAGGCCATCCATGAGCAGACGGATATCCGCGTTCTTATGACCGGCGAGATCAGCGACGAGCTCTTCGGGTATAAGTACACCGACTTCGCGCCGTCGCCGGAGGAATTCCAGCGGGAGGCGAAAAAGCGGGTGGATGAGCTGTACATGTACGACGTGCTTCGGGCGGATCGCTGCATCTCCGTAAACTCCCTGGAGGCCCGCGTCCCCTTCGGCGACCTGGAATTCGTGAAATACGTCATGTCCGTCGATCCGGCGAAGAAGATGAACACCTACGGCATGGGGAAGTACCTGCTGCGCCATGCCTTCGAGCGGGATCATTTGCTGCCGGAGGAGATCCTCTGGCGGCAGAAGGCGGCCTTTTCCGACGCGGTGGGTCACTCCATGGTGGACGATCTCAAGGCATACGCCGAGGAAAAATATACCGACGCGGAGTTTGAGGAGAGGCGAAAGCAGTATGATTACGCACAGCCCTTCACCAAGGAGAGTCTGCTGTACCGGGAGATCTTCGAGAAATACTACCCCGGGCAGGCGCGGATGATCAAGGACTTCTGGATGCCGAACAAGACCTGGGAGGGCTGCGACGTGGACGATCCCTCCGCCCGGGTGCTGGCAAACTACGGCGCCAGCGGAGAATAAAACACTGTCATATCAAAACGATATGACAGGCCGTAAGATCATAGTATTTCACTATTATATTGTTTTGTGCTATCGTAGGAGCAGAGATAAATCAAAGCCATGACAAGTCTCTGCGAAACCTGCCCGAACCCTGCGGGGATTTGGCAGGTTTCCTGCGTTATAACTCATCCGTGCCCTCAGGGATGACGTATTCCGTGCCCCGGACTCGGAAGCGCTCGGAGTGGATGAGATCCTCCTCCAGAAAGTCCCGCACATAGTCGATGAACGCCTGTACAAGCTCCGTGGGGCGGTCGTCCCGCCGCCGGATGAGGAAGTATTCGATCTTCTTCATGGGCCCGGTGATGACCTTCGATACCGTGAGTGGGTTCGGCGTATAGGTGGTCTGGGGAAAGATGCTGACGCCCGCGTTCTGCTCGGACAGGGCCACGGCGTCGATGTAGTTCGAGGTCTCGCACAGACAGTCCGGCTCCGCGCCGATCTCCCCGAACCAGCGGCGGATGCCCTCCAGACGGGATTTGCGGCTCGGCACGATGAGCGGCTGCCCCACCAGCGCGGAGAGCGGGATCTCCGGCCCCTCGGTCTGCGCCAGCGGATGATCCCGGGACAAGATGGCGACCCAGGGCTCCGACCCGACGTACAGCCCGGTCAGGTGCTCTGAATCGTACGGCGCGGCGATGAGGGCGATATCCACGAGCCCCTTCTGCAGCCGGTCCAGCACGTCGTCGCTGGAGCCGTTCCACAGGGAGAAGCGCACGAGGGGAAATTCCTCCCGGAAGCCCGCGATATACCGGGCGGCGAGGTACGGCGCGCGTCCCTCGATGAGGCCGAGATACAGCGTGCCGGAAAGCCCCTCGCCCAGAGCGTCGAACTCGGTCTTCGTCTTGTCCGCCAGCTCCAGGATCTGCTGTGCCCGACGCAGAAGCATGCTCCCCTCCGGCGTGAGCTGCAGGTGCCGCTTGCCGCGGATGAACAGCGTCGTCCCCAACTCCTCCTCCAGACCCTTGATCTGGTTCGACAGCGGCGGCTGGGACATGTTCAGCTTCTCGGCGGCGCGGGTGATGTTCAGCTCCTGCGCCACGGCGACGAAATAGCGAAGTGTGCGAAGTTCCATGGCTCTCTCCTGTATAGAACAGTTGTTATTATACGGAAATTATATGACACGACGGCATGTGTGTCAATCCACAGCGGAAAGGCGGTGCGGTTCCATGACAAAATACATATTCGTGACCGGCGGCGTGGTGTCCGGCCTTGGCAAAGGGATCACGGCGGCGTCTCTGGGACGGCTCTTAAAAGCCCGTGGCCTGAAGGTGGCGGCCCAGAAGCTGGACCCCTACATCAACGTCGATCCCGGCACCATGAGCCCCTATCAGCACGGGGAGGTGTACGTTACCGAGGACGGCGCGGAGACGGATCTCGATCTCGGCCACTACGAGCGGTTCATCGACGAGGATCTGAACCGGTTCTCGAACCTCACCACCGGCAAGGTGTACTGGAACGTGCTGAACAAGGAGCGCCGGGGCGAGTATCTGGGCAGCACCGTGCAGATCATCCCACATATCACGAACGAAATAAAAGAGTTCATCTATAACGTGGGGAAGCACTCCGACGCGGATGTGGTCATCACGGAAGTCGGGGGCACCATCGGCGACATCGAGAGCCAGCCTTTTATCGAGGCCATCCGGCAGGTGGGCCTGGAGCAGGGCAAGGAAAACACCCTGTACATCCACGTCACCCTCGTCCCCTACCTCCACGGCAGCAACGAGCACAAGACGAAGCCCACCCAGCACTCCGTGAAGGAGCTGCAGGGCATGGGCATCCACCCGGATATCATCGTGCTGCGCTCCGACGAGCCCATCGGGGACCCGACGATCTTCCAGAAGGTCGCCATGTTCTGCAACGTGCCGCCGGAGCACGTCATCGAAAACCGGACGCTGGACACCCTGTACGAGTGCCCGCTGATGCTGGAGGAGCAGGACTTTTCCGGTATCGTCTGTAGGCGGCTGGGGCTTGATACACCTGTGCCGGAGCTTCACGACTGGCGGGCCATGGTGGATTCCATCCACGCCCTGCACAAAAAGGTCACGGTCGCGCTGGTGGGCAAATACGTCCAGCTCCACGACGCGTATCTCTCTGTCATGGAGGCCCTGCGCCACGCGGGGTACGCGCTCGGCGCGGAGATCGACATCCGCTGGATCGACTCGGAGACCGTCACGGCGGAGAACGTCAACGACATCTTCGGGGATGCGGATGGCATCCTGATCCCCGGCGGCTTCGGAAGCCGGGGCATCGAGGGGAAGATCGCCGCGGCGCGGTACGCGAGAGAGCACAAGATCCCGTACCTTGGTCTGTGCTTGGGGATGCAGATCGCGGTGATCGAATTTGCCCGTCATGCCGCAGGCCTTACCGGCGCCAACTCCCGGGAGTTCGACGAGGCCGCGCCGTATAAAGTGATCGACTTCATGCCCGGGCAGAACGACGAGATCGACAAGGGCGGCACGCTCCGCCTCGGCGCGTATCCCTGCGACGTGAAGCCGGGTACGCTCCTCGAAAAATGCTACAGCTCGGACTTTATTTCCGAGCGGCACCGTCACCGCTACGAGTTCAATAACGACTACCGGGATACGCTGACGGCGGCGGGCCTCGTGCTCGGCGGGACCTCGCCGGACGGTCGGCTCGTGGAGACCGTGGAGCTGACCGACCATCCGTTTTTCATCGGCGTACAGTATCACCCGGAATTCAAGAGCCGACCCAACAAGCCCCACCCCCTGTTTCTGGGCTTTGTGCATGCGGCACTGGAGGAGAGAACATGATAAAAGAAATGGATCACGAACAATGGCTGCGCTACGGCGAGATCGCAGAACACGACGCCTGCGGTATCGGCGCGGTGGTGGATATCAAAGGGCGGCAGAGCCGGCAGACGGTGGACGACGCCCTTCGGATCGTGGAGAAGCTGGAGCACCGCGCAGGCAAGGACGCGCTGGGCGAGACCGGCGACGGCGTGGGCATTCTGGTGCAGGTATGCCATGCCTTTTTCCGAAAGGCCGCGGCAGAATGCGGCATCGAGCTTCCCGGGGCCGGGGATTACGCCGTGGGCATGTTCTTCTTCCCACGGGAGACCCTGCCCCGCCGTCAGGCGCAGAAGATGCTGGAGGTCATTTTGAAAAAGGAGGGTCTGCCGTTTCTCGGCTGGCGCGAGGTTCCCACCTGCCCCGAGATTCTGGGAAAAACCGCAATGGACTGCATGCCGACTATCCTCCAGTGCTTCGTGGGCCGTCCGGCGGACACGCCTCGCGGTCTGCCCTTTGACCGGCGGCTGTATCTGGCCCGCCGGGAGTTCGAGCAGTCCAATGACAACACCTATGTGGTGAGCCTTTCGAGCCGCACGGTGGTATATAAGGGCATGTTCCTGGTAGGGCAGCTGCGGGCGTTTTATAAGGATCTGCAGTCGGAGGAGTACGCCTCCGCCATTGCTATGGTCCACTCCCGTTTTTCCACGAACACCACCCCGAGCTGGGAGCGGGCGCACCCCAACCGGTTCATCCTCCACAACGGCGAGATCAACACTATCCGCGGAAACGTGGATCGTATGCTGGCCCGGGAGGAGACCATGTCCTCCTCCGTGCTGCGGGGGAATATGGACCGGGTGTTCCCGGTGGTCAGCGCCTCCGGCTCCGACTCCGCGATGCTGGATAACACTGTGGAATTTCTCGTTATGAACGGCATCGAGCTGCCGCTGGCCATGATGCTGTGCATCCCGGAGCCGTGGAAGAACGACAAGGCCATGAGTCAAAAAAAGAGGGATTTTTACCGCTATTACGCCACCATGATGGAGCCATGGGACGGCCCGGCCTCGATCCTGTTTTCCGACGGGGAGCTCGTCGGCGCGGTGCTGGATCGGAACGGCCTGCGCCCGAGCCGGTACTACCTCACGGACGACGACCGGCTGATCCTCTCCTCCGAGGTGGGCGTCCTGAAGCTCGACGAGGCGCATATCGTCAAAAAAGACCGCCTGCGTCCGGGGAAAATGCTCCTCATCGACACAAAGCGGGGAAAGCTTCTGGAGGACGACGAGATCAAGGACTGGTACGCCTCCCGGCAGCCCTACGGCGAGTGGCTGGACGGGAATCTGGTGCAGCTATCCGAGCTTCCCATCCCCAACGCCCAGGCGCCGTCTCATTCGCAGGAGATGCGGGATCGCTTGTACCGCGCTTTCGGTTACACCCACGAGCAGGTGAAGGACGCCATCCTTCCCATGGCCCGCACCGGGCAGGAGGCAACCGCCGCCATGGGATCGGACGTGCCGCTGGCTGTGCTTTCTCAACGCTATCCTCCCCTCTTCGACTACTTCAAGCAGCAGTTCGCCCAGGTGACGAACCCGCCCATCGACGCCATCCGGGAGGAGTGCGTCACGGATACCACGGTGTATGTCGGACGGGACGGGAATCTTTTGGAGGAGAGCGCGGAAAACTGCCGCGTCCTGCAGATCAACAACCCCATCCTCACCCGCATGGATCTCATGAAGATCAAGGCCATGAAGCGGGAGGGCTTCCACGTGGAGACGGTCTCGCTCCTGTACTATAAAAACACCCCGCTGGAGCGGGCGGTGGAACGGCTCTTCATCGCCTGTGACAAGGCGTACAAGCAGGGCGCGAACATTGTGATCCTCTCGGACCGGGGCGTGGACGAGAACCATGTGGCCATCCCGTCGATCCTCGCCGTGTCCGCCATGGAGCAGTATCTCATCCGCACGAAAAAGCGCACGGCGGTCTCCATCATTCTGGAGAGCGCCGACCCCCGGGATGTGCACCACTTTGCCCTGCTGCTCGGCTACGGCGCCCGGGCGATATGCCCGTATCTCGCCCACGAGTGCATCGAGGAGTGCGTGGAGCTGGGCCTTCTCGACAAGGACGTCCACACCGCCATCGACGACTACAACAGCGCCATCCTCCACGGCATCGTGAAGATCGCCTCCAAGATGGGCGTTTCCACCATCCAGTCCTACCAGTCCGCCCAGATCTTTGAGGCGGTGGGCATCCGGCAGGATGTGATCGACACCTACTTCACCCACACGGTCAGCCGTGTGGGCGGCGTCGGCCTCGAGGAGATCGGCGCGGCGGTGGACTATCACCACAGCCATGCCTTCGACCCGTTGGGGCTCGGCGTGGACACGAGCCTCGACAGCGTGGGCTTCCACAAGCTGCGGGAAGGGGACCGGAGCGAGAAGCACCTGTTCGATGCCCGCACCATCGTCACCCTGCAGGAGGCGGTGCGGGAGGGCGATTTCGAAAAGTTCCTCGCCTACTCCCGCCGCATAAGCGAGGAGCGCGCCCCCCAGACCTTGCGGGGACTTTTGGATTTCCGCTTCCCCGCGGACGGCGGCGTCCCGCTGGACGAGGTCGAGCCCGCGGAAAGCATTGTGAAGCGCTTCAAGACCGGGGCTATGTCTTACGGCTCCATCTCCCAAGAGGCCCATGAGTGCCTCGCGGAGGCCATGAACCGGCTCGGCGGCAAATCGAACTCAGGCGAGGGGGGCGAGGCCCCCGAGCGCCTCGGCACGGAGAAAAACAGCGCCATCAAACAGGTGGCCTCCGGGCGCTTCGGCGTGACGGGCGAATACCTGTGCTCCGCAAAGGAGATCCAGATCAAGATGGCCCAGGGCGCCAAGCCCGGCGAAGGCGGACATCTGCCAGGAAAGAAGGTCTATCCATGGATCGCCCGGATCCGGTATTCCACCCCCGGCGTCAGCCTCATCAGCCCGCCTCCCCACCATGACATCTACTCCATCGAGGATCTGGCCCAGCTCATCTACGACCTGAAGAACGCCAACCGGGACGCCCGCATCTCCGTAAAGCTCGTCTCCGAGGCAGGGGTCGGCACCATTGCCTCCGGCGTGGCCAAGGCGGGCGCGCAGGTGGTCCTCATCTCCGGCTTTGACGGCGGCACGGGTGCGGCGCCGAGAAACTCCATCCACAACGCGGGTCTGCCGTGGGAGCTGGGTCTGGCCGAGGCGCACCGCACCCTTATCGAGAACGGCCTACGCCAGCGGGTCATCCTGGAGACGGACGGCAAGCTCCTCACCGGGCGGGACGTGGCCATCGCCGCGATCCTAGGCGCGGAGGAATTCGGCTTCGCCACCGCGCCGCTCATCGCCATGGGCTGCCTCATGATGCGGGTGTGCAACCTGGACACCTGCCCCGTGGGCGTGGCGACCCAGAACCCGGCTCTGCGCTGCCGCTTCCGGGGAAAGCCAGAATACGTCATGAATTTCATGCTGTTTGTGGCCGAGGAGGTGCGGCAGATCATGGCAAGCCTCGGCGTGCGCACGGTGGAGGAGCTCGTGGGGCGGCGCTCGCTTCTTCGGCGGCGGGAAAACGTCTCCGGCCCGCGCCTCGACACCGTGCTGCTGGGCAGCATCCTAGAGGACGGCGGCGACCGGCCCGTGCATTTTGAACCGGAAGCGGCATATGATTTCGGGCTGGAAAAGACCGCCGATATGCGGGTGCTGCTTCCGGCGTTCCAAAAGACACTCAAGAACGGCAAGCCACGGACGGTAAAAACCGCCGTCTCCAGCGTGGATCGGACCTTCGGGACCATCCTGGGCTCGGAGATCACAAAACAGTGCGGCAGCCTAGCGGACGATACCGTGACCGTGGAGGCCGTCGGCGGCGGCGGACAGTCCTTTGGGGCGTTCATCCCCCGGGGCATGACCATCCGGCTGACCGGGGACTCCAACGACTATTTCGGCAAGGGGCTCTCCGGCGGCAGGCTCATCGTCCGTCCGCCCGAGGAAAGCCGCGTCAATCCCGGGGAGAACATCATCATCGGGAATGTGGCGCTCTACGGCGCGACCTCCGGCGAGGCTTACATCAACGGCATGGCGGGGGAGCGCTTCTGCGTTCGGAACTCCGGGGCGACAGCCGTGGTGGAGGGCGTGGGCGACCACGGCTGCGAATACATGACCGGCGGCTGCGTCGCGGTCCTCGGCCCCACGGGCAAGAACTTCGCCGCGGGCATGTCCGGCGGCGTGGCCTACGTGCTGGACGAGCGCCACGAGCTGTATCTGCATCTCAACAAGGAGCTCGTGACCATGTCCGCTGTCACGACGAAATACGATGCGGCGGAGCTGAAGGGCATGATCGAGCGGCACGCGGCAGAGACCGGTTCGCCCCGTGCGAAAACCATCCTCCAGAACTGGGAGGAGACGCTGCCGCTGTTCAAAAAGATCGTGCCGAACGATTACAGCCGGATGCTGACCGCCATCGGGCGGCTGGAGGAAAAAGGCGTTCCTCGCTCTCAGGCGGAGCTGGAAGCCTTCAACGAGCTCATGGGAAAGGAGGCGTGACACATGGGAAAGCCAACCGGTTTTTTGGAATACGCCCGTAGCGAGCGCCCGGTCGTTTCTGTCCGGGAAAGGCTGGAGAGCTTCGGTGAATTTCATCGCAAGCTGAATACAAAACAGCGCCGAGAGCAGGGCGCGCGGTGCATGAACTGCGGCGTGCCCTTCTGCCAGTCGGAATACGGCTGCCCGCTCCACAACCTCATCCCGGAGTGGAACGACGAGGTCTTTGCGGGAAACACAGGCCACGCCCTGTCCCGGCTCCTCAAGACCAACAACTTCCCGGAATTCACAGGCCGGGTCTGCCCCGCGCTGTGCGAGAACGCCTGCGTCTGCGGCCTGGACGGCGACCCCGTTACCATTCGGGACAACGAGCTCTCCATCATCGAGAGCGCGTGGGAAAACGGGCTCATGGCCCCCGCGCCGCCTGCCGTGCGCTCGGGAAAGCGCGTGGCCGTCGTGGGCTCCGGGCCGGCTGGCCTCGCCGCGGCGGACCAGCTGGGTAGGCGCGGACATTCCGTCTCGGTCTTCGAGCGGGACGACCGCCCCGGCGGGCTTCTCATGTACGGCATCCCCAACATGAAGCTCGACAAATCCGTAATCGCCCGACGGATCGAAAAAATGACCGCCGAGGGCATCGAATTCGTATGCGGCAGGTCGGTCGGAAAGGACGTCTCCGGCGAAGTGCTGAAAGCGGAGTTTGATGCGGTGATCCTTGCCTGCGGCGCGCGGCAGCCCCGGGCGCTGGGGCTTGACAACGAGACCATGACCGGCGTCCTCCCGGCACTGGATTATCTGACCGCCGCTACCAAAGCCGTGCTTACAAAAACAGAGAGTACGCAGAGCGCGCGGGGGAAGCATGTGATCGTCGTGGGAAACGGAGACACCGCCACGGACTGCGTCGCCACGGCGCTGCGGCAGGGCGCGGCCTCCGTGACCCAGCTCGTTCGCAAACCCCGCTCGGCCGAGACGCCGCGTGTTTGGCCTTATCGCCCGAAAAACGAGAAAACGGATTACGGGCAGGAGGAGGCCGCCGCGATCTTCGGACACGACCCCCGCCTGTATGAAACGACGGTGAAAGAGCTGCTCCCGGACGAAAACGACAACCTGCGGGCGGTCATCGTCCGAACGGGAGCGGAAGAACGGGAGCTTCCCGTGCAGCTGCTCCTGACGGCCACCGGCTTTTCCGGCGGGGAAGCGGCGTCCGCGGAGGCCTTCGGCCTCGCGCTGGACGAACGGGGCCGGCTGGGAGACGAAAACTATCGCACGTCGGAGCCGAAGGTCTTTGCCTGCGGGGATTTGCGCCGCGGCGCGTCCCTGGTGGTCTGGGCCATTGCGGAAGGCCGCGCCTGCGCCCGGATCGTGGACGAATATCTGGAGGGTTACATAAACCTGTGAGAAAGGAGGTCATGCCGCATGGCGGCCTTTGAACGAATCGAATCCGGTCTGCCCGCCATGGATGCGGCGCTGGACAACATCCGCCTGGGCGACAACGTGGTGTGGCAGGTGTCGGAGCTTGCGGAGTTCCGCCTCTTTGCCCGGGCCTTTGCCGAGCAGGCGGCCCGGGACGGCCGGAACCTCATCTATGTCCGCTTTGCGGACCATGAGCCCATCCTGCCGCCCATGGAGGGGCTGCGTATTATCCCGGTGGAGCTGTCCCACCGCTTTGAGACGTTCACCATCCATATCCACAACCTCATTGAGCGAGAGGGGCGGGACGCCTTCTATGTCTTTGACTGCCTTTCCGAGCTGGAGGAGGCCTGGGCGACGGATCTCATGATGGGGAACTTCTTCCATCTGACCTGCCCGTTCCTATTCCAACTCGACACGGTGGCCTTTTTCCCGGTGATCCGGGGTCGGCATTCCTTTGCCGCCATCGAGCAGATCCGGGACACGACACAGCTTCTGATGGACGTGTTCCCCAGCGGCGACGACGGCGCGCTGTTCGTCCGCCCGCTCAAGGTATGGCGGCGTTCCTCGGACACCATGTTCCAGCCCCATGTGTTCCGCCCGGACAGCGGCGAGTTTCGTGCGCTGAGCGAGGGCGTGGAGGTCAGCCGCTTTTACCGCCGGATGAACGAGACGGGGCAAGCTCCCCAAAACCAGAACATGGACAGTTGGGAGCGCTTCTTCCAGCGGACGGAGCTGATGTACCAGAGCGGCATGGACGTAACGGCGGCGTGCGGCCGGATCTGCGACATCATGCTCACCCGGGACGACCGCCTGCGGGAGCTCATCAAACAGCATTTCCGGCCGGCGGACTACTTCGAGATCCACAGCCGCATGGTGGGCACCGGCATGATCGGCGGCAAGGCCTGCGGCATGCTGCTGGCCCGCAAGCTCACGGAGAACCTCCGGCCGGACATCTTCTCGCGCATTGAACCCCACGATTCGTTTTATATCGGCTCCGACGTGTTCTACGCCTACATCGTGGACAACGGCTTCTGGGATCTGAAGATCCGGCAGAAGACGGAGGATGGCTATTTCGCTCTGGCGGAGAAGTTCGCCGCCGAGATCATGGCCGGGCAATTCTCGCCCGGGATCGAGGCGGAATTCCGAAAGCTCCTCGAGTACTACGGCGGCGAGCCCATCATCGTCCGCTCCAGCTCCATTCTGGAGGACGGCTTCGGAAACGCCTTTGCCGGAAAGTATGAATCCGTGTTCTGCGGCAGCGAGGGCACGCCGGAGGAACGCCTCGCGGAGTTCGAGCAGGCGGTTCGCACCGTATACGCCAGCACCGTAGGCCTGTCCGCGCTGGACTACCGCAAGCGGCGCGGCCTCGAAAAGCTGGACGAGCAGATGGCGCTTCTGGTGCAGCGGGTGTCCGGCTCCCGGTACGAGAGGTTTTTCACGCCCTCGGCGGCGGGCGTCGGCTACTCCATGAGCCCCTACCGCATGGGCGTATCTCACCCCGAAGAGGGGATGCTCCGCCTGGTGGCGGGCCTAGGGACGGCGGCGGTGGATCGCCGCACGGGCTCCTATCCCCGCATCGGACGAGCCGACGAAGACGCTCCTCACCTCCGCGGCGGATCGGCACCAGTTCTCCCAGCGCCTCATCGACGGCGTCGGTCCCGGCCCGGAGCCGCTGCAGAGCCTGGACGCGGATCGGATCCGGGGGCTGCTGCCGGAGTATCTGACAAAGGCGCTGTACTCCCATGACTGGGATGCCGAGCGCTATTTCCGCGACAGCGGCATGTCCCGGGATATATTCTACGTCTCCTGCGACGGGCTCGTGCGGAACGAGGCACTCATGGAGGATTTGCGGGGGCTTCTCCGCCTGCTGCAGACGGCATACGACTACCCTGTGGACATCGAGTACACCATTAACCTCTCGCCGCAGGGGGAGTACATGATCGGCCTGCTCCAATGCCGTCCGCTCCAGCTCACCCAAGAGGGCGAGGCCGTGCACATCCCGACGCCCGCCGATCCCGCCTCCGTTCTGCTGGAGACCCGGGGCGTCTCCATGGGCTTTTCCCGAAAATTCCCTGTGGACCTCATTGTTTACATCGACGCCATTGCGTATTACCGGATGCCGTACCGGGAGAAGCACAAGGTAAAAAACGCACTGTCCGCCGTCAACTGGCACTGTCGGGAGCAGAGCAAACGTCTCGTCCTTCTCACCCCCGGCCGGATCTGCACCTCCTCGCCGGAGCTCGGCGTGCCCTCCACCTTCGCGGATATCAGCGAGTTCGACGCCATCGTGGAGGTTTCGGAAAAACGCGCCGGGTATATGCCGGAGCTGAGCTACGGAAGCCATATTTTCCAGGATCTTGTGGAGGCCGGCATCCTGTACTCTGCAATATTTGAAAGCGAAAGCACGATCCGTTTTGCACCCGAGAAGCTCACCGCTCGCGAGAATCGACTGGCGGATTATTCGGAGCTTGCGTCGGAGCTTGCGGATGTGATCCATGTATGCGACACGGCCGAAAGCGGCGTCATGCTGTACTACGATATGGCCACGGAGCATCTTCTGCTGGTGGAAGAGAACTGAATCTGACGAAAACAGCGCCCGCTCTGTTCGTGATCTGACAGGGCGGGTGTTTTATATCATACACAACAGATATAATTGGCATAATAATCATAGTATTTTACTATTTTAGATCCCGGTGGTATAGTACAGACAGAAAGAAAAAGACGAGCCCCAAGGAGGTGAAAACGATGAAGAAGCTGGAGATGTTCCTGGAGGAATACTTCGAGATCTGCGCTCACAGATAAAATCAAATGACGCCATACAACCATCCGAGAAAGGAGATGAGATCAATGAAGAAGCTCGTGGAGTTCCTGGAAGAGTTTTACGCCGAATGCGCTCACAAATGACGACATACGGAAAGGCACCAAACATGAAAATACAGGATATCAATTAGGACCCTGTCCATTCCGAAGCGGATGCGACAGGGTCCTTGCTATGTGATATAATACCGATAGCCCGTGCCCCAAGGGGAAAGTCAAGAGCCATTTGCAGATAATATGAAAAATGACTTGTCGTCGCTGAGCTACTCTCTGGATGGTTTTGCTCTTTTTAGATGTTTTTACCAAAAGTTTTCAACATTTCGAGCACATAGAAAGAGGCGCTGCCTCAATTTAGCTCCATAAGCTGTTTTGAGACAGCGCCTTATGCTTTTTATCACCCGGCTTCCAGTATAGTGAGACAGTCCCTTCCTGTTTTCAAGGCCGGTTTTGGATGGCCGATCGTCGTATCAGCCGAGCCGCTTTACCATGTTTTCGAAATTGACGCAGGAGATCAGCGCTGTTTCTTTGGTAATACGGCCCTGCTGATACAGACTGAGGAGGCTGCCGTCCATCGTGCACATCCCTTCCGCCGCGCCCGCCTGCATCACGGATTCGAGCTGGTGCAGCTTGTCCTCGCGGATCATATTCTGCACGGCGACGTTGGTTTTAAGGATCTCGAATACGGGGATCAGGCCGCCATCCACCGACGGGACGAGCTGCTGGCATACCGCACCCTTGAGCATCCGCGCGAGCTGGATCTTGACCTGCTTCTGCTGATTGGCCGGGAAAACGTCGAGGATGCGGCTGATGGTGTTCGCGGCGCTGCTCGTATGCAGCGTGCTCATGAGCAGCACGCCGGTTTCTGCCGCTGTGATTGCCGCGGAGATCGTGTCGTAATCCCGCATCTCACCGAGCAGGATCACATTATCCGGTGACCCAAGGAAAGAACGACCTCGAATACGTCAATAAGAACGTGTATGGGGATTACGCTCTTTACGGCAGTATCTATCTCGCCACCGATAACAGCCCGGATTTCTCCGATTCCTATAATCTCGTTTACGGACACCATATGGACAGCGGCGCCATGTTCGGCGATCTCGACAATTTCGTGGAGGATGCGTATTTTTCCGAGCACCGCGAGGGGATCCTGATCACGCCGACGACCGTCTATGATCTCTATATATTTGCCGCGCTGGAAACGGACGCCTATGATGACGCGATCTACGATATCCTTGAGATCAACAAGGATCCCGGCGCGCTGATAGACTACATCCGCGCGAATGCCCTGCAGTACGACGCGGGCGCTGCTTCGAGCGGCAAGGTGCTTGCCATGTCTACCTGCGCCGGCTCGATCACCAATGGACGTACCGTGGTATTTGCGTACATGACCGAGCACCTGCTGCCCACGCCTGTGTCCGGCAGGCCGGGAACGACCACGCCGTCCGATGATTCCTATTCCGATTATGAGAACCCGTTCAGTCCGGATGATCCGCTGTATGAGCTGTTTGAGACGCCGACGCCTCTGACGAGGTTCTTGGCGAAGCTGTATCCTTCCGGAGGGAGAGGCGGCGACTGCTGGGCGCTGCTGAATCTGATCTGCTTGATCCTGACGATCTTCATCTTCCTGCCGGTACATAAGATCACCGCTAAATTCGGTCGCCGCAAGATGATGCGCGAGCTGAACGAAGAGCATCAGCGGCTTCTGAATGAAGGATGGCTCGTGGATAACGAGCTTGACCGCGATGAGAGCATAGGCGCGTCTATGTTCGATAACGACGGCTCGGTCAAGGCTGCGGCTGACAGTATGGATCGGATCGAGGACGTCGATGAGATCCGCACCGAGGCAGCGGAAGAAAAAGCCGAGGAAGAGCTATATCGTGTGAAGAAGTTTACATGGAAGTTCTGGATCGGAGTTGCGCTGGAACTGATCATATCCATCGTCGCGTTCAAGGGATTTATTGATACGGAGGATATGCGCCTGCCGATGGTCATCATCGACATCTGGACGCCCATCATGATCTTCTGGCTGGCGGCCTGCTGGCTGACCGATGTTCTTCTTGTCCGATATCGCAAGAAGGTCGAGATCGAAGATGAGATCGAAGTCGAGATCGTCGATCTGACAGAGGAGGATGCGATTTCGCCGGATTATCCGAGCGCAGCTATTGAGATATAGGGACGCCGCTGGGCCTCCCCTCATACCAGAATATAATACTCCATGGGCGGCGGTGAAGCGACACCGCCGCCCTCGGTCGTTCTGTTGTCCTGCGGATGACAGTCCGTCGCCTTGCGCAGATACGCCTCGGGGTCTCCGTTAATAATCCTCGTTAATAAGCTTGAAAAGCTTTTCCTGCTTGCAAGAACCCGGCGCAGGTGATACGATGCAGATAAGAACAGAAAAGGAAGGTCGTTTCCATGCCAAGTCAGGAATTTCTTCACCGAAAAGGCAGCGTGTGGGAGCGCTATGATTTTTTCGGAAAGCCCTTCGCGCAGGCTCGCGCCGACATGGAGGCCATGGCCATTGAGGATGTGAAGCCTTACGACGATGTGACGTGGGAGCCGGGCGCTGCCGGAAATATCTCCGGCAAGTGGGTGCGTCCCGCGCATCCCACCGGCGATCTCATATATTATATCCACGGCGGCGGCTTCACCCACGGCTCCTCGGGCATTCCCCTGCCGTTTCTCCTAGAGCTTTCTCACCGCACGGGCGTTACCTGCTTCAGCGCCGATTATCGTCTCGCGCCGGAGCATGTCTTCCCCGCCGCGCCGGAGGACGCCTTTGCGGGGTATCGGGCGCTGCTCGCTCTGGGCTATGCTCCCGAGCGGATCATCGTATGCGGCGAGTCGGCGGGTGCTACCCTCTCGCTGGATGTGGCGCTGATGGCAAAGCAGGCCGGCGTACCCGCGCCCAAAGGTATCATCGCGCTGTCCCCGGTGACGGACGCGGCGCAGACGCCGGACGGCACCGTGCTGGAGGGTCTCGCGCCGCCCGACGAGGTTTTCAGCGTCTATGCGCCGAACCACCCGACGACCGATCCGCTGATCTCCCCGGCGCGGGGTGATCTGGCCGGATTCCCGGATGTGTTCCTGTCCGCGGGCGGGTCGGAGATCCTTCTGCAGGACGCGCTGATCTTTGCCGCCGCGGCGGCAAAGGCCGGGGCGGATGTCCGCCTGCATGTGGGACGGGAGATGATCCACACCTATCCGCTGGATCTGTGGGACTACCCCGAGGCCATGACCGCCTTCGAGGAGATCGAGCTGTTTATCCGGCAGCATTTCGCGGATGCCGAAAGCGGCGCTTGACAACCGCGCCTAGATCGGGTAACCTTCTCCCGACCGGCACCAAGCGGCCGGAGCTGACTTGGAGCCGCATTTTATGAGAGGAACGATCCATGTCTGAATCATACTACAAAGAGGCGCTGAAGCTGGGACAGAAGGCCTATCGAGCCAGCCTCGCCAAGGGCACGTCTCCCTTTCTCCCGGTGCTGGATGATTTCGTGACGAAAAACCGCTGTCTCAATGGGATCGATCTGGGGATCGTGGAGATCCCCATGGAATTCGTCGTCGGCACCAAGACCCGGGGGCGCGACAATTCCTTTGCGCCGAATTTCATGCCTCTCCTCGATACCTCCTCGGAGTTTTCCGTAAAATGGCAGCGGCTGTGCGCGGCGCATCTTTCCGAGGGGATCCGGGAGCCGATCAAGGCCTATGAGTTTCTGAACCGCTATTATGTGGAAGAGGGAAACAAGCGGGTCAGTGTTCTGAAATTCTTCGACGCGCCGCAGGTCACGGGGCATGTCATCCGCATCCTGCCCCAGCGCAGCGGAGAGACCGAGCTTTATTATGAGTTCGTCGATTTCTATAAGCTGAGCCGGATCAACTATATCGAGTTTTCCAAGACCGGCGGCTATACCGCCCTGCAGCGGCTGGTGGGCAAGGAGCCGGAGGCGGCTTGGACGGAGGACGAGCGGCGGCAGTTTTCCACCGCTTATTACTACTTCCGGCAGGCCTATGACGCCAACGGCGGCGGCAGGCTCAGCATCACGGCGGGAGACGCGATGCTGGCTTATATGGAGGTATACGGCTATCCGTCCCTGCAGGACAAGACAGCCAAGCAGATCAAGCAGGCGCTGACGAAGGTATGGGAGGAGGTCACCCTCCGGCAGGAGCCGGCGCCCATCGACGTGAAGCTGACGCCCACAGAGAAAAAGCCGGGCATCATCCGCAAGGTGCTCACCGGGAGCGAGGGAAAGCCGCTCAAGGTGGCCTTTATCCACGACGGACACCCGGAGGTATCCGCATGGACGCGCGGTCATGAGCGCGGCCGGGAATATGTGCAGCGGGTGATGGGCGATTCGATCGACGCCACCGCTTATTTCGACGCGCTGGCAGGCGATCCGGGAGAGGTCATGGAAAAAGCGCTCTCCGAGGGCAATACCGTGCTCTTCACCACCTCGCCCCGGCTGCTGAACGCCAGCCTCCGGGCGGCGGTAGAGCATCCCTCGGCGACGGTTTTCAACTGCTCCTTGAATATGTCCCACCGCTATATCCGCACCTACTACGCCCGGATGTATGAGGTGAAGTTCATCATCGGCGCCATCGCCGGAGCCATGGCAGGAAACGAGCCCGTGGGGTATCTGGGCGACTATCCCATCTACGGCCAGATCGCCGGGATCAATGCCTTCGCGCTGGGACTGCAGATGGTGAACCCGCGCGCCAAGGCGTATCTGGAGTGGTCGACGGTCGGCGGAGCCGACGCCGCGCTGCGGCGGCTGACCGACCGGGGCGTGAGGCTCATCTCGTCGCAGGATCTCGTGCGCCTCGGGAAGGAGGGCAGCAGCAGTCTCGGCCTGTCCCTCGTGAGCGGCGGGGAGCAGATCAACCTTGCCACGCCTCTCTGGCAATGGGGAAGCTATTACGAGCAGCTTCTCCGGCTCATCCAAAACCACGCCGCCCAAACGGAATACACCGAGAGCAGCCGCGCCCTGAACTATTATTGGGGTCTGTCCGCGGGGGTCGTGGAGCTGCGCTGCTCGGACAAGATCCCGCCCTCCACGCGGAAGATGGCGGAGCTGCTGGCCAGAAGCATCCGCGCCGGGATTTGCGAGCCGTTCCGCGGCCCCCTGTACGGGCAGAGAGGGATCGTTCTGGAAGCGGATCGCACCCTCACCCCAGAGCAGATCATCAACATGGACTATCTGGCGGAAAACGTTGTCGGGGAGATCCCGGTCTACGACGAGCTGACGGAGTTGGGCAAGGCCACCGTGGATTCCGTGGGCGTCGGCAGAGCCTCCAAGGATAAGAGGTGATCCGATGCGTATTCTCGCCGTCGCAGACGTGCCGTCCCGCTATTACTATGATTATTACACCCCGGGGAAGCTCTCAGAGTTCGATCTCATCCTCGCCTGCGGCGATCTGCGGCGGGAGTATCTGGAATTTCTCGTGACCATGTCGAACCGCCCGCTTTTCTATGTGCCGGGCAACCACGACGACAGCTTTTCCGAAGCGCCCCCAGAGGGGTGTGTCTGTCTCGACGGCACACTCGCGGTGCATAACGGCGTCCGTTTTCTGGGGCTGGGCGGTTCCTATCGCTACCGGGAGGGCGCGAATATGTACACGGAACGCGAGATGGAGCGGCGCATTCTTCGGCTGCGTCCCGCCATCCGGCGGCATGATGGCTTCGATATTCTGGTGACCCATGCCCCGGCGCGGCATATCAACGATTTCGACACCCTTCCCCACCGGGGCTTCGAGTGCTTTACCGAGCTTCTGGATAGGTATCATCCGGCGTATTTCGTCCATGGGCATATCCACCGTAACTACGGCGTGAACGTGCCGCAGCGCACCCAATACGGCGATACGGTGATCGTTAACGCCTATGAGCATTGCCGGATCGACCTGTGACCGAACATCATCCAAGGAAAAACGCCGGCGTCGTGCCGGCGTTTTCGTGTGTTTTTCTCTTCCCTTTCAAAGCTGAGGCGTCCCGGAGGGGGTGCGGTACTGCCAGCGCTCCGCGCCGGTTTTTTCCACCCGCAGATCGCAGGGCACGCTCTGGGTGGGGTCGGGATGATCCTTCCACAGCCCATAGAGCGTCGGCAGGAACACCGGCCAGCGGGAGGCCTCATATTCCCCGTGATCCGTGGAGGACGGCGGGACAAGCTTCGCCTCCGGATCCTTCGCCAGCATCTCCAGCACAAAGGCGGGCGGCTCGGAGATACGGGGATTCATGACCGCCGCTGTGCTGTGGACGCAGCCGCCCGGCGCGTCCTGCCACATATGGACGGTCATATCCACGAACTCGTCCTTCGCGTTGAACACGCCCTCCACGATGACATGCTCCAGCGTCTCGGTGAAGGGAAACCAGTCCATATCCAGCCGGTTGATCTGCACGCCGCTGCCGCCGAAGACCGGAAGCCCCTCGCCCACCGACTCGGAGATCATATGCGCCGAGCGCACAAAACCGTATTTCCACGGCTCCCGCACCCAGCTGAACCGCTTATGGGAGCCGGGCGCCCAGAGGTAATAGCCCTTCTCCATGTTTGCCCACCACCAGTCCAGCATCTCCGCCGTCACGCCGGGCAGGAAATGCTGGCTCTGCATGGTCAGCACCCAGCCCCTGCTCTGCGCCATGGCATTGAGGCGCAGCTCCGGCAGGGGCGGCTCCGGCTTTGCCGGCGGCGTATAGGGGAGCGTGGGAACGTGGATATTCTCCTCAAAGGGCATATAGGTCTGCCCCGCGTTGCCGATATATTCCATGGCGAGCCCTCCATTGCGATAGTGTATGATCCTCCCGCATCATAGCATATTCCCCGCCGCCCCGCAAGCGTCCGGCTATGCGGATTTCTCTTGCCGAATACCGCCGGGGCTGGTATAATGCCGGGGTGACTATATTTGTTCAGACGAGGAGAACAGGCAGGAATGATTTGCAGCAGCGTATTGGAAGCGGTAGGACAAACGCCGCTGGTACGGCTCAACCGTATGCCGGAGCCGGGCAGCGCCGAGATATTGGTGAAATTCGAGGCATTGAACGTGGGCGGCTCCATCAAGACCCGGACGGCGCTCAACATGATCGAGCAGGCGGAGCGCGAGGGACGCATCGACCGGGACACCGTCATCGTGGAGCCCACCAGCGGCAATCAGGGCATCGGCCTTGCGCTGGTAGGCGCGGTGCGGGGCTACCACACCGTCATCATCATGCCGGATTCCGTCAGCGAGGAGCGGCGGAAGCTGATCCGCCACTACGGCGCGGAGGTGAAGCTCGTCCACGACGAGGGGGATATCGGCGCCTGCATCGAGGAATGCCTTCGGATCGCGCTGGAAATGCAGGCAAACGACCCGCATGTGTTCGTGCCGCAGCAGTTCGAAAACGTCAACAACACGCTGGCGCATAAGAAATATACCGCGCTTGAGATCATGCAGCAGGCCGCCAAGCACATCCACGGCTTCTGCTCCGGCATCGGAACGGGCGGCACCGTCACCGGAATCGGCGAGGTGCTGAAGGCGCAGTACCCCGATATTGAGATCTGGGCGGTGGAGCCGCAGAACGCGGCGATCCTCGCGGGCGGCACCATCGGCACGCACCTGCAGATGGGCATCGGCGACGGGATCATCCCCGCGATCCTGAACCGGGCGATCTACGACGATATCTACATCGTCACGGATGAGGAGGCGCTGGAGACCGCCCGGCGGTTGGCCAAGGAGGAGGGGCTGCTCTGCGGCATCTCCGGCGGCACCAATGTGGCGGCGGCGCTGAAGCTGGCGAAAAAGCTGGGGCCGGGCAAAACGGTGGTCACCGTGCTGCCGGATACCGCGGAGCGGTATTTTTCCACGCCGCTTTTCGAAAACGAATAATATAAGGGAGAAGGATCCAAAAGACCCTTCTCCCTGTTGTTTTTCTGTCCGTCAGCCCACGCTGGCCTTGGCCTCCCTCGCGGCGCGGAACTGCTCGATCATCATCGGGACGACCTTGAAAAGATCGCCCGCGATGCCGTAGTCCGCGATCTCAAAGATGGGCGCGGCGGGGTTTTTGTTCACGGCGATGATGCAGCCGGATTCCTGCATGCCCGCCTTGTGCTGGATCGCCCCGGAGATGCCCAGAGCGATATAGATCTTCGGATGCACGGTCTTGCCCGTCTGCCCGACCTGATGATCGGCGGAGAGCCAGCCGGAGTCGACGGATACGCGGCTGCCGCCGAGGACGCCGCCCAGCACATCCGCCAGCTCCTGCCCGAGAGCAATGCCCTTTTCCACATCGGCCGCGATGCCGCGGCCCACGGAGACGACCACGTCCGCGCCGAGAAGATCCACCATCTCGCGGGCGGCCTTTACGACCTCCAGCACCTCGGTCTGGATATCCTCCGCCGCAAGGGAAAACGTTGGGCGGACGATCTGCACTGCCGCGGCTCTCGCCTCGTCGAAGGCCGCGCGCTGCATGACGCCGGGGCGCACCGTCGCCATCGCGGGACGGAAGCGGGGACATACGATGGTGGCCATGAGGTGACCGCCGAAGGCGGGACGGGTCATTTTGAGGTCGCTCTCGAACCGCTGATGCAGTCCCTCCTCGCCGATGCCCTTTTCATCCAGCGTGGAGTTTGCCCGCAGAAATTCCACATAGCTCGCCACATCCACATCGAGATGCGTGCAGTCGGCGCACAGGCCGGTGTGCAGCCGGGCGGCGCAGCGGGGCGCGAGGTCGCGGCCAATGTTCGTCGCGCCGAAGAGCAGGATCTCCGGCTTATATTCCGCCACGAGATCGCAGATGAGCTTCGCGTGGGCGTCGGTGGTATAGTCGTGCAGCAGCGGGCTTTCGCAGACATAGATCTTATCCGCGCCGTAGCCGGCGAGCTGCGGCGCAAGCGCCGCCACGCCGTCGCCCAGCAGCACGCCGCAAAGCTCGGTATGAAGCTCGTCGGCGAGCTTCCGGCCTTCGCTGATGAGCTCGAGATCAGTGCTCATGAGCGCGCCGCGACGCTGCTCGCAATAGACCCAAACGCCATGGAAGGCGGCGGTATCGGTATTTTCAAAGGTAAAGGTTTGCATCGTCTCGCCCTCCTCAGATGATATGCTTCGCGCCGAGGCGGGACACGAGATCGGTCACGGTGTTCCGATCCGCGCCCTCCAGCATGACGCCCGCGCCCTTGAGGGGCGGGGTGAAGGACTTGGCGATGTTTGTCGGCGACCCCTTCAAGCCGATGGTATCCGGTTCGATGAGGGGCTCGTCCTTCAGGTCTTCATAGGTGAGGACGGTGAGGGGCTTTTCATAGCACTCCATGATGCCGGAAACGGAGGGATAGCGCGGGGGATTGAGCTCCTTGATACATGTTATGAGACAGGGTGTTTTCGCCCGGATGGTCATATAGCCGTCCTCCAGCATGCGGCGGACGACCACCGCGCCGCTGTCCTCAAGTGCGATGTCGCCGGCATATGTGATCTGCGGCAAACCGAGCTTTTCCGCGATCTGGGGGCCGACCTGCGCCGTATCGCCGTCGATGGCCTGCCGGCCGCAGAGGATGATATCGTCCGGCTCCACGCCGATGCGGTGGACGGCGGCGGCCACGATCTGGCTCGTGGCAAAGGTATCCGAACCGCCGAAGGCGCGGTCAGATACAAGATACGCCTCATCCGCGCCCATGGCGAGCAGGTCGCGCAGCATGCTCTCCGCCGCCGCGGGACCCATGGTGACGGCTACGACCCTGCAGCCGTATTTGTCCTTGAGGCGGAGCGCCGCCTCCGCGGCGCTCTTATCGTCATGATTCGTGATGACGGGCATGGAGGCGCGGTTGAGGGTGCCGTCCTCGTTCACGGCCACCTTGCCGGAGGTATCGGGAACCTGCTTTACGCATACGATAACTTTCACAGCCGTTCCCTCCCCTCAGTTTACACCGAGGTACTTGGCGATGACCATGCGCTGAGCCTCGCTCGTTCCCTCGTATATCTCGGTGATCTTCGCGTCGCGCATCATGCGCTCCACGGGATACTCCCTTGTAAAGCCATAGCCGCCGAAAAGCTGCACGCAGCGGCGGGTCACGTCGCTGGCAGCCTCGGAGGCAAAGAGCTTCGCCATGGCGGCCTCGCGGCTGTAATCCCGCCCGGCCTGCTTCGCGCATGCAGCGGCGTAAACGAGATGCTGCGCGGCCTGCATCTTCGTCGCCATATCGGCAAGCTGGAACTGCGTCCATTGGAACTGGCTGATGCGCTTGCCGAACTGGATGCGCTCCTTCGTATAGGCGATGGCCTCGTCGATGGCGCCCTCGCCCAAGCCCAGCGCCTGCGCGGCCACGCCGATGCGCCCGCCGTCGAGCGTGTGCAGGGCGACCTTGAAGCCCTGCCCCTCCCGGCCGAGCAGATTCTCCTTCGGCACGACGCAGTCCACCATGACGAGCTCCGCCGTGGAGGAGCCGCGGATGCCCATTTTTTTCTCCTCGCGGCCGACGGAGAAGCCCGGGAAATCCCGCTCCACGATGAACGCGGAGATGCCGCGGTGACCCTTCGATTTGTCCGTCATGGCAAAGATGACGTAGGTCTCCGCCGCGCCGCCGTTCGTGATGAATATCTTCGAGCCGTTCAGGATATAATGATCGCCGTCGAGCACGGCGGTCGTCTCGAGGCACGAGGCGTCCGTTCCGGCGCTCGGCTCGGTGAGACCGAAAGCGCCCACCTTGCGTCCCGAGAGGACGTCCGGCAGATATTTCCGCTTCTGCTCCTCGGTGCCGAACTCATAGATCGGCGCGCAGCACAGCGACGTATGGGAGCTGACGATGATGGAGGTGGTGCCGCAGACCTTGCCCAGCTCCTCCACAAACATGGCATACGACAGCACGTCCGCGCCGCCGCCGCCGTATTCCTTGGGGAAATAGATCCCCATTAGCCCCAGCTCGCCCATCTTTTTGACTGTTTCCCACGGGAAGCGTTCGTTTTCATCGACCTCGGCAGCAATGGGCTTTACCTCGTTCTGGCAAAACTCCCGGTACATCTGTCGAAGCATCTCCTGCTCTTTGGAGAGCGTAAAATCCATGGAAGGATTCCTCCGTTGTATGTCTTTTCCTGCAATATCAACGCGCCAAAATACATTTAAGCGCATAAATAGCTATAATAATTATAGTATATAATCTCAGAAAGTCAAGTCATTGTTTGTTAAAAAAGCGACGCAGCATTGCGCTGCGTCGCTCTTGCCGGGGATGGCTTACTTCATGCCGTTTTCGTAAGCCTCGATCAT
>CAJOIC010000030.1:18625-37740 GCA_905234625.1 uncultured Oscillospiraceae bacterium | reverse complement strand
CGGTTCCTGCGGCTGGTGCGTCCGCTGGTGGAGGCGGCGCAGCGGGTGCTGGAGCGGCACGGGTATGTGTTCACGCCGGAGCATCTCGTGCGGAAGATGGCGCATTTTATCGAATACGCCGCGCTGGGGGTCCTGATGTGCCTGCTGCTGGTGCGTACGGACGGGACCTGCCGCCTGGTGCTCCCGGCGGTTGGCTGTCTCGCGGTGGCCTTCGTGGACGAGGGCATCCAAATGTTCGCCGAGGGCCGGGGACCCGCGCTGCGGGATGTGGGGATCGACTTCTGCGGCGCCATCCTGGGAGTGCTGGGGGCGGCCCTGGTGCTGACTCTGATCTACTGGCTCCTGCGCCGGAGACGGGGAGTCGTATAAAACATTACAGAAAAACGCCGGAGCGGCCGCTCCGGCGTTTTTGCGCGCTTATCTGATTTTAACGCCGATGGCCTCGATCTCCAGCGGCATATCCTTGGGCAGCTTCGCCGCCTGGACGCAGGAGCGGGCGGGCTTCACGTCTCCGTCGAAGAACCGGGCGTAGACCTCGTTCACGGCGGCGAAATCCGCGATATCCCGCAGGAACACGGTGGTCTTGACCACATGCCGCAGGTCGCTGCCGCCGTTTTCCAGTACGGTCTGTACGTTTCGGATGCTCTGCTCCGCCTGGGCCTCGATGCCCTCGGGCAGGTTCCCGTTTTCGTCGGTGGGGATCTGACCGGAGACGAAGACGAGATCGCCGATACTCACCCCCGCGGAGTAGGGACCCAGGGCGGGCGTGGCGCCCTCCAGTTTCTTCAGTTCCATGCTTTCAATACCCCTTTCAAATAGATGTCATCTGACGGACCCTGGCCTTGTTCTCCAGTTTGCGGAGCATGAGGGCGGGGTCTTCTACCTTCGACAGGAAGATCATGGCCGCGATGATATACGGCTTGAAGCTGGCCTGTTTATACAGCGGCGTGCGATAACGGTCGAACACGGAGGCCGCCACCTCGCCCCGCTCGCAGGAGACGCCGGAGATATCCGCGGGCAGGCAGTGCAGGTACAGGGCGCTGCCGTTTTTGGTGGTGGACATGAGCTCCTCGGTGCACTCCCAATCCATGTGCTGAGCGTTCTGGGCGAGAAGCTCCTTCTCCAGAGCGTCGATGCCCGCGAAGTCGCCGCTGCCGTAGAGCTCCGTGCGCTGCTCCATGGCGGCGAAGGGGGCCCAGCTCTTGGGATATACGATGTCAGCACCTTCAAAGGCCTCCTCCATGGAGGCTACCTTTTTGAAGCTGCCGCCGGAGGCTGCGGCCTGCTTCGCCGCCAGCTCCTCCACCTCGGGGAAGACGTCGTAGCCCTCGGGGTGGGCCAGCACCACGTCCATGCCGAAGCGGGTGAAAAGGCCGATGACCCCCTGCGGGACGGAGAGAGGCTTGCCGTAGCTGGGGGAGTAGGCCCAGGTCATGGCCACCTTCTTGCCGTGAAGGTTCTGGGCGCCGCCGAAGGTGTGGATGACGTGCAGAAGGTCCGCGCAGCACTGGGTGGGGTGGTCGATGTCGCACTGGAGGTTCACCAGGGTGGGCACCTGCTCCAGCACGCCGTCGGCGTGGCCCTGGCGCACGGCGTCGGAGACGGCCTTCTGGTAGGTGTGGCCCTTGCCGATGTACATATCGTCCCGGATGCCGATGACGTCCGCCATGAAGGAGATCATGTTGGCGGTCTCCCGGACGGTCTCGCCGTGGGCGATCTGGCTCTTGCCCTCGTCCAGGTCCTGGACCGTCAGGCCCAGCATGTTGCAGGCGGAGGCGAAGGAGAACCGGGTGCGGGTGGAGTTGTCCCGGAAGAGGCTGATGCCCAGGCCCGAGTCGAAGATGCGGGTGGAGATATTGGCTTCCCGCAGGCGGCGCAGGGCGTCCGCCACGGTGAACAGGGCGGAGAGCTCGTCAGAGGTCTTGTCCCAGGTGAGGAAGAAATCATCGCCGTACATGCGGGAGAAGTTCAGCTCCGAGAGGGCGGCGGCGTAGGGTTCCATGAGTGCCATGCTATCTTATTCCTTTCCGAACAGCTTCCGGAAGAAGCCGGTTTTTTTCTGGGGAGCGGGGGCGGGCTCCGCCTCCTTCTCGGGAGCGGGAGGCGCGATCTCCAGGGCGTACAGCTCCGGCACAGCGGCGTACACCGCGGCGCAGGTGACGAGATCCTGCTTCCAGGTGATCTCGTTGGGGGCGTGGGCCTGGCTCTCCGCGCCGGGACCGAAGCCCACGCAGGGGATGCCGAACCGGCCCTGGATGGAGACGCCGTTCGTCGAGAAGGTCCACTTGTCGATGAGGGGGCGGCCTTCGCGCTTCGCCATGGCGGTGGGGGCGCCGATGCGCTCCGGACCGAACATGGCCTCGTGGGCCTGGGCCACGGCCTTCACATGCGGCGCGGTCTCGGGATTGATCCATGTGGGGAAGTAGCACTCCGTGGGATAGACGAGGCCCGTCCAGGAGGGACGCTCATAGGTGTACATGGACACGGTGACATCGTCGCCGTATTTCTGGCAGGCGGGGAGGTCCCGGATCTCCTGGAGGCAGGACTCGAAGGTCTCCCCGGCGGTCATGCGCCGGTCCAGGCTCACGGAGCAGGAGTCCGCCACCGCGCACCGGGAGGGGGAGGTGAAGAAGATCTCGCTCACCGTGACGGTGCCCCGGCCGAGGAAATTGGCGTCGTCGCTGGCGGGATTGTATTTGGGGTCCAGCATCTTCACGAGGCCCTTGATCTCCGTGTCCTCCGCCGCGTCGTTCTCGTTCAGGGCGCGGACGTCCTGCAGGATATCCGCCATCTTGAAGATGGCGTTGTCGCCCCGCTCGGGGGCGGAGCCGTGGCAGGAGACGCCCTTCACGTCCACCCGGATCTCCATGCGGCCGCGATGGCCCCGGTAGACGCCGCCGTCGGTGGGCTCGGTGGAGACCACGAAGGCCGGGGTGACGCCGGTCTCGTTGTGGATGTACTGCCAGCAGAGACCGTCGCAGTCCTCCTCCTGCACCGTGCCCGTGACCATGATCCTGTACCCCGCGGGGATGAGGCTGAGGTCCTTCATGATCTTCGCGCCGTACACCGCCGAGACCACGCCGCCCAGCTGATCGGAGCCGCCGCGGCCGCCGATCTCGTCGTCGCTTTCATAGCCCTCGTAGGGGTCGAAGCTCCAGTTGTCCCGGTAGCCGATGCCCACGGTGTCGATGTGGCCGTCGAACGCGATGATATCTTCGCCGTCGCCCATATATCCCACGACATTGCCCTGGGGATCGATGGCGGCCTCGTCGAAGCCCAGCGCCTGCATCTCTGCCAGGATGCGCTCGGCATGCCCCTGCTCGCCGGAGCTCTCGCCGGGGATGGCGATCAGCTCCCGCAGGAAGCGGATCATGGCGGGCTTATATCCCTCCGCCGCGGACTTGATGCTTTCAAAATCCATTGTCTGTTTATCTCCTCTGTATGAATATTACTGGCTGATAAGAAGCGGATACCGCATAAGGACGGTGCGGGTGAATACGGCGAGCTCCACGGGCAGCTTCCCGTTGCCCTCGCCGAGATCGGCCTCGAATTCCTCTCCCGCGAAGCGCGCGAGAACTCTCGCCCCGCCCAGGGGAACAAAGCCGGGGTTCTCCGCCTCGTGGAAGCTCGCCTCGTCCGGGAAGAGGGTCCACTTGTCCCTGTACGGCGCGCTGGACCAGGGGCAGAAGCTCTCGCAGTTGCCGCAGCGGTTGCAGGGGCCGTCCAGATGCAGGATCTGGATGCGGCCGTTCACCATGATGGGGACGTTGGCCCGGTTCGGGCAGACGTCCACGCAGTTTTCGCACACCGTGGCGCATTCGAGGCAGCGCTCGGCCTCGTGGCAGCCCTTCCGGAAGACGCCCTTCTTCACCATGGCCTCTTCCGGGCTGTGGGCGACGTTCAGCGGGACGTATTTCTCAAAGTCGATGCCCGCGATGGCCTTCGCGGCCCGGGCGGCTCCCGCGATGGCCTCCACCACGGTGGAGGGACCGGAGGCGCCGTCGCCGGCAAGATAGACGTTGGGGATGGAGGAGCGGCCCGTGGCGGGGTCCAGGACGGGACGGCCTTTGTCGTCCAGGGCGATGCCCAGTGCGCGGTAGAGCTCCGTGTCCGTCCGCTCGCCCACGGCGGCCAGGACGGCGTCGGCCTTGATGTATTCATAGGCGCCGGTGGGGACGGGGCTGCGGCGGCCCTTTTCATCCGGCTCTCCCAGCTCCATGATCTCGCATTTGAGGGTCTTGTTCTCCCAGGACAGGGGGGAGAGCAGCGTCCGGAAGGAGATCCCCTCCGCCAGTGCTTCCCGCAGCTCCGCCTCATCGGCGGGCATGTTCCGGGCGTCCCGGCGATAGACAACCGTGACGGTCCGCACGCCCAAAAGACGCTTGGCGGCTCTCGCGGTGTCCATGGCGGTGTTGCCGCCGCCCACGACGACCACATGCGCGCCCAGGGGGGTGATGTGGGGATGCTTTTTCGCGGCGGTGAGGAATTCCACGGCGTTTCTCGCCTCACCCTTCTCCAGGGAGAGGACCCCGGGCACCCACGCGCCGGTGCAGACCACCACATCGTCGAAGGAGGCCAGCTCCTCCAGGGAGTGCACCTCGCAGCCGAAGACGAAATTCACGCCGTAGGCCCGGGCCAGGGAGACGTCCTTATCGATGGCTTCGGAGCTGATGCGGAACCCGGGGATGGCCCGGCGGACCGCGCCGCCGGCGCTGTCGGCCTTCTCGAACACCGTGACGGAGACCCCCGCCCGGGCCAGGAACACCGCCGCCGCGAGACCCGCGGGACCCGCGCCGATGACGGCGGCCTTCTTCCCGGTCTTCTCCGGTACCCGGATGGAGTGGAGAAGCTCGTCGAACGCGGCGTTCGCGGCCTCCAGCTTGCAGCCCCGGATGTCCACCGCGCCTTCATAATACTGGCGGGTGCATTTGTCCATGCAGCGATGGTTGCAGATGGTGCCGGTGATGTTGGGCAGGGGGTTTCGCTCCGTGATCATGCGCAGGGCGTCGAGGTGCTTTCCCATGCCGGTGAGACGGACGTAGGCCGGGATGTCCTGGTGGATGGGGCAGCCCTCCCGGCAGGGAGCGAAGAAGCAGTCCAGGAGAGGGACCTGCGCCGGGATCTTCCGCTCCGGCAGGGGCTTTATGGGCTTTCTGTACCAGGCGTCCTTTTGCGCGGCCGCAGCGATGTCCGCCGCCCTCTTCGGGTCCACCCCGGCGAAGGGGCGATAGTCCTTTTCGTAGAGCATGTCAGCCAGCTGGGCCATGCGGTTGTAGCCGCCGGGCCGGAGCAGGTTCGTGGCCATGGTGACGGGCCAGATGCCCGCGTCGAAGAGGGCCTCGATGCTATTATAGTCCGCGCCGCCGGAGTAGGAGATCCGCAGGCCGCCGCCGAACTCCTTGGCGATGCGGGAGGCAAGCTCCGTGGTCAGGGGGTACAGGGCCCGCCCGGACATGTACATCTCCTCGCTGGGCAGCTCGTTTGCCTTCACGTCCACGGGGAAGGTGTTCGTCAGCTTCAGGCCGAACTCCACGCCCTGATGCTTGGCGAGGGCCTTGAGGCGCTTGAACATGGGCACGGCGTCCGCCCACTGCAGATCCTCCCGGAAGTGCTTGTCGTCAAAGGCGATATAGTCGTACCCCAGCCGGTCCAGGGTCTCCCGACAGAAGTCGTACCCCAGCAGGGTGGGGTTGCACTTGACGTAGGTGTTCAGCGCCCGCTCGCCGATGAGGTAGTTGGCGATGTGCTCGATCTCCTCCGGCGGGCAGCCGTGGAGGGTGGAGATGGTGACGGAATCCGACACCCCCGCGTCCCGCATACCGTCGAGGTACGCGGTGAGCTTGGGGGACTTGATGCCCTCGAGCGTGTAGCCCACGGACATATTGAACACGAAGCCGTCAGGGGCGCCGAGGCCGTATTTTTCGCTGATGACCTTGAGGACGTTCCAGGCCTTGATATACTCGTCCATGGCATCGGGCACGGTCAGCTCCGTGCTCCACTCGCAGTTGTAGCCCTCGTCCTTGGCCCAGATGCAGGGGCGGCTGACGCAGGCGGCCAGGTCCTCGCCGTCCATGATCTGCACGGTCTTGAGCTCAAAAAACCGCGCCCCGGCGGCGTAGGCCGCGATGATGTTCTGCGCGAGCTGTGTGTTGGGTCCGGCGGCGGGACCGAAGGGCGTCTCCAGCTTCTCCGTGCCGAAGATGGGCAGAGTCTTCTTCTTCGGCCTCCAGATATGGCTGACGCCGAAGATGGTGCCGCAGGTCTCGTATTCACGGCATACCTGCTCCAGAAGCTGATCGTAAGGAATGCGGGTCATTTTCTCAGACATTATGTAAACCTCCTGTCAGGCCGCAGGGAAACGGCGATGCGGTGGGATGTCATGGGTTCAGCTCGCCCCAGAGCTTCTCGGCGGCGGTGTATATACGCTCCGTGAGGGCGTCCTCGTCGCAGGCGGTGAACTTCCGGTCCTTGTAGAGGAGCTTTCCGTTCACCATGGTATGGGTGCACATCCGGCCCTGGAAGCCGAAGATCATGTGCCCGTCGATGTTCGCGTCGGAGAAGGGGGTGAAGGGCTTATAGTCGAACACGGCGATGTCCGCCAGGGCCCCGGGCTTCAAAACGCCGATGGGCTTCGAGATATACCGCTCGACCATTTTGGCGTTGTTCCGGAAGAGCATGCCGGTGGATTCCATCCAGCCGACGTTCGGCAGACGCGCGTTGTGCCGCTGGATGATGAGCTCCACCTTCAGGCTCTCCAGCATGTCGTGGGTATAGGCGTCGGTGCCGAGGCCGACGAGGATGCCCTTTTCGAACATCTTCAGCACCGGGGCCACGCCCACGGCGTTTCCCATGTTGGACTCGGGATTCGTCACGCACATGGTGTCGGTCTCGGCGATGACGTCCAGCTCGTCGTCCGTCAGTTCGATGCAGTGGCCCAGGATGGTCTTCGGGCCGAGGATGCCGTGGTCCTTCAGCCGGTCGATGGGGCGGCAGTTGTAGCGGTTCCAGCTGTCCTCCCGGTCGGTGGAGCCCTCGCATACGTGGATATGGAAGCCGGTGAGGCCGTCGTTTGCCTTCGCCATTTTGTCGAAGGTCTCGTCGGAGATGGTGAACAGGGCGTGGCCGCCGAACATGGCGGAGATCATATCGTCCTTCTCCGCGGCGGCCCATTTTGCGAAATTCGCATTCTCCTCGATGGCGGCATCGCATTTTTTCATGCCGTCCCGCTCGGAGACCTCATAGCACAGCCCCGCGCGGATGCCGAGCTCCTTCGCCGCGTCCTTGATGGCGAAGAGACTGCCCTCGATCTCGCGGAAGCTGGCGTGGTGGTCGAAGATGGTGGTGACGCCGTTTCGGAGGCACTCCAGGATGGTGGTGTAGGCGCTGGCCCTCGTCCCCTCCAGGTCCAGGTGCCGGTCGATGTTCCACCACATGCCGTCCAGCACCTGATAAAAGGTGCGGGGGTCGTGGCCGTTGATGGAAAGCCCCCGGGCGAGGCCGGAGTAGATGTGGGTGTGGGCGTTGATGAGGCCCGGCATGATGACGCCGCCGCGGACGTCCACGAACTCCGCGTCAGGGTATTTCTCCCGCATGGCGGCGGTGGGGCCGAGCTCGCGGATGAGCGTCCCGTCCGTCACCACGGCGCCCTCGGCGAGGTAGGGGACCGCGCCGTCCCGGGTGATGACCCGGCCGTTTCCAAGGATAAGCATAGGCGACCTCCTTTTTTGATAAAGAAAAAGGCACAGACCGTTGGCGCCATCGCCACAGCCCGTGCGCACAGCACTCCGTTACAGCTTGCGATTATTTTATCACAATGCGGAGGCGGTTTCAATGCTTTTCCATCGGGAAATTGAAATTTCGGAGACTTATGTTATAATGTCGGTATCAGCCATAGACGTAACGGGCGGAGCCGCCGGAGAGGGGCTCCCATGAGGATATCGAATGATGGAAAAACACAAACCAAGCGGCCTGCGCAGGCGCGTCCCGGCGCTGCTGCTGTGCGCCGTGCTGCTTTTGAGCGCCGCCGCCTGCGGCAGGGACGAGCCCTCGGGGGCGGCCTTCACGGAGGGGCCCCGGTTCACCGTGGCGGTGGCCCAGACGCCGGACAGCCTGAACCCCGTCCTGTCGGAGGGGGGACTGGCGGAGGAGTTCTTTCTCCTGAGCTACGATCCTCTGTGGCGGCTGGACGCCTCCGGTCAGCCTCAGGCGTGCATCGCGGAGGACTGGAGCCTGTCCAGCGACCGGCTGACCTGGACCGTCCGCCTGCGGAAGGACGCGGTCTTCTCGGACGGGGTCCCCGTCACCGCGGCGGACGTGGTGTTCTCCTATGAGCTCATGCGCCACAGCGACACGATCTATTCCGACTACTTCGACGGGATCACCGTGATCCGTCAGCCGGACGACTATACCGTGGTCATCTCCACCTCCTATGTGAAGGGGGACATGCTCTATAACCCCACCCCCATCCTGCCGAAGCATATCTGGCAGTCCTACGAGTTCTCCCCCGGCTCCTTCGAGAACCTGGAGCTGGTGGGCTCGGGGCCCTTCGTGTACGATCCGGAGGCCTCCGGGGAGAACGGCTGGAGCTTCCGGGGCAGGGCGGACTATTTCGGCGGCGCGCCGAAGATCGGCGAGCTGTATTTCGAGCGCTACGGTACTGTCACCGGGGCTGCCCGGGCGGTGTCCGCCGGGGAGGCGGACGCCAGCTTCGGCCTGTCCGACGTGCAGCTGACCACCCTGGAGAGCGTGCCCGGCGTGGAGCTCATCCAGGCGGTGCTGCCCGGGGCGGACTGCATGGTCCTGGCCCTGAACTGCCAGGCCGATTTCTTCAAAAACACAGCCATGCGCCAGGCCGTGGAGTACAGCGCCGACCGGGCGTGGTTCATGTCCATGGCCGTGGGCGGCGCGGGCATGACGGGCTCCAGCTTCATGAGTCCGGGCCTGGACGGCTTTGCCGTGCCGGAGGGCCTGCGGGGGTATTCCCCCGATACGGCCCTGGGCCTCCTGCGCTCGGCGGGCTATGCCGACGTGGACGAGGACGGGATCCTGGAATACGGTATCCGGGAGACGGAGCTGAGCCTGCGCATGTATTCGAGCAGCCTGGACGACTGGTCCGCCACCGCCGCCACCATCCTGGCCGCGGACCTGGGGGAGATCGGCATCCAGGTGAACTGGCGCAAGACCGACGGCTCTGCCGCGGACGCCTGCCGGGGGGACGAGAACTGGGACATGTGCCTTCTGACCTTCCGGTGCAGCGTCGGCGCCTCCGTCACGGCGGCCCGGTTCATGGAGGAGCTGGGGACCCTGACGGGCTGGGAGGACGCGGCCTTCCTGGGAGATCTGGATACGCTGCGCTCCGCGGAGGACAGCTCCGTGGCCCGGGGGTATGTGCGGCGGCTCCAGCAGACGGCGTACGACGCCTGTCCCGTGGTGGTGCTGGGCTATCGGGCGGATATCCAGGCCATCCGCAGCGACGCCTGGACGGGCTACGAGGACCAGCTGGCCGGGAGCGGGCTCTTCCGGGTGGGGAGCGCCGATCTTTATATGAACGTGGAGCCACGGGATACAATAAATAATTAACACCCCGTACCCCCTTGCAAAAACATTGTGGTTTGGTATAATGACGTTAGCAAATTAAATAAAATATATACGGAGAGATTAACATGGCCTACACGTACGAAGATTACAAGAAGATCTACGAGTGTCCGGCGACGTCATCTGGTGCTCCAACAACTACAACGAGCCCGCCACCCTGTTCGGCCGCCTGCACGAGATCGCTCCCCGGGTGGAGAACGTCATCGTGTACAAGAGCCGCATCGGCCGCTATCCCTTCCTGGTGACCCCGGGCATGGACGGCCACATCAACTGCGCCAACTACTTCTACGGCCCCAGCTACCGCGAGGCCCACAAGCTGCGCAACGCGATGTTCATCCCTGTTGACCTGCCCAACTACTATCGCTCCGTCAACATGCACCGCCCCTGCAACGTCTTCACCGCGCAGGTCTCTCCCATGACCGAGGACGGCAAGCTCTACATCGGCATGAACCAGACCATCGAGTACTACGCTGTGAAGGACGCCATCGAGCAGCACAAGAAGATCATCGTCGAGGTGAACCCCAACCTCACCTACATGAACGGCTCCGCGTACATCCCCGTCGAGGCCGTCACCATGCTCTATGAAGTCGATACCCCCGAGTACTGCATCGGCGGCCTCCAGACCACCGAGCTCGAGGACCAGATCGGCAAGACCGTGGCCGACCTCATCGACGACGGCGACACCATCCAGATGGGCATCGGCGGCATCCCCGACACCGTGGGCCGCTACCTCATGACCAAGAACGACCTGGGCCTGCACACCGAGCAGTTCACCTCTTCCCTGGTGAACCTCATCGGCGAGGGCGTCATCACCGGCAAGAACAAGGTCTTCGACAAGGAGCTCCACGTGGGCGTGTTTGCGGACGGTACCCATGAGCTCTACAAGTACCTGCACGACAATCCCAAGTGCGTCATGAAGCCCGGCCCCGAGGTCGTGAACCCCTTCAACATCGCCCGTCAGGACCACATGGTCTCCATCAACACCCTGGTGGAGATCGACCTCACCGGCCAGATCGCGGCGGAGTCCATCGGCCCGACCCAGTACTCCGGCTCCGGCGGCGGCTTCTGCTTCACCCTCGGCACCTACTACGCCGAGCACGGCAAGGGCATCATGGCCTTCACCGCCCGCACCAACAAGGGCCTGCCCAAGATCAAGGCCCAGCTCACCCCCGGCGCGGTGGTCACCCACCAGCGCAACTATGTCCAGTGGGTCGTCACCGAGTACGGCGCTGTGAATCTGCGCGGTCTCGACGTGCGCGAGCGCGCCAAGGCCCTCATCTCCATCGCCCATCCCGACGATCGTGACGCTCTGGACGCTGCGGCCCGCGAGCTGTGCTACTATTGATGCATACGCTCTGACGGCGAAAACAGAATAATGAAACGCCCGAAACGCGGAGCCTCCGCGTTTCGGGCGTGCTTTGTAGTGCGGTTTTATCGGGCGGTAAAGCCCCGCTCCAGGATGTCGGCGATGCGCTCGGCCGCGTGCCCGTCTCCGTAAGGGTTGACGGCCTTGGCCATAGCGTCGTAGGCGGTGGGATCGGTGAGGAGCTCCGTGAAGCTCCGGCAGATGGCCTCCTCGTCCGTGCCCACCAGCCGCAGGGTGCCCGCGGCGACGCCCTCCGGCCGCTCCGTGGCGTCCCGCATGACCAGCACGGGCTTTCCCAGGGAGGGGGCCTCCTCCTGGATGCCGCCGGAATCGGTGAGGATGAGGTACGACCGGGCCATCAGGTTGTGGCAGTCGATCACGTCCACGGGCTCCGCGAGGCGGATGCGATCGCAGTCTCCCAGCTCCTCGTCGGCGGCCCGGCGGACGAGCGGGTTCATGTGGATGGGGTAGACCGCCCTCACGTCGGGATGCTCCTCCACGACGCGGCGGATGGCCCGGAACATGCGGCGCATGGGCTCGCCCAGGTTCTCCCGGCGGTGGGCGGTGATGAAGATGAGGCGGCTCTCCCCCGCCCAGTCCAGGACGGGGTGGGTGAAATCCCGGCGCACGGTGGTCTTCAGCGCGTCGATGACGGTATTGCCGGTGACCCATACGGTCTCGGGCTTCTTTCCCTCCCGCAGCAGATTTTCCCGGGCGGTCTCGGTGGGGGCGAAGTTATATCGGGCGACGATGCCCACGGCCCGGCGGTTGAACTCCTCGGGGTAGGGACTGTCCGTATCATAGGTCCGCAGACCGGCCTCCACATGCCCCACGGGGATCCGCCGGTAAAAGCAGGCCAGGGCCCCGGCGAAGGCGGTGGTGGTGTCACCCTGGACGAGGACGACGTCCGGCTTCTCCCGGTCCAGGAGCTCTCCCAGGCGGCCGAGGACGCCGAGGGTGATGTCGGTCAGGGTTTGGCCCTCCTTCATGATGGAGAGGTCGTAGTCGGGAACGACCCGGAAGGCCTCCAGCACCTGATCGAGCATCTGCCGGTGCTGACCGGTGACGCACACGACGGTCCTGAGACCCTCGCGGCGCCTGAGCTCGTTCACCAGGGGACACATCTTGACAGCCTCCGGTCTTGTGCCGAAGACGAGCATGATCGTTTTCATGGCGGAGGCCTCCTTTTCCGTGCCTGTGGGCAGAGAAAATTATACAGGAGTCGGCGGTCACAAATGCATGCAGGTCGGCTCTGTATGCAACGGGGATCCCCGCTGAGACGCGATGAAATCAAAAAACAAGGGTGTGCCGCCAGTATGGATAAACAGAACGTTCTTTCCGGATATATTGTTCTGCCGGAGGTGGTTGTCCATCCCCCAAAATGCCTTGCCAGTATAAGTCGGGTCAAAAGCGATTCCAAATTGCTGATAGGCAGCGTATATTGTCTGACTAATCACGTCATTGTATGTTCCGTATCCGTCGAGCACATAGTCGTCCAGAAAAAGGATGGGCCGATTTGGAACGGTGCGCGGGAGATCAGTTTCCTTATAATACTTGTCTATATATACCTGAATGACGGCAGTCCCGCGCTCCCTTGGTCTTGCGACGCTGATCCCGCAGATATCCCACGCTCTGTTGAATAATTGACTTCCGATGATAAGACCCGACTGCGTCATGCCTGTGCCTGAAGCAAGGTATATGCGATCAAAGCGGATGCCAAGTCGCTGCTCCTGATTTATGATTTCCTTTGTTGTCTTGATATACGCTTTTACAGGAACGGCCTCGTTCCCATTGCCGCGAGGATCGCCGTAAATGTAATACGGGTTTAATCCTGCCTGGATGCAGCCGTCCAGTACGGAAGTCACGGCCTCGCTCACATGCCGCTTATCACATGGGACCGTCACCGCTCCACACATACTCACGATTCTGCTGTTAAAGGTTTCGGCTCTTTTCCCGTCGTCATCATTGGGAGAAATGATATAGCACGGATATCCTTTTGCCCTGGCCATGACTGACAGCGCTCTACATAGGTTGGAGCGGGCGTTGCCGTAGCCGACCATGCAATTCTTGTTCTTGAGTTCCATATCGGCGAAGAATTCCTGCGCAATGCGAACCTTGTTCCCCCCAAACGCGAACGGGAGCAGGTCGTCGCGTTTGATGAAAATCCGGTTACCGTTAATGCTGTCAAGCTCCTGAATAGGGCTTTCGTAGTTCATAAAAACTGTCCCCCGATCCGATCTATGCATGCGCTGAAGTAATTATTTATAACGGCATGAGCATATATATACTTATATTCGAGCAGGGCTTTTCTTCGTAAAAGCCCTGCTTCTTATAAAAAGAAATCGCTTTCATATTCGAGTTCAGGACTTCCAGACGAATACGCTTCATTTTGTTTCTTTCTGCGATCCGTCGGCACGCATTCATGAGTTCGGTACCGATATGCATTCTTTGAAATTCGTCCTTGACTACAAACAGTGTTATAAAGGCTGTTTTTGTTTCCTGGTCGTTTGCATACATGGACACATATCCGGCGATCCCGTTCTGATAGGCTGCGATGAACTCCGCGTATCGATCCATTTTTTCAAAGATCTCGTCGTAATTGTCGCGGGGCGTGACAGGCCTTGGAAGAGAAGCGTCGCAGGCCTCTATCGCCTGTCTTTTTTCATCACGATCCAGGTCGCTTCGAATCAGAACAAAAGGATTATTCATGCAAATCTCCTTATTAATTAACGAGGTAAAAGCGTTTATGTCCGGTACGCCGCAACCAAATGCACTGTGAAAACAGGCATGCGGAACGCGGTGTTTTACCGACTGTGCCTACGGTCAGTCTGCAATGTAAGTTATATATTCCTCGTATTTCCGCGCAATGATCATGGGCTTTGTAACGATTGGACGATCAATATCTGCGCCTTCAAAACAGCGCATATGATTTTTAATATAGTCGTATCCGGCCAGGCAGAGGAATTCAACGCCTGCGGAGAAACGCGCATTGCATTCAATGAAATGATATTGTCCGTCGTTTCCCTTGATAAATTCAAAGTTTACGCAGCCGGTGACACCCAACGCATCCGCCAGCTGCCGACTGTTATTTTCCAAAACTGCGTCCGAAAACAATTTAACGGTGGTTCCGCAGCCATGGGGCGTTCGAATCAGCTCCTCCCGCGCCATGGACACCGATCCACGTCCATCAGACGGACGGATAACCTCGACAACAACAACGGAGCCATCGACAAACGGCTGTGCGATATACTTTTCCGGATCTGCCGCGGACACAAAAGCCTGCCACTCCGTCTGGTTATGGATATATACCCGGCCCTGACTGCTCCTGCCGTTAAACGGCTTGCAGACGACGGGAAACTGCCAGGGTAGATGCGAAATGTCCTTCAGAAACAGGGTCGGTATGGTCGTGATATAGTTGCAGTTCTTTTCGATAAAGTCAGATAAGCGCTTTTTATTTCGGATTATGCTGATGGCAGACGCGGGAGAGACGCAGAGGGTAACGCCTATATCTGTCAGTAAGGAGCGATGATCGTTGAGAACATCCACATCCACATCGGTGAGCGGCAGGATATATTGAACGGACTCCCTGGAACACACGTCTTTTATAAAACTGCAGTAATTCGGAATATCTGCCGCCAATGGAGACTGATAAAACACATCCACAGAGGAAGCGTCCACATTCCAGGCTTTGGGGTAAATATCACAGCCGATTACGCGAAACCCCATTTTTTTTAGATTTTTAATTACGATGTCTCCCGCAACAGAACCCAAAGAAGTTACCAAAGCTGTTTTCATTACAATATCCTTTCTGCGCTTATTTCACCGTTCCAGGACGATATCGCAGATGCGGTCCACATCGTCCGGGGCCAGATCCGCGTACAGCGGCAGCGTGAGGACCCGGTCGGAGATATGCCGTGCCACGGGGGTTTTTTCCGCGCCGGCGGTGGGGAGGCCGGCGTAGCAGGAGAAGCTGTTCGTCAGGGGGTAGAAATACTTCCTGGCGCCGATGTTCTCCTCCGCGAGCCGCCGGAAGACCTGGTCCCGGTCGTATTTGTACCCGTCGAACACCACGGGGAAATAGGCGTAATTCGGAGTGACGCCCTCCTGCTCCGGGCAAAGCCGCAGGCCGGGGACGCCGGAGAGCCGCCCGCGATAGTGCTCCGTGACGAGCTTTCGCTTGGCGAGCTCTCTGTCGATATGACGCAGATTGCATAGGCCCATGGCGGCCTGGAATTCGCTCATCTTGGCATTCCCGCCGACGTAGGCGCATACCTCCGGGCCCCGGATGCCGAAATTCTTCAGGTCATTGAGCCTTTGGACGAGGCCGTCGTCGGGGTAGCATACGGCGCCGCCCTCGATGGTGTTGAAGACCTTGGTGGCGTGGAAGCTGAACATGGAGGCGTCGCCGAAGCAGGCGGCGCTGACGCCGTGACGGCGCACCCCGAAGGCGTGGGCGGCGTCGTAGATCACCTTCAGTCCGTGTTCTTGCGCGATCCGGGAGATGGCCTCGGTATCGCAGAGGTTGCCGTACACGTGGACGGGGACGATGGCGGAGGTCCTGTCCGTGATGAGAGCCTCCAGCTTCTTTGTGTCGATGGTGTAATCCCGGTCGCTGATGTCGCAGAACACCGGTGTGAAGCCCCCGCGCACGATGGCGTGGGTGGTGGAGGCGAAGGTGAAAGGGGTGGTGATGATCTCGCTGCCCGCGGGGAGCTCCATGGCGGCCAGCACGTTCTCCAGGGCCAGGTGGCCGTTGGTGTAGAGGGTGACGTGGGGCACGCCGAGATACTCCTCCAGCGCGGCCTGGAGCGCCTTATGCTTCACACCCATGTTGGTGATCCAATGGGTGTCCCAAAGCTCCCGGATCTCCGCGCAGTATTCTTCAAAATCGGGCATGGAGGAGCGGGTAACAAGGATAGGATCGTTCATGCTGTCTCTCCTTTGGAGCGTCTGTCGGACAGGTAGCTGCGCGCGACGGTGCAGAGGAAACGGAAGGGCTCGATGCGGAACAGAGCCGAGCCGCCCAAATACAGGAGCACGCCCAGCGGCACCTGGATGAGGAGCGTGGGCCAGTCGCCCAGGCTCAGGAACCGGACCAAATAGACCGCGGCGCCCATGACCGCCGCCGTCAGAAGGCTGGGAAGGATGTCCCGCAGCTGCTGCGGATAGCTGTAATCCAGCAGCTTTTTGTTGGGCCAGGAGTTGAGGACCTGGCAGATCACGCTGGTAATGATCTGACTGTATGCCATGACGAGGACGCCGTGGCGCATGGTCAGAAGGAGCGCGGTAAGCCCGATGCATTTTTTGATGATCTCCAGCCGGAGGAAATAATCGCTGTGTCCCAGGGCTTTGATGGCATTGAGGTTCGCCGTGTGGATGGGATAAAAGGTGTAGGTGAAGCAGAAGATGCGCAGGAAGGGGACGCAGGGGAGCCATTTTTCCGTGAACACGATGCGGACGATGGGTTCGGCGCAGATAGCCAGGCCCATCATGATGGGCGCCATACAGTAGATGCTGGTGGTGATGGCCCGGCGGGTCATCTCCCGGACGCGGCTGCGGTCGTTCTGCTCGGCGGACATGGTGGGCAGGAGCACGCTGTCGATGGAGGTGTTGATGTTGGCGATGAAGGTGTATGGCAGGGTGTCGCCTTTGTTGTAGAAGGCGAGGTCGGAGGTGGTGTATACCTTTCCGATGATGAGCTGCCAGAGCCGGGAATATACCGTATCCACCAGCGCGGAGACCAGGAGCTTCCAGCCATAGGAAAACAGGGGCTTCAACCGCCGGAAGGAGAACATCCTCTTGGGCCGCCAGCGGACGGTGATCCACAGGATGATGGTGTCAACGGTCTGGTTGAAGAGGTTCTGCACCACGATGGCCCATACGCCGTAACCGGCGTAGGCCATCCAGATCCCGATGACGGCGGCGCCGACGGTGCCCCCCAGGGTGGCGAAGAAGAAACGCTTGAACTGGAGAGTCCTGGAGACGTAGGACTGCTGCACGCTCTTGACGCCGCCGATGAGGAAGGACAGGCACATCACCCGGATGACCGCCGTCAGCTCCGGCAGCTCGTAGAACCGGGCGATCAGCGGCGCGGCAAAGAACATGACACAGTAGAGTACCACGGCTGAGGTGATATTGAAGAAGAACACGGAGGAGAAATCCAGATCGTCCGCGTCCTTCTTCTGGATCAGAGCGGAGCCCATGCCGCTGTCGATGAAGACGCCCAGGACGGCTGTGAACACCGTCACGAGGGCGATGACGCCGTAGACGGAGGGGTCCAGCAGGCGGGACAGGATGATGGATACCACCAGGGTGACGCCCTGGGCGCCGCAGCGCTCCAGAAAGCGCCAGAAGAAGTTGTTGAAGATGTTTTTACTCTGTTCCATGGAGACCTTTCTTCAGAAAAGCGTATACGCCGGGGAAATAGGCCCGAAGAAAAATATAGAGCCGAAAGAGAGGCTTGCGCTCCCGGCGCTGGGGACGAAAGCGCTTCTCCATTGCTTCGCGGTAATCTTCGGCGCTCAGGAGAAGATCGAATTCCTGCGGTTGGAGACTATCTGTGATCGTGCCTGAGATCGCCTCGTGGTATTTCCCATTATAAAAGGTGTCCACAGCTTCCAGCATATGCATGACGCGCCGGAGGCCGTCGATTCGGGCGGTGGGAGCTGCGGACAGAGTGCGCATGGTCCACGAATTATCCGCGCCGAGATTGTAAACGCTCATGGCGTCATAAAGACAGCGGCATTTGCCGCAGATGGCGCCGTAGATGAAGATCTGATAGTCGCCGAAACCGACGGCGTCAAAGCAGGACGGCATGGTGGTATACGCTTCGCGCCGGATCACGATTGAATTGGTCGAGAAGATCCCGCCGCCGCCGTGGCGTATGATCTCCTCAGGGGAATAATCGCGATCCTCGCTGATATCGGGGAAAAAGGATTCGCCGCCCCGGCGCAGATCGTGCTTCACCGCCCTGTGTACGCACAGGGCATAGTCCGGATGTCCGGACAGGAAATCGTACTGCTTCTGCAGCTTGTAGGGATCGGTCCAGTAATCGTCCCCCTCGCACCAGGCGAGAAAACGGCCTTTGGCCCGGGGCAGGAGGTGTGTCCGGATGATGGGTATGTGCTGGGAGTACTGGTTCACGCTCTGATAGGTCGGCTTGATGATCTCGGGATATCTTTCCTCATATTCCCGGATGATGGCGGCGGTGCCGTCGGTGGAGGCGTCGTCGTGGATGAGGACCTCAAAGGCGAAATCGGTCTTCTGCATCACGAAGCCGTCCAGGCATTGCCGGATGTACTTTTCGTGGTTGAAAGCGAGGCAAAAGACGGATATCTGTATCTCTCTTTCCAAGGAAGCATCTCTCCTTCGCTACGAATACGCAGCGGGGCGGTTTTCCGCGCACAAACGGAGGAAAAACCGCCGGCTGCAAACCATGCTGAGTATGGGGGGATAGGCGATCACGGCGCGGCAGAGGGACCGGGCGCCGGAAAACAGGCGGCCCCGGTGGATGCTGGACCAGCCCTCTTTCCAGAGACGCTGGCTGTCGGCGTACCCTGCCTCGCCGAACTGTTCGCTGAGACGGCGGATCCGGTCCAGTACAGCGGACTCGCGCATGGGCTTTCCTGTGCGGAGAGAGCGGCGGTATTCCAGCCGTACGGCATGGGTGGACATGGCCTGGCGGCACTCGTTGGAGCGGGAAACGCTCTGGGAGCGGGTGCGGTAGCGCAGCAAAACGCTGTCGACGGTACGCAGCCGCAGGCCCATGCCGGCGGCCCGGCAGAGCCACTCGTAATCCTCCGCAGCCGGGATGTCATGATAGGGTCCCACCCGGCGGAACACCTCCGCCCGGGTGAACCAGGAAGGATGAGGGACGACGTTCAAATGCCGCAAAGCGCTTCGTATCTGCGCGGGGGACAGGGCCGGATGGGGAGCGGTTTCGAGGACGCGGCTGTCCTCGTCGATGTAGTCGAATCGACTGCCGACGAAATCAGCGTCCGTTTCCCGAAGAGCGCGCAGCTGCGTCTCGAAGCGGTCCGGCGCGGCGATATCGTCGGCGTCCATCCGGGCGATATATTCGCCGGAGGCGGCCTCAAGACCCCGATTGAGGGACCATACGAGGCCGTGGTTCACGTCGTTTTTGAGAAATTTGACG